>DEMS01000015.1:0-143779 GCA_002359315.1 Bacteroidetes bacterium UBA2664 | reverse complement strand
TACCCCCCATGATACCCCCCATGTTATTCAACTCATTTCTGTATTAAAAGGTGAAATGCATCGGGACGAAATAATGGAAAAATTAGACCTAAATGACCGTAAGAATTTTAGGGAAAACTATCTGAAGCCGGCCTTTGAAGCGAACTTGATTGAATACACCATCCCGAGTAAACCGAAAAGTAAACATCAAAAATACAGGCTTACAGAGCAGGGCAAAGCCTACAAAAAGTAGCATACTTTTTAATCAATCATCGTAATCGAAAAAACCGACTACACGGCTAGCCCCACCAGGGCAGGGTAAGGGAAGAAAGCCGGGAAAACCTCCTAAAGGTGGTGGTAAAAAATAAAAACAAAAAAGCCCATGCTAGCCTTAAGTTATCTGCTTGCGAAAAATGGCCTACTCAAATTTTAAATGATGAGTACCAATAAACATCACTCCTGAATTACCGGAGAGTTCAACTATTGCAAATCAATCTTAACATGAACACAAAACAGCGCTATCTCACCAAATCTCTCTTCAACATCTCAAGAGAATGTGCCTCACGCCTCTACTATGCAAAGAGAGATGTGTATCCCAGTGTAAAAGATGAAGATGAGTTTCTGCAATCTTTGGCTGAGGGTGGGATGCAGGTTGGCGAACTGGCCTGCATGATGCATCCGGGTGGCCGTGCAATTGAAACCCTGAACAGTGCCGATGCGATTGCTCAAACTAATGAAGAGTTGCAAAAGGAGAACGTTACGCTCTATGAACCGGCAATCACATATAATGACAAGTTCCTGATCCGAGTAGATGTTTTTGATAAAGTGGGAAATGACATCAATCTGGTTGAAGTGAAAGCAAAATCATGGAGTAGTGAGGAAGAGTTCTTCAACCAAAACGGAACCATCAAATCAGCCTGGCTCCCCTACTTGTATGATGTGGCTTTTCAATACTGGGTGATGAGCAATGCCCACCCTGATTGGAATATCACACCATACCTGATGCTTGTAAATAAGGATTCTGTGACAACGGTGGAAGGGTTGTATCAGCGGTTTCGGGTGGTGGAAAATGAGAATGGACGTAAAGAAATTAGACTAAAGCCCGGCACTACACCGGATGACCTGGGTGAGTCGATTCTGAAGAGAGTGGATGTATCCGAGGCTGTCGCAACTATTTTGGACGGGAATGCCATATCAGAAGTCAATAAGACACCCCTTCAGCAGCTCAATTTTTCGGATTGGATGCATACACTGGCTAATCACTATATACAGGATGAGCAGTTTCCGATAGCCATTGGTGACAAATGCAGAGGCTGTGAATTTCGAGTACCCCTTGATAAGCTAATGGAGGGCCAAAAGAGTGGATTTGTAACCTGCTGGAAAACCGCATTGGGATGGGACGATGATGATTTTCAGGAGCCTCACATTTTTGATCTGTGGAACGGCCGAAGTTTCTACGGAAACATGATGGAGAAGGGGATTTATCAGCTCAAAGATGTGACTATGGATGATCTGCCAGCCGGTTCGGAAGGAATTACCTCAAAACATGCTGCCTGGGAATCAAAAGAGCGCCAAACCGTTCAGATCCTGATTGAAACAGGAGGAATCCCTGATGATGAAGTTCTTTTGAATCCGTTGTACGAAGAGATGAATAGCTGGCAATACCCCCTCCACTTTCTGGACTTTGAAGCACTGCGTCTTGCTATTCCCTTTTTGAAAGGGAGAAGGCCCTACGAACAACTCGCTTTTCAGTTTTCAGTTCACACCATGCAGGAAGATGGGTCCGTCACCCATTCTGCCGAGTGGATAGATCGTGAACGTGGATCTTTTCCCAATTATGAGTGTATTCGGCAGTTGAAATCAGCGTTAGACAAAGATGACGGCACGATCTTTCAATACACGCACTTCGAAAACACACTTCTGACCGAAGTAATGAATCAGCTTTTAAATGATCGCGACCGAGTTGAAAATGCAGATGAGCTCATTGAATGGATTCAGATGATCATCCGGGGTGGGGAACGGGAGATGGTAGACCTGCATAAACTGATCAAACAGTATCATTACCACAAAGATTTTAAAGGTTCCATCAGCATCAAAAAAGTACTGCCGGCCATTTTAAATACCAGTAAAAGGTTAAAGGAGAAATACACCCGGCCTTATAAAGGCAAGAATTTCTATGATCAGATCTGGTACCGGGTAGATGGGAATGGACGAGCGATAGATCCATATAAGCTGCTGCCACCCATTAATTTTGAAAACTTACCGGATTACGAAACCGGTGAAGAGTTCATCGCAGATGGAGGTAGTGCTATGATGGCTTATGCCCGAATGCAGTTTGATGATGTATCCCGGGAAGAGCGAGACGCTGTATTTAACGCCTTGTTAAGCTACTGCGAATTGGATACACTGGCTATGGTGATGATTGTGGAGGCCTGGAAAGGGGCTTTTGAATAGAATAGTTTTCTATTGCATATATGGACAAAAATCTATACACTTATACAAAAATGTATAGGTAATTGTCCACATTATGTATGTATCAGATTCAAAAATTAAGGAAGCGGTAAGGCTTTTTAAAAAGCGAGACGGTGTTCTGTGTACTTCAGAAGTGCTGGATGCCGGAGTACACCGACGCACTCTGTATCATATGAGAGATGAAGGAATAGTGACAGCTATACAGAGGGGAGTATATCGGCTTACAGAAAATGAACCGCTGAGTAATCCGGATCTGGTTATTGTGGCAAAGAAAATACCGGAAGCACGAATCTGCCTGATTTCAGCTCTTTCAATCCATGAGATGACGAATGAAATTCCACACAAGATACATATTGCCCTTCCTCGATCAAGTTGGCAGCCGGAACTCGACTATCCTCCGCTTAAGGTGTACCGCTTTTCAGAAGAAACCATAAACAGTGGTTTTCAAAACCATTTCATGGATGGAGTTGAAATAAAGGTTTTTAATCCGGCCAAGACCATCGCAGACTGTTTCAAATTTCGAAATCAAATTGGTCTTGATGTGGCTATTGAAGCCCTGAAACGTGGAATTAATGATGGTAAAGCAACCTATCGTGAAATCCTGATGTATGCTAAACTGTGCAAAGTTGAACGGGTAATTAAACCGTATCTGGAGGCTATTGGCCATGGATAAAAAAACAAAAATAGCCCAATCCGTTCATTCACGGCTGTTGAATACTGCGAGAGAAACGAATAGGCCATTCATGGAGCTACTGCAATACTATGGAATGGAAAAATTTCTGCTCAGAATGAGTCAGTCGAAATATGCCGAACAGTTTGTTCTTAAAGGTGCATTATTGTTACGATCCACAGGTATAAGTGCAATTCGGCCAACTCGTGATATAGATTTATCAGGAGAAAAAGCTCAAGATATTGAACAATTAGAACAAATGGTAAAAGATTGCTGTGAGATAGAAGTTGAAGAGGATGGGCTAGTGTTTATACCCATTACGGTGACAGGCGAAGAGATTCGTGAGAATCAATCATATAAAGGGGTACGAATTAAATTTCAGGGAAAACTTGGGAATGCAAAAATTCCAATGCAGATAGATATCGGATTTGGTGATGTGATCTCCCCGGCACCAATATGGATAGAATATCCGGTATTGCTTGATGGTGAACCTCTGAAACTCTTAGCTTATACCCTTGATAGTGCTATAGCTGAAAAGTACCAAGCTATGGTTTATCTGGATTTGGCTAACAGCCGAATGAAAGATTTCTACGATATTTGGTATTTAATGCACAATCAAGATTTTGAAGGAAGAAAATTGCAAAAAGCCATTGAATTAACTTTTGAAAGACGGAAAACCGATTTGCCTAAAGAACCACCTACTGCACTAACAGAAGCATTTTATTCAGATAACAGCAAAATAGCTCAATGGAATGCTTTCAGAAAAAAAGCGGGAATCGAAAATGTACCGGAAACGTTAAAAGAGGTTTCAGAAGACATTTCCCGTTTTATTTGGCCATTAAACCTGAAACTTAAAAATGGTGAAGAGATGGATTCAAATTGGAATCCTCAAAAAGGATGGATTAAAAAACGTTGAAATTATTACTTTAAAAGGCATACTATCAGTGTAGAAATCAATCAACCATCATAATCGAATAGGTGTCTATCTCAACCGCATTTCCATCCATATCAAAAATGGAAACTTCACCATCTGTTATCCGGTAGGTATACATCGGTTTCCTCTTCACATGAAGTACTCCCCCTTTTTGATCCCCACTGATGTCTTTTTTCCATCTGCGCCCCCATTTCTTTGATTTCACGATAAGATATTCAGGATATTTCCCGGTCCTTTGAAATTCAAGCATTCCTCCCTGTCTAAGTTCAACATCAACCGTATCTTTTGAGTGCTCTGCCATAATGTTGGGATAAAATTAATTTAATACTTGAATTCTTGTCTCAAGAATCTGCTTATACAATCCCTTCATTTCATCCGATAAAAATGATTTTTCAACGGTCTGTAGAAACGAATTTCGTTTACTAAGCAAGCCCTTGTTGATGTTTTGAATCTGTTTAGGGTTCAAACCAATGGTTTTGCCGAATTCATCAAAGGAATCAGAATTAAAATTACTCTTCTTGCCGGCGAGTGTTAGAGCAAGTTCATCCGGATCTTTCTCTTCCGGAATTACCAGTCGGGTATTCAACAAATCATAGCCGGCTGATAACTTCCACCCGACTACAGGATCTTTAAAAAGTGAAAAGTTTTTCAAGTGCATATCCCCATTTCCTGTTATAAAAGAAAAAAGAACCAATTCGTAAAAACGCGTCAGATCATATAATGGGTTCGCTGAAAATTGTTTTATGATTTTCGCAATTTGCTCATGTGATCCCTTGTATTTGTCTTCGGTCAACCGTCCGGTAAGCTGACACATATCTTCCATAGCAAATTTATACCCGTTGTCATCATGATCTATTCGTTTAGTGATATATGCGAGTTCTCCTGATGCAAGATGAATTAAACCATAGGGAACCGTTTCGAGTCCGGCTGCCTCTGCGAGCATCATCGTACAATGCTCATTTGCCGGCAATTCCGGCCATCTTTTTGATGGAGGTTTCAAAATAAATCGTCCCCATAGGCCTACAATTGTCAGCTTATCCGCAGATTCAGTCTTACGATCTATTTCCAGCGATAACTTGGTCTGAACACCGGGGACAGTAACCCTCTGATGGACAGATTTCTTTGCCAGCTCGTTTAATTGATCCAACTTTACTTCTAAGACCGGCTGTTCTTTACTCCCAAACAAATCTTGCAGACACTTGGCGTGATAGTGCCGACCATTTTCCACCGAATTTGCACAAATCAAACAATTGCTCATGTTTCCCTCACACTTACATTCCCAATGGTATCGCGACAACTCACCAGCAAAAGTCCCATACGGTCCTTAGGGTTTACCTTCCATGTATCTTCAACCACATCCAAAAGCCAGCCTTCCGGTATGAGTCCATCAAAAAATGGGAAAAGAACGTTGGATTCATACGGTTCTTCTTGAAATGGCAGTGTCAGACTAACAGGTTGAGCGTTTTTTTTTGTGATATAATCAGAATCGTATTGAAACCGATAACCGGCATCAGACTCCTCAAGTACCCCTGCTTTTGTTTCTTGAACATAGATGTCAGCTTTCCTATAACTCATCACGATCCTCTACTTTAATTGGCCCCATTTTATGTCCAAAAAGAGCAAGCACCTGGTTCACTTTGTCGAGCCGCAGGCTCTCTTTGCCTTGCTCCAAATCCCGAACAAACCGTAGCCCTACTCCTGCCCGATCTGCCAATTCCTGCTGGGTTAGTCCAAGCTGCTCGCGACGGGTTTTGACAAAAACGATAAGTTCATTAGTTACATTCATGATATACCTGATCGGGTATAAATTTACAAACTTCTTCTTAATTATACCTGATCGGGTATAAAAAAGCAATAATAACTTCAATTATACCTTTTCGGGTATAGTTTAAAATATATTAATCATTGAAATCAGTAATATCCGTCAAAATATTTTGACATTAGTCAATAATAATAGACAATGGTCAATTTTTATTGACTTATATAATTATATTTCAGACTTTATAATGAGAAATCAAACCATTATGAAGACTGAAAACAGTACATATAGCTCGCTAAAAACACCCCTGACAGAAATTCTGGGTAGAAAAGGTCATGTACTGGTTCTTCGCCAATTATTGCTTTCCCAGGAATCGGTTAGCCACTCTCAGCTAATCAAACGCACTGGTTTATCTAAACAAGGTGTTTATGATACGGTCTCAAGTTTGGTGGAATCCGGTCTGTTGACTTATAATGGAAGGGGTCGCTATCAGAGAATTGAAGTTAGAACAGACTTCCCACTGTATAACAGTATTCGACAACTCTTTGAAGCTGAAAAAAAACGGTTTGAAAATTTTCAGTCTGAACTAAAAGATTTAGCTGATAAATTAAATCCTCAACCAACGTCTGTATGGATGTTTGGCTCGGCAGCTGAAGGAACGGATCAATATGGTGATCCAGTCCAACTTGCAATTGCAGGACCTCTTAAAAAAGTTGATTCAATAGTAGAACAATTCAGGTCGCTGATTTTAGAAAAACAGATTGAACAAAATGTTGATGTTACAGTGGATATCCGGGGAGTTACTTTAGCCGATTTGGAGACGAAACCATACCTTACAAAAGGAAATCTGATCATCATTTATGGTGTAGCCCCATCTACTCTTCTTGAATCATATACAGGTCGTTTAACCCCAAAATTTAATCATGAGTATGTGGATGCATATTCTATAGATCAAGCTGAAAATTGGGTGGAATTAATCCAACAGAATCCCTCGATCATCGGTAGGGCAATTGAATACTTGGAATCCAAAATATCTAATCTTTCCGGTGGCGAAAAAAAAGAGCTTTCTGAATGGCTTCACATTTTAAAAAGTATGCCGATACAACGACTCAAAAAGTTTCTAATGTCAGAGTCAGAACGTTCAGTTCGTTTGCGCCAATCAATGCCTTTTTGGCCTATTCTAAATGACTCAGAACGAAAAGAATGGAGGAGGTTATCGAATGAATAGAGAACAACTAGAACACGCCATTCGGGCTGCATGTGATGTTTCAGGTGATGATGAACTGATCATATTTGGATCTCAAGCTATACTTGGCGAATATCCACAAGCACACGAAGAGCTTCGTCGATCGATTGAAGTGGATTTAACTCCGAAAAATAAACCTGAAACTGTTGATAAAATTGATGGGGCACTTGGAGAAAATTCAATGTTTCATCAGACTCACAGTTTTTATGTGCACGGGGTGTCCATTGAAGCCGCAAAACTACCGGATGGTTGGAAAAATCGAACCGTTCAAGTACAAAGTAATATGACTAAAAATAATATTGGTTGGTGTATAGAGGCTCATGACTTAGCGGCAAGTAAATTGATCGCATTTCGGGAAAAGGATACTGAGTTTGTCAGACTTCTAATCATTGAGGAAATGATATCTACAGATATACTTCTTGATCGACTGAATAATACTGATGCAGAAGTGGAACTTCTTGAGCGATCCAAGAATTGGCTTAAGCGTATTGAGGCAGAGCTTTAAATCCATTAAACAAAACATCAAACCACACACCAAAATGAAACCATTCTTACCCTTGTTACTCATTTGTTTACTGGCAGACCTATTCAATCCTGCATACACCGCTGCACAGAACACTGAAGGGGAAGCCTTACTGCCCGATCCGGGAATTGTTTCCTATACATTCCGGAATCAATTCGCTGACGATGTTCCGGGAACTCTCGATATGATCAGGGAGATGGGTTTTACAAATATTGAATTCTCAAATTTGTTTGGTAGGTCCGCATCTGAAATGAGAACACTTCTGGATGAAAGGGGATTGATTTGCACGTCTTATGGCGTGAGTTACGACAATCTGGTCAATAACACAGAAAGAGTCGCTGAAGAAGCTGCGATACTTGGAGCCTCTTTTGTTCGCGTCGCCTGGATTCCTCACGAATCTCCGTTCGATATCGAGGATGCACGGCAAGCGATTGAAGATTTTGAAGCCGCAGGAAAATATTTAAAGGATCAAAATATTACATTCAGTTATCACAACCATGGATACGAATTCAGGCCTTATGGCGAGGGTACACTTTTCGATTATATGGTTCAAAATAGCAATCCTGATTATGTGAATTTTCAGCTCGATACATTCTGGGTAGCTCAGCCGGGCCATGATCCTGTTCAATTACTGGAAAAATATCCGGATAGATTTACCCTTGTTCATTTAAAGGATCTGAAAAAAGGAGCAGAGCATGACTATTCCGGCGGAGCCCCGGCCGAGTATGATGTTCAACTGGGGACCGGACAAATAGATTTCGAACGGTTATTAAGAGCTGCACAACATTCAAATATTGAATTTTTCTACATTGAAGACGAGACAGAAGACGTAGTATCCAGAGTTCCACGCAGCAGAGACTATATTCAGAGTATTACTGAATAAAAAACCCAAATAAAGTAGCCCAAATTTTAGCATATTCTGAATGAGATAGCAGCAGTAGAGTATTATAGGCTGTTTGAGTGATCAGGAATTTATTGACTTGGTTGTTTACCACACTAAACTTATAAACAAAATAAACGATTATGAGTATTTCACGACGTAAAGCACTCGGTAGAATTGGAACACTTGCCGGATCCACAGCACTCTTTGGGATGTTTAAAGGAATGGATGCAGCGGATAAAGTCCTTGAGGAAAAAGGGCTCACCGGCAGAATTAATCATTCCGTCTGCAGATGGCCATATAATAATATACCCCTGGAGGATTTATGCATTGCTGCCAATGAAATCGGGATTACGTCTATTGAACTTGTCGGTCCGGATGAATGGCCACTCCTGAAAAAATACAACCTTGATTGCGCCATGCCCTGGGGAGCAGGCCTTGGAATAGAGAGAGGATGGAATAACCCTGATCTCCACGATGAACTGGTGGAATCATTTGAAGAGGTGATCCCGCTGGTGGCTGAAGCAGGATTCAAGCAGATTATTACTTTCTCCGGCAACAGAAATGGCATCGATGATAAAACCGGATGGATAAATTGTCAAAGAGGACTCAGCCGAATCATGAGTACTGCTGAAAAACACAATGTAATTGTATGCATGGAATTGCTGAACAGTAAGGTGGATCACGCCGATTACCAGTGTGACACGTCAAAATGGGGGGTTGAACTGGTGGACCGAATTGGTTCTGATCATTTCAAACTCCTGTATGATATCTATCACATGCAAATCATGGAAGGTGATGTGATTCGAACCATCCGCGACTATCACGACTATTTCTCGCATTATCACACCGGGGGTGTTCCGGGCAGAAATGAGATCGATGAGACCCAGGAACTCTACTATCCCGCCATCATGGAAGCCATCGCTGATACCGGTTTCGATGGCTACGTTGGGCAGGAGTTTATACCGACTTGGGATGATCCGATGGAAGCACTGAATCAAGGTGTTCGCATTTGTGATGTGTAATAAAGTAATCTTACAATAGGTGTCGGGGAGAGGAATACTCAAAAAATGAATTTCCCCTGCCCTCGGCCTATTTTATTACACGACCCTCATATTTTCCGGATCCCAGCTCAATACCCGATTTTCATTCAAGCTGATGTTGGTCAGTAGTGACGGTGCCGCTGCCCGGAAACCAAAGGAGGGATCCTGAACCAGAGGTGCCCCATTTCTGATTGAATCAAAGAAATGCACGTAGTGGTCGACCCGCATATCATATCCGCTTGGAGCCCGGAACTCTTCACTTTGCTCCATATTTCTTGGATTATTTACTTTGCTCTGCTCTTCACTTCTCAGTTGCTCTTCAACCCGTCTTTGATCGGCTTCTGCAAATGTGAAAACGGAATTGTATCCGTTTACCAGATTGTTGACACTGGGTTCTGATCGCGGAACTCTGTTCAGGCGAACAGCTGAACCGGGCTCTATCTCAAGGGATCCCTCATCACCGATAAACTGGAACCGGGTACCGGAACCGCCGCCATCGGCCAGGTTACTCTGCAATACACAGGTAAATTCCGGATGTGCCTCCGTTTCAGGGTATTGATACTGTCCACAGACTAAATCCTCTGCATCTCTTCCATCATACCAAGAGTTGATCCCACCGAATCCGGAGACCATTTTAGGGCCTTTGGAATTGATTACCGTGTGAATTCCGGTAAAGAGGTGAACAAACAGATCTCCCGGTACACCGGTGCCGTAGTCGTCATAGTTTCTCCATCGGAAAAAGCGGGTAGGATCAAATGGCCGTTGTGGCGCATTTCCCAAAAAGGCATCCCAATCAACATTATTGGGATTTGCAAAATCAGGGATTGTGTACTGCCATGCACCGAGAGAGGAGTTACGGTTATAGTTGGCGACAATCTGATTCAATTTTCCAATCGCACCGGATCTGTATAGTTCGGCCGCTTTATGAAAGATGATATCACTTCCGAACTGACTCCCAACCTGAAAAACGCGATCACTTTGACGGTGAGCTTCAACTACCTGCAATCCTTCTTCTATTTTTTGTACCATCGGTTTTTCACAGATCACATGCTTTCCGGCAGCCAATGCATCAATGGCCATTGTGGCATGCCAGTGATCGGGGGTACTGATGATCACCGCATCGATATCATCCCGGCTAAGAATCTCACGATAATCCCGTGTTGTAAACAGATGATCTCCAAATACTTCCTTCGCACGAGTTAATCTGGAGTCGAAAGCATCTGCAACGGCTACAAGTTCAACTCCCGGTACCATAAGTGCGGTCGGGACATTAAAATGTGCGATAATACCCATTCCAATCGCTCCAACCCGGATATGATCATTTGCTGAAAATTTCTTCTTCCACTCCTTCTGTTCAAGCTCTGTAAATTTTGAATTTGCTCTGGATTTGAATGGAGCCATGGTTAGCCCTGCAAATCCCAATGCACTGTTTCTAATAAAATTTTTACGTGATAATTTAGACATGTTATGGCCTCTGATTTGTCAAAGTTATAAGTAGATTACTCCCGGTAAAACCCTTTATCCATTTTTGAATCATTCTGTTGAGTCGACCCAAAAGAGTTGTGGATATATCTGTAGGTTATTTAAATCAACTCTATAAAACAATAAAAAATCGAATATAAAGCAAGAAATTGTAAAATTTATCAATCAAAATTCAATTTCCACAGATTCAGATTACCGAACTCCCTGTTGATGCACAATCAATTTCTGACTATCTTTGTTATCTTATTTTTGATATCAGACATCGGATAAAACCAAACGGATATGTCCGAATGTCATGAGCGGTTATAAAGATTGCTGAAAATGTAATGCGCCCGTAGCTCAACCGGATAGAGCGTCTGACTTCGGATCAGAAGGCTGAGGGTTCAAATCCTTCCGGGCGTACAGTTAAAAAACCTACAGATAAATGACACCTGAGATTTCAACGACCATTGAGCATCTGCGGAATCGGTTAAAACATCAGATAGGCCTGTTTTTTAAGCTATCGGTTATCGATGAAGACGACCTTACAGTCGAGGAACTTATCCAGCAATCAATTGATGTCATTTCTAATGAATGGATTGAGTCCGATCCGATTGAGGCTGAAATCCGATTTAACGATATTGCCATCAGAACCCCAAATTACACCAAAAGTATTTGGAAGGTTGAGGGTACCGGTACCGTAGATCAATCATCTGTACTTCTCTTAAAAATATTTTTCCACGAAAAAGTTTCGGATACTCAAGATTATCAGATGATGGCAGATTCCATTGCCAATAATCTGGCTGCCAAAATTGACCGTATATTGACACGTGAAAAAGTAAAAGAGAATCGTGAATTAGTGGAAAAGGCGTATAGCCTGGGCAGAATCGGTACTTGGGAGTATGATATGATCAATGATGAACTCCACTGGTCAGACATGACAAAAGAAGTTCACGGGTTTGGCCCGGATTATGAGCCGGATGTGGAGAGTACAGTAATGCTCTTTAAGGAGGGATTTCACAGAGATACGTTTGCAAAAGCAGCTGAAGATGCCATTCAACGATTCATTCCTTTTGATATTGAATTGAAAATTATCAGCGGCAAGGGAGATGAACGGTGGATTCGGGCTACCGGAGAGCCTGAATTTGAAAATGGAGAGTGTGTCCGGTTTTATGGATTCAGCCAGAATGTGACCAACCGTAAACAGGCAGAAGAAGACCTTCAGATAAGTGAACGCCGGTTTAAAGCTTTAATCCAGGATGGGTCAGATATGATCTCTATTATGGATAAAGAAGCCGTTTACAAGTATGTGAGCCCAACTAAATTCAAGGTTTTGGGAATTAGCCCCGAAATGATGATTGGGAAAAGTGCGCTCGATTTCATTCACGAAAATGATGTTGAACGTACATTTTCAGCTTTCAAAGAGCTGGCATACAAAGAACAAGTTCTGCTTAAACCATTCAGGTTTAAGGATGTAAATGGAAATTGGAGATGGCTTGAAGCAACGGTGACAAATTTGACAAAAGATCCGGCCGTGCGTGGTTATGTAGCCAACTCAAGAGATATTACAGAGAAACATTTACGACTGCAGCAATTGGAAGGCTCCCTGAAAAAAAAGGAAGTACTTCTCTCCGAAATTCACCATCGTATAAAAAATAATTTATCAGCAATCACAGGCTTATTGCAGCTTCAATCGATGAATGAGAATAATCGTGAGGTCGTGGAGAGGCTAACCGATAGCGTGGGCCGAATTCATGCCATGGCAAGTATGCATGAACAGCTCTATCAATCCCAGAATTTTGAAAAACTGGACTTAACAAATCGAATCAAAATTCTGGTTCTGAATGTTCGGAATACCATGCAGATAGATACCGATGTTGAGATTGATTTTCATTGTGAAGAGATCGAACTTCGGGTCAATAAAGCCCTCCCGATTTCATTGATCGTAAATGAAGTGATGACCAATATCTTTAAACATGCTTTCAAAGGTCTTGATAAAGGAAAAGTCTCGATCTCCTTGAAAAGAATGATGGATAAAAGAATAAAATTGGAGATCATGGACAATGGAATTGGATTACCCGATAATCTTGAAGAATTGAAGAAAGATTCTCTTGGGTTAACATTGATGGACTCTCTTGCCCTGCAGTTGTCAACAGAGTATTCCCTAACTTCATCAGATAAGGGAACACACTTTTCAATAATCATTTAGTGATCAAGGCTCTAAGGCTCCAGCTCCACTACTCCACTACTCCACTACTCCATTACTCCATTACTCCATTATTCCATTATTCCAAAACCCCACAGACCCACAGGTCCACAGCTCAAAAACCCAAAAAACCGACTCCTGAAGCACATTGATGCCATATATCAATTGTACTGTCCTTAATATTCAAAGTACCGGATATTCAGAATTCCGGAATTCAATTGCTTCTCCCAATCAGCTCCCGGGCACTGTTTAATGCTGAATCGGTAATCTCCTCTCCGCTCATCAAACTGGCCACTTCACGGATGTGTTGCTCTTCCGACAGTGCTTCAATCCGCGTGATCGTCCGCTCTCCTTCCTCGATTTTGAGTACACGGTAGTGCTTGTGGGCCTGACTCGCGATTTGAGGCTGATGAGTAATCGCCACAATCTGACAATACTCAGACAAACTTCTCATCACTTTACCCACTTTCTCGGATATCTTGCCACTGATTCCGGTATCGATCTCATCAAAAATCATCACTGGCAGATGCTGCTCTCTGGCTATTATTGATTTCAGTGACAGCATCACCCGGCTTACCTCCCCGCCCGATGCAATTTTTGCCAGCGATTTCGGTTCTTCTCCTTTGTTCGTCGATATATAGAATCGAACATCATCACAACCGTTGGCATGACAGTCAACCGGCCGGCCATCGATCTCAATCCATCCTTGATTTGAGTAGAGCCACCCCACCTCAACTTGAAACTGTCCATGTAGTATCCCCAGATTTTTCAGTGATTCAACAATTTCACCTGATAACTGTTTCCCAACTTCAACTCTTTTTTTATGGAGTTCAATCGCACTCCCGGCCAAAATATGGGCCTGTTTACTGATTTTACTCTCTATTTTTTCGATCTCCAGATCAAAATTTTCAGCAATATTCAACTCTTCCCGGATTTCATTGTAGTAACGGATCAATTCCGGAACGGATCGCATATATTTTTTCTGGAGTCGGTTCAATTCTGATTGTCTCCGGCGGAGGGACTCAAGCCGCTGCGGATTAAACTCAATCTGATCCCGATACCGTTCTGTAAACTGGATCGCCTCTTGCACACTAATCCGCGCAGTGTTAATCTCCTGCAGATAACTCTCAAATTCCGGTTCAATTCGCGCCATATCTTCCAGATGCAGCTTGATCGTGTTCATTAGCTGAATCAAACTAACTTCTTCACCGGCGCCAATCTCCGTGATGGCCAGCGCTTTTTGATCCAGATCTTCTGCATTGTCCAGCAGATTCATCTCTGCAATTAACTCCTCCTCTTCATCGGCATCGAGATCGGCAGCTTCAAGCTCCTTTACTTGAAATTGATAGAGTTCTGTTTTTTCCTTGAGTTCTTTTTCTCGCCGTTTTAAATCGCGAAGTTCTTTCTGAAGGATAGACATTTGATGATACTCCCTTTGATACTGTTTCAGAACCGGTTGAACAGAATCAAACTGATCAATCACACTCAGGTGATGTTCATCTTTTAAAAGCAGCTGATGATCATGCTGCCCATGTAAATCTACCAGCTGATCGCCCACCTGTTTTAATACGGAGATATTGACCGGTGTATCATTGATAAATGCACGGCTGCCGGTCTGACGAATTTCACGCCTCAAAATGAGAAACTCAGAGTATTCAACTTCATGCTCAGCAAGCAGAGTTTTAAGCCAATTGTTTGCACCTACTTTTAAAGTGGCTTCGGAAATCGCTTTGTCGGCACCCTGACGAATCACATCCAGATCCGCTCGTTCACCCAGAATCATATTTAATGCACCAATGATGATCGACTTGCCGGCTCCGGTCTCGCCGGTCAGGACATTGAGCCCATGTTCAAATTTCACGTCCAGCTCGTCAATGAGTGCAAAATCTTTTATGTAGAGGGAGGTAATCAAAGTGAGTATATATTATTCTGGTTGTGATTCGGTTATTTGACTCTGTAAACTGTATAAATATCTACAAAAAAAGGATAAAATCTCTATTAAGCTTCGTCGTAAAATAGAGCTTATCGGACTAAAGTTTAAAAATTATTCCAATCTTGCCAACGCCCAATGCAAGCCAATGAATAATTGTATTAGTTCGATTTATTTTTCTAAAAAATCGTCAGTTTGAGCGCAGTTTCGACTGCTTTTGGTCGGAACGAAGTCGAAAACTTCTTTGATTAAAGATCAAATAAGTAAACAAGAACCCTTCGACTTCATTCCGTCAGAAAAACACCATCGGAATTGCGCTCAGGGTGACGTATTTAATTATCGAATTCAATCATATCTCAAAATCAAGTTAATTAGACTGCACACTTCTATTCACTATATGTATGAACCCAAAAAGGATCACTCCTTACAATATTTTAGAAGGCAAACAACCAATTCAAAAATCTTCCGTAATAATCAATTTTCTTAGATAAATAACAGTTGCAGAAATACCGATGAGCAGTATCAACCCTTTTGAAAGTACCATACTCTCAAGATAACCGATAAGCATCGGCTCCGAGAATACAGCTGTTGCTAAAACAATCATCAATAAAAACGTTTCTGGCATTTTAAACGGTACATCCATCACTTTCTGACTGTAAACTCCAAGCACAATCGCCATGGTACTGTAACTCATCAGAGTCGCTATTGCAGAACCAACCATACCGAAAATGGGGATCATTATGAGGTTTGCAACAACAGTAATTCCGGCTCCAAGAAGGGTGATTTTATAGAGTGATTTTGTTTTCTCTTTGATAAAAATCCCGGATGAAAAATTGATATACCATCCATGAAACCAGTATGCCAACAACAAAAATGGGATGATTTCAAGGCCCGCCCAATATCCTTCATTGATCAGTTGTACATTCAGAATGGGTACCTGAATCGCAACGATCTGCTCCTTAAAGAGGGCAACTGCCAAAAACAGCATGGCTGAAAAACCATTGAACCAGATAAATGCCTGGCCAAACAGCACCGATGAATTTTTATCCGCGGCATGTCGCATAAAAAATGGCTGCCAGGCCATTCGGTACATCTGAACAAGCAGCAACATAAAGACAGCCATTTTATAGCAGGCATTGTAGATACCCACAACATCCTCCGGTGTGGTTCCCATCCCGTAAAGACGTTCTGCATTGGCCGGATCCATATTATTCAGCAGAAAACGATCCAGCATTTCATTAATCGCATACCCAATTCCGGAGGGTACAAATGGCCACCCAAATTCAAACGCAGTCTTGACCCATTTCGAATCCCACTCTCCTTTTAACAGATCCGATGTAAACGCCCATACGATCAGGGTCATAAGCATGGACGCAATCAAATTGGATATAAAGACCGCTTCAATCCCAAAGTTGAGGCCTAAAATCAGGTAAAAATTAAGAGCCAGATTAATAATGACATGCATCATTTTCAGAGTGGCAAACAGATAGGAACGCCGAACAAGCCGAAGTTCTGCCATTGGGACAATTGAAAGGGTATCGAACCAGAGAATCCCAAGCATCATCAGAAAAATTCCGGATGTATCCGGTGTAAGGTTGAAAAGCGGCAGGAGGGTTGGCATGGCAAGCCATAAAACAGCACAGAGAAATGTAGCAAAACCGAGCAAACTAAGTTGCAGGGTTTTAAAAATATTGGAGGCCTCTTCTCTGTTTTCAGCATAACGGAGATAGGCCGACTCCATCCCAAACGTGAAAAGTACATTTAAAAAGGCAATGGCAGCGTAAATAAGCCCAACTATCCCATATTTGGCCGGATTAAAAACATCGGTATAAAAGGGTACCAGCAGATAATTGATAAAACGCGCCAGGACACTGCTGATCCCGTAAACCAATGTATCGGAAAAGAGTTCTCGTAATTTATTCAAAGGAGATCATTTTACTAATACACCATTACTGTTCAGAGCCTGCTGATTGTTGCGAAAAATAGATTGAAAAAATTCGGATAGAACATCTAACGATCATGATTTATTAATCAGCTCTTTGGCGGCAACCACACCCAGGGAGTAGCTGTTGATTCCAAAGCCGGTAATCACCCCATTCATGGCTCTGCCTGTAACAGATCTCTCCCGAAACTCCTCACGGGCGTGAATATTGGAAATGTGTACTTCCACTTTAGGGATCGTCAAAAGTTCCAGAGCGTCATGAATCGCAACAGATGAGTGAGTAAACCCACCCCAATTTGCTATCAATGCATCAAACGAATCCTTGCGTGCTTTCTGTATCGCATCGATGAGTTCACCTTCGTGATTGCTCTGTATAAACGTAAATTCAACTTCAGGAAAACCCTTTTTCAGCTTGTTTTCAATCGTGTTCAATGTCTCAGTTCCGTAGGTGGAAGCGTCTCTTTCCCCGAGCAGATTCAGGTTGGGTCCGTTTAAGACTAAAATTTTCATAGTTTAACCTCTTTTGAAATGGTAGCAGCAAGTTCTGCCATTTTCTCTTTTGTGATCTCCACTTTGTTTCTAAGGGATACATTTTGATGTTCTTCGTATATCGGAACCAGATGAATGTGAGCATGCGGTACTTCCAATCCTTCCACGATGATTCCCGTTCGGATCGGGTTCAAAGATCGATCCATGCCCAGCGCTACTTTTTTTGCAAAGAGCATGGTTTCTGATAGCAGGGAGTCGGACAGATCAAACAGGTAATCGATCTCTTTTTTAGGGACAACCAAAGTGTGTCCGGCAGCAATCGGATTGATATCCAGAAAAGCAATATGGGTTTCTGATTCTGCTATCTTATAGGAGGGGATCTCTCCATTAGCTATCTTAGTAAAAATGGTAGCCATTTTATTATATTGATTTATTGATTGAACGAATTTGGATCCATTAGGATTTAAGATACTCAGATTGAACAAGTTCTTCATCTTTTTGTATTTTACCAATGGATCGTGCCGAGTTCATTATTTTTTAGGCCATAAAAAGTTGAAGGTTTGATTTTCAGTAACAAAAAACCTTATCTTAGTGGTCTTTGGAAAATGCGTAATGAATCGGTAGCTCAGCTGGTAGAGCAGCGGCCTTTTAAGCCGCGGGTCGAGGGTTCGAGCCCCTCCCGATTCACATTTATTGCATGATTTTTTGTTAAGATTCTCTCTTGATTAACCTCTATCGGCTGATACCCGGTAGGGGTTATTTTTTTGACCTCAATCCCTGAAGCAATTGCCTAAAAAAATGTCTGAATACCGCTCCTTCGTGCCACTTACAGAGGGCACTATCTTCAGAGTTGGGTGACCATCAAAGGTTTCTTTTCTGTTCCACAATGTAGACTGCACTTTCTGCAGGTGAAGGGCGCCCCATTTACTGTGGCCATCACATCAGAAACAGTGTTCAGGAATCAGATTTGGATTGAACGGTTTTAAACCCTTTGAATCGGGATCGTTTTTTCATTTCAAGTGCAGTAACAATAATCAGAATCAGTCCGATGACCGGCAGCACAATATAGATCATCAGATTAGTGAACCCATCAAGCCATGAATGTCCAGTATTGGAGAGGTAGAGATAAAACAGATAGGAGAGATAAAAGAAGAAAAAGATGCCGCCTTCCCATCGCTCTATTCTATAACCGGTATAAAAAATAGGGATACAGAGCAGAGAAGCTGCGATCAATACGATCATATCAAATTGTAACAGTACAGATTGGACCGGAATCGCGCCCTCGATAAACAAGCCGGATACGCCCAGGACTGCGAGCAGATTCAGGATATTGCTTCCAATAATACTTCCAACGGCGATATCACGTTCATTTTTCAATGCGGCGACCAATACGACAACGACCTCCGGAAGGGAGGTTCCAACAGCCACTACAGTCAGGCCGACAACCAATTCACTGACGCCTGCCATTTCTGCAAAGATGATCGCACTGTCTATCATCCATCGCGCTCCGGATATCAATAATACAAATCCAACGATGCAGGCCAGAGTGTACCCAATACTGGTTGATAGTTTTTTTTCCGGCTTTTTGATGGGTACGACAAAATCCGGACTGCCCTGACGAGCCAGATAAATTAGATAAACTAAAAGTAATAAAGAGAGGGCCAGGCACTCCCAAAAAGAGACAAACCCGTTTAAAGCAAAAATAAAAACCAGCAGTGTAGCTCCGATCATAATCGGTGCATCCGATTTGATGATCGAAATATTCACTTTTATCGGAATGATTACGGCAACCAAACCAAGAATAAGCAGAGTATTAGAGATATTACTGCCTATAATATTTCCAATCATGATATCAGTCTGGCCATTGATACCGGCCTGAATACTGATTGCCAGTTCCGGCGCACTGGTTCCAAAAGCAACAACGGTTAAACCGATAATCAATTTTGAAATACCAAGCAGTGTAGCAATTTTCGATACGGCCCTGACCATTATCTCTGCACCACCGACAAGCGCAACCAGCCCAACGATAAACCAAACAATAGGTAGTATCAAAATGGAGTCATTTTTTGATTTTTTTCTACTTTTTTAAGAAAAATAGAAACTATTTCCCCTTTGGTTACGTATTAGATAACAGAAGATGTTTTGGTTAAAGAAATAAATGAAATCCGGTACTTTGAAAAGTGCCGGATTCTTTTTTTATGGAAATATTCCCATCTGGTCGTAAATAATCCCAAGCTTGTTTATCGCACTGATAAATGCGGCTGTTCGAAGATCAACACCATGTAGCTTTCTCAACTCATTGATCTGGTTGTAGCTGTTTATCATGGTATCTTTCAAACCGGAATCTACCAACTCTTCCTCACCGCCTCCCTGAGCAAGTACTTTTAACTCTTTTTCTGAAAATTTTCTGTCTGATACGGCCTCTATCACTGAGAGAATTTTCTTGTAACTATCTTCTTCAAATCGTTTTTCCATCCTGCCAAAACGAACATGCTGAATATTTTTCAACCATTCGAAGTAAGATACGGTAACCCCGCCGGCGTTCAGGTAATTATCGGGAATAATCAGCGCCCCCCGTTTCTTCAAAATTTCATGCGCTTCAGTCGTTGTAGGTCCGTTCGCCGCTTCTCCAATAATTTTAGCCTTGATCTTCCCGGCATTTTTTTCATTTAATTGATTTTCCAATGCAGCGGGTATTAGAATATCACATTCTGATTCCAATACAGCATAAGTATCTGATAGAGACTTGGTGCCTTTAAAACCTAAAATGCCACCGGTTTCTTTTTTATAACTCATTAACGATTCCAGGTCGATCCCTTTTTTGCTGTAAATGGAGCCATCAATTTCAGCAACTCCAACCATAATGGCACCGGCTTCTGACAGGTATTTTGCAGCATGATAACCTACATTACCTAAACCCTGTACAACAAATGTTTTCCCCTCCAAGCCGGGTTCCAGTCCGATTTCCTTCATGTCTTCTTTATTGGAACAAGCTTCGTGAATTCCAAAAAAGACGCCTCTGCCGGTTGCTTCGGTTCGGCCTCGAATTCCCCCCATTTGAATCGGTTTACCCGTTACGCAACCTTCTGCATTGAGGTCTGAACTGAGTTGACGATATGTATCTAAAATCCAGCCCATCTCGCGTGCACTGGTACCGTAATCAGGTGCAGGCACGTCTGTACCGGGCCCGATAAAATTCTTTTTATAGAGTTCAAATGTGTAGCGCCGTGTGATCCGTTCCAGTTCACTGTCCGAATAGTTAGACTTATTAATTTTGATTCCTCCTTTGGCACCGCCAAAAGGAACATCAACTACAGCACACTTATAAGTCATAAGAGCTGCCAGTGCCATCGTTTCATCTTCATTGACTGTCAAGCTATACCGAATCCCCCCCTTGGTGGGCATTTTGTGATGACTGTGCTCAACCCGCCACCCTTCGATCACTTCAATAGAACCATCATCTTTTTCCAACGGAAAGGAGATATGAAGCACATTATTGCAGGATTTAATTTGTTCCAGAATGCCTCTATCATATTGGGTGTACGTAGCCGCTTTATCAAATGCTTTATTAACCTGAAGATAAAATTTATAATCACTCATGTGAATTTATTTTGATTTGATGGTAGACGATCGGATCGTTGAAATAATGTTTATAACATCTAAATCATTCGATTGTCAGTTAGCTTTAGCGTCCACCTGTTCGGTTACATGAAAACTAAATACGTTAATAAGGAATAGAAATGCAATGGAACCGATAGCAGCGAATATGAGGGGTGCGAAAAGATTGAGTAAAATAGCAGATACACCGATGATGACGGCTCCGACAGCTCCGCCAATAACGTTGCCTATCATCCCGATTCCACGTTTAATCATCACAATATCGATGACAAAACCAACCAAAAGCCCAATAGATATCAACCAGTAAATTGTAACAGCGTTTAATTCTTCCATGAATGAATAAAATTTATTTGTATTACCTTGCAACCAATGGATAAGGTACAAACTTTCCTTTTTTTTACCCATTCAATAGTGATTTTTTTTGATGGAAAACAGTGACAACAGTTTCAGGAAAATTATTCATGTTGATATGGATGCATTCTTTGCATCTGTTGAACAGCGTGATTTTCCGGAGTACAAGAACAAACCTGTGGTTGTGGGTGGCTCGCCTCAGGGGCGGGGTGTGGTTGCGGCGGCAAGCTATGAAGCGAGAAAGTTTGGGATACATTCTGCCATGCCGGCTTCACGGGCGGTAAAGCTTTGTCCGAGAGCCATTTTTGTAAAACCGAGATTTGAAGTTTATAAGGAGGTATCGGAACAGATACGAGCAATCTTTTTCAGCTATACTGATCTCGTTGAACCGCTTTCACTGGATGAAGCCTATCTGGATGTCACAGAAAACCATACTGGGAATCCGTCGGCCACTTTAATTGCAAAAGAGATCAAGGAAAGAATTAAAAAAGAGACCGGCCTGACAGCCTCCGCCGGCGTGGCCGCCAATAAATTTTTAGCAAAAATAGCATCAGATCTGGAGAAACCGAATGGCCTGAGTGTGATCACCCCAAAAAAAGCGGAACAGTTTATCGAACAACTGGACATTGGAAAATTTCACGGTGTCGGTAAAAAAACCAAATTAAAGATGGAATCACTCGGCATTCGAACAGGTGCCGACCTGAAAAGATGGGAGGAGTTGGATTTAGTGAAACAGTTTAGGAAATCGGGCCATCACTATTATCGCATTGCCAGAGGCATTGATTTGAGAAGGGTGAAACCAAATCGCATCCGTAAATCGATCGGCAAAGAGAGAACTTTTTCAGACGATGTATCAGATTTGGAATGGATCGTAGAATTTTTAAATCAACTGGCTGAAAAAGTATCAACGTCCATGAAGAAATTGGAGGCTATGGGGAAAACGATCACCCTAAAAGTTCGATATAAAGACTTTGAAACGGTTACACGGAGCCAAACTTTGACGCATTATACCAATAGCCAAGAAGAGCTGGCAACGGTTTCGCGAAGGTTATTACATGAAACAGAGGCCGGTATCCGTGAGATACGACTGCTTGGCATATCGGTCTCTACACTGAACCTTTCTGAGGAAGGTGTGATTGGAGAACAGCTGGAGATTCCATTTAAAAAAGATGATTCCCGATATTAATCGTTTACTCTTGATAGGAGTCGGGAAGATCATTCTCATAGAGAACAATATCGCCGGGCTCTGCAAACTCTTTTAGAAATCGATTCGCATCAAAAAGGGAATCCACTACTTTTATTTGAGTTTTTTTATCGATATCTGTCGACTCAATACCTCTTAAAATGGGGATCGTTCGCTGTGATCCAACCAGTATCGCCAGATCAATGGAGGACTCTCCGATATGCCTGCCAAAACGTTCATTTTCGATCTCCTCGGAGTCGCCGAGCTCAATCATGCCGGGGGTTATGATAATTTTTTTTCCTCCTTCAAACGTAGAGAGGACATCAACGGCACTTTTTGCCCCAACAGGATTGGAATTAAAAGCATCATCTATAATCAGGAATCCATTCTGTTGTTTTAATTCCAGCCGGTGCTCTACAGGTTTCATCGCGGATGCCGCGATGGCAATAGTTGCAGGACGGATATCCAGCTCATTGGCGACCGCTGCGGCAAGGAGTAAATTCTGAATATTGTGACTGCCCAGCAGACGGGTTTTGATTTCAACCTCTTCATCTTCACGTCCGGATTTTGAACGATTATTGAATTTTAAATTAAAAGAAGTACCCTCTGACCCTATTTTTATATCGGACGCTTCAACGGCTTCCCCATTTCCGGTGAATACGGTATTCACGTCATTCCGCAGATTTCCCATTTTTCTGACCTTTGGGTCATCACCATTTAAGATCAGCGTACCGTCTGTTTTCAGCTCGGTTGCCAAGGTAGATTTTTCTTTTGCAATCGTATCCACAGAACCAAAGGTTTCGAGGTGGGATATTCCTACATTTGTGATGACGGAGATATCCGGTTTGGCGATATCACATAACTCTTTGATATTTCCCTCATATCGTGCTCCCATTTCCAGTATCAAAACTTCATGACGGGCATTCAAATCATTATTGATCACTTTACAAATTCCCATCGGTGTGTTGTAGCTGCCCGGGGTTACGCATACATTTAATCGCTCTTTAAGGAAAGCGGAAATAGCGAACTTTGTGCTGGTTTTACCGTAACTGCCGGTAATGGCGATCACCTTCAGATGAGGCATTGAAGCCAATTTTTTACGGGCTTTTCTTTTAAAACCATTTTGAATCCAAGTTTCCAGCGGGAGCGCGGCGAGTCCGCCCAAGAGCAGAAGTACCGGAATGGCAATGTCTACGAGAATGAGTGAAAACGCCAGATTATATGGATTTGAGAAGAGGACGAGAGTGAACAGGTCCAGAACCGGAATGGGCAGAAATGCACTTTCAAAGACCCGATACCAAATAATCAAAAGGGGAATGATGGCCATTAATGAGAGCCGAATCATCCTTGGAGTGAAAATAAGTGGTTTTTTTTCTTGTTCTGATCTGAATGCAGAGATATCGATAAACCAAAAAATAGCAAAAATCCCCATGATGAGAGACCCGGTACTGGTTGTGATTTTTTCTGCGATATAAAAATTCATGGAAAGAATCAGTACCAGATAAAATATATGCTCCAATAAAATGGTTTTTGAAAAGAGATGACCGGTTAACCATGAGATCATCTCATTTAACTTGTACCCATTTTGTTGAAACATGTGCAGGAAATAGCGTAACCTGTAAAGAGAGTGCCTCAAAAAAACAGCAATCATCAGAAATAAGATTCCATTGGTAATAATCGAGTACGTTTCCAAATTCATAAGCAGGGGTTCGTGAAAGCAACGAGGTATCGGTCGATTCTAACTCAACAATCTGTTATATTTAAATCGAGAAAATGACCGGAATTAATAATGGTTAATCCTTGAATGGACACTATTTGTTCCGGGTGAATAAATTTTTTTTCAAGGAGTCAGAATACGTTAAGATAGTAAACATCTGTAAAAAAAAAATGATTCGTCTGCAGTCGGAATTCACGTATGGTTCCAATAAAATCTTTACTATCGCTAAACATTTAAATCAGATAATTGAATGAAACTTATTATTCCAATGGCCGGAAGGGGTACCCGGGTGAGGCCCCATTCACACACGACACCAAAACCTCTGCTGCCGGTTGCCGGTACAATGATCATTGAGAGAATTGTAGAGACATTTGCCCGCACCCTTGATCGTACCGTTACTGAAATCGTATATATTTTGGGACCGGATTTTGGAAAAGAGATTGAAAAAACATTAACGGAAATGAGTGAACGGCATAATGCCAAAGCAGTCTTCAAAGTGCAGGAAACGGCTCTGGGTACCGCTCATGCGGTTGCCTGTGCCGATGAACATCTGGAAGGTGAAGTCATCATCGTTTTTGCAGACACTCTGTTTGATTCAAAAGAGAAAGTTTCTGTAGAAGATGCAGATAGTGTTATTTGGTTGAAAGAGGTGGATGATCCATCACGTTTTGGTGTCGCTCTACATGAAGACGATGTAATTACAGGTTTTGTAGAAAAACCGAGTGAACCCATCTCAAAACTGGCAATTATTGGGGTCTACTATTTCCGAAAGGGGGAAGATCTGATGAAAGAGATTCAATACCTCATCGACAATGATATTACGGGTCATGGCAGAGAGTATCAGCTCACGGATGCTTTGGATCGTCTTCTGAAGGATGGAAAGATCTTTAGGAAAGCAACCGTTGATGAGTGGCTCGATTGTGGCACATTGCCTGCATGGCTCGATACCAGCGGTGTCATTCTGGGAAAAGAAAAACACTCCTATGATTCCTTTCCCGGAACGACAATTAAACCACCGGTCTATATCGGTGAAGGTGTGTCGATAGACACGTGTGAAATAGGGCCGAATGTTTCGGTTGAGTCTGGGGCGGTGTTGTCGAAGAGTCATATCAGCAATTCCATCGTTCAGAGTGATGCAATCATAACCGGATCAACGCTAAGGGATTCATCGATCGGGAAACGTGCGACTGTAACCGGTATTCAGGGGGAGATCCACGTTGGAGATGACTCTCAGTTAACCGGGCTGGAAAAATAATAGGGGTTAAAAATATCCAAAAACATGGGTCCATGAGACGGATCTACATTCGATTTTAGCCAAATTTCATTGATCCTATATTGAAATGACTTACCTTTTTAGCGATGATGAGCAGGGAGTTCATTTAACGATTATAACAGATTTTACATACTGCTTTGACAGAAATTCCCGAAAAACATAAACAACTATTTAAGCAGATAGGCGAGATTGCAAGCACCATCGATCAACAGGTATTCGTTGTGGGTGGGTATGTGCGTGACTACTATCTCGGTAAAGATATTGAGCAGTTAACCGACATCGATTTTGTGACGATTGGGTCAGGAATTCAATTGGCAGAATTGATCTCTGAGAAGATCAATACCCCGAAAATATCAATTTTTAAGCAATTTGGAACGGCTCAAATCAGGTACAATGATCTGGATCTGGAGTTTGTGGGAGCCAGGAAGGAAAGTTATCGTAGAGATTCACGGAAACCTATTGTTGAGGACGGAACGCTTGAAGATGATCAATTAAGGAGAGATTTGACGATTAATGCACTATCATGGTGCTTGAATCCGGAAAATTTTGGCCTGCTTCATGATCCTTTTGAGGGGATTCAGGATCTTAAAAGGGAGATCATCCGGACCCCCATCGATCCCGAAAAGACGTTTGATGATGACCCTTTACGCATGATGAGAGCCGTTCGTTTTGCAACACAACTGCAGTTTAAAATCGAGGAGAAGACTGAAAAAGCCATTATGAAAATGGCTTCCAGATTGTCGATCATCTCTTCGGAAAGAATTTTGGATGAGCTGAATAAAATAATTTTATCACCCAAACCATCTATCGGTTTTGCTCTTTTATTGAAACTGGGATTATTGAAGCAGTTTTTACCTGAGATGGTTCGTCTGGTTGGCGTTGATGAAATTCAGGGTGAGCGACATAAAGACAATTTTTGGCATACCCTGGAGGTACTGGATAATGTGGCAGAAGTGAGTGATGATCTCTGGCTCAGATGGGCGGCCATCTTGCATGACATCGCAAAACCACCGACGAAAAAATTTGTCAAGGGGATCGGGTGGACATTTCATGGTCACGATGCATTGGGGGCGAAGTGGGTCCCTAAAATATTTAAGCGGCTGGGGATGCCTCTGGATGAACGCATGAGATATGTTCAGAAATTGGTCCGTCTCCATCTGCGCCCTATTGCACTGGTCTCTGATGAAGTAAGTGATAGCGCAATTCGACGACTGCTCTATGAAGCCAATGAAGAGATTGACGATCTGATGACGTTATGCAGAGCCGATATTACAAGTAAAAATGAGTGGAGAGTAAAGAAATTTCAAAAAAACTTTGATCAGGTTGAACAGAAGATCAAAGAAGTGGAAGAGAAAGATAAAATCAGAAACTGGAAAAATCCGATCAGTGGAGATGAAATTATGAAGCTGCTTGGTACAGGCCCGGGGCCGGTTGTGGGACAAGTGAAAGATCGTATAAAAAATGCCATCCTGGATGGAGAAATACCCAATAATTATGATGCGGCATATCAGTACCTTCTTGAGATTATAGATAGCTACAAATAGATGATTTTTAATCCCATATTGAAGGTTTATTTGTATATAATGGTTTGAAAATTATTTTTAAAAATGCCTGACCCAAAACAGCTCACAACATAACAAACATGGAAATTCACACAATTATTGGCCTGGCGGCCGGATTTTGTACAACCATTGCCTTTTTGCCGCAAGCATTGAAGACCTGGAAAACTAAATCAGCAAAAGATCTATCTCTTGGAATGTATTCAATATTCTGTACCGGGATTGTTCTATGGTTAGCCTATGGTTTTATGATAAATGATGTACCGATCATATTGACGAATATTGCATCAATGACTCTTGCTCTAAGTATTCTCTATTTTAAACTCAGTTTTAAGGATTGAACGAACATAAAATGGTTTGGATTTCAAACTCATACGGCAAAATAAATTTAGGGCTGCATGTACTTGAGCGTTTGGCGACGGGATACCATGTCATAGAAACAGGGTTCTGTTTTATTGAGTGGAGTGATCGATTTGAAGTGAAAACAACAAAGGAGTATCAACTGTCCATGTCAGAAAAATCGATCCCGACGGATGAAACCAATCTGATTACAAGAGCCTATCGCTCATTTGAGACGTATGTCGGTTTAAAAAATCAATATCAGTTCAACGTAATTAAAAATATACCGGCCGGTGCCGGATTGGGCGGGGGAAGCAGTAATGCTGCTCTGACATTCAGAATGCTCAATAAAATGGAGGATGCAGGCCTTTCAGATAATGACCTGGTAGATCTGAGTCGAGATTTAGGCGCAGACATTCCATTTTTTATTCATGGAACACCCGGATTTGGAAGCGGATTAGGCCAGGATATCGAGCCGATGGATATACAACCGGAGGCATGGATTGTTACGGTTTACCCGGGTTTTGAATCTTCAACAGCTGAAGCGTATCAACATTGCGAACCCAATCCCACACCCGATTTTTCATTAAAAAATGTTCTTCTGGAAGAGGAGATGGATCAATGGCAAGTCCTGCTTCAGAACGATCTGGAGCCGCCTGTGATCGCAAGGAATGAGTTAATTGGAAATATCAAAGATCAGATGATCGATATAGGTGCTGTATATGCAGCCATGAGCGGTAGCGGTTCCACAGTTTTTGGTATATTTGAACAGGATTTTGTTGCAATTCAAGCCTATGAGTCGTTTCATAAGCTTGGTTTTTTATCCAATTTAACCAGGCCGGGGTTTAAACCGGATTATGGAATTTATAGGAGTGAAAAGTGAAAAGGTAAAAGTGAAAAGCATGCCCTGAGCAAAGTCGAAGGGTGAAAAGTGAGAAGTGAAAAGTGAGAAGTGAAAAGTGAGAAGTGAAAAGTGAGAAGTGAAAAGTGAGAAGGCAGACGTCAGATGTGAGATGTACTCACAAATGTGTCATCCAACTCACAATTGCGTCATCCTGAATTTATTTCAGGATCTCAAGGGACGTAGTAATGTGATAAATAAATGAACAATATGACTAAGAATAATAAAATAAATCCTCGTACCGGTATGGACGTGGACTCTTTTAGGGAAGATATTAAGCAACATCTGCGGTTTACACTTGCTAAAGATGAGTATTCAACCACGGATTGGGACAACTATAAAAGTGTGGTGCTTGCAGTTATGGACCGATTAAACGACAAATGGATAGAAACTCAGCAGGGGTACCATCAGAACAATGTAAAACGGGTTTATTATATATCCATGGAGTTTCTGATTGGGCGCCTGCTTGATAATATGCTGGTAAATCTTGGGATGCAGGATATCGCTGCCGAGGCCATTGCAGAGGTAGGCCTCGATTATGATGAGGTACGGAATGCTGAGTGGGATGCCGGACTTGGAAATGGCGGATTGGGCCGGTTAGCCGCCTGCTTCTTGGATTCAATGGCTACATTAGGGATTCCCGCAATTGGATACGGAATTCGCTACGATTATGGAATATTTACACAAAGTATCGAAAATGGATTTCAAGTGGAAAAACCGGATCTCTGGTTAAAGTATGGAAATCCATGGGGTATCGTGCGGCCCAAAATTCAATACAATGTCCCATTCTATGGCCATTCAGATGTGTATCATGATGAAAACGGAGAAGTACGTTTCTCATGGAAGGATACGAATGATGTTCTTGCAGTCGCTTATGATACCCCAATACCCGGGTATAAAAATGATGTAGTAAATCATTTAAGACTATGGAAGGCATCGTCTCCATCATCTATTGACCTGAAGAGTTTTAATCAGGGACAATACATTGATGCAGTTAGGGATACTCAGCTGAATGAAAATATTTCGCGAGTCCTCTACCCCAATGACAAAGTATTTGTTGGGCAGGAGTTGCGCTTAAAACAAGAATACTTTTTAGTTGCGGCTTCTCTGCAGGACATTTTGGGTCGATTTAAAACGGCAAACAGTGATTTGAGAAAACTGCCGGAGAAAGTTGCGATTCAATGTAATGATACTCATCCGAATCTTGCGATTCCGGAATTGATGAGAGTCCTTGTGGATGAAGAGGGCATGGAATGGGAGCTTGCGTGGGATATCACAGTGAAAACGATGGCTTACACCAATCATACACTCCTGCCGGAAGCACTCGAAAAATGGCCGGTCTCCCTGCTTCGAAATCTGCTTCCAAGACACCTGCAGATTATCTATGAAATCAACAAAAGATTTCTGAAGAAGGTGAGTATCGAAGTGGGTGAGGACAGAGGGAAAATCGGCCGGATGTCGATTGTAGGAGAGGGTGAAAATCCGGTGGTTCACATGGCACATTTGGGAATTGTCGGATCACACAAAATCAATGGAGTGGCGGCGCTGCATAGTGATCTGATCAAAAAGACCCTATTCAGGGATTTTTATGAAATTTATCCGGAGCGTTTTACCAATAAAACCAACGGAATTACACCCCGCAGATGGCTTAGACAGTGCAACAGACAATTGGCGGATCTTTATACCGATAAAATTGGCGAAGAGTGGATTACGAATCTAAGTGAGCTCAAGAAAATTGAGAAATTTATTGATGACAAAGCATTCATGAAGAAGTTTGTCAAAATTAAAATGGACAATAAAAAGAGGTTGGCTAGCTATATTGAGGAGCACAACGACGTCACTGTTGATACGAAGTCGATGTTTGATATCCAGATCAAACGCATTCATGAGTATAAACGTCAATTTATGCTCACACTTTATGCAATTTCACAATACAATAAATTGAAAGCGAATCCTGATTTGGATGTGGCTCCACGCACGATTATTCTGGCCGGTAAAGCAGCACCGGGATATTCAATGGCCAAACTTTTCATCAAACTGATGAATGATGTCTCCTTGAAACTCAATAATGATCCGGATACCAATTCGAAATTGAAGTTTCTTTTCCTGGAGAACTACAGTGTTACACTGGCAGAAAAGATGATTCCGGCCGCGGACCTTTCGGAACAGATATCAACAGCCGGTTTTGAGGCATCCGGAACAGGAAATATGAAGTTTGCACTGAACGGGGCACTGACAATCGGTACTCTCGATGGAGCTAATGTGGAGATCAAAGAGGAAGTGGGGGATGAAAATATATTCATCTTCGGAAATACTGTGGATGATGTGGACACCCTCAGGCAACAGGGGTACAATCCCTGGAATCATTATGAAAATAATGAGGACCTGAAATTAGCTCTTGACCAGATTAAAGATGGATTCTTTAATGAGGATAAAACGCTCTACGATCCGATTATAGAAGCTATTTTACATAAAGGAGACTATTTTTTGGTTCTGGCGGATTTTGAAGCGTATGTCGAGACTCAAAACAGAGTTGATGACCTTTTTAAAAATCAGGATGAGTGGTTCAAAAAAGCGTTGTTGAATTCAGTTCGGGTTGGGAAGTTTTCATCAGACAGAACAATCAGTGAATATGCGGAAGAGATTTGGGGCGTAGATGTGAAAAAGTAAAAAGGCAGAACGCAGAAGGCAGAAGAGACAGAAAAGGCATGAGCAGACAGAAGTGAAAAGTAGAGAAGTGAAAAGTAAAAAGTAGAGAAGTGAAAAGTAGAGAAGTGAAAAGTCTCTAATACGCCGTCTTCTTCGTCGAGGCTACGTAGGCCAGGAAGGCTTCGTAGAACAGGGAAAATTAACACGTAAACACATTAACACTTTACCCTTCAATATTCATCCTCTTATTCTTCCGTCTATGATAAGACAGGTAGTAGAGAGTAATTACAGCGGCTCCGATGTCTGCAATCGGGAATGAGTACCATATACCATTCATTCCAAAATAAACGGGCAGTATCAAAATGAGTGGGATTAGCAGAAAACCTTGCTTTGAAATAGATAGAATCAGAGCGGGAGTTGCTTTCCCGATGGCCTGGAAATAGGCGCCTCCAAGTAAATTAATGGCAATGAGAGGGGTTGCCAGAAATGCCAATCTCAGTGCGGGGGTAGTCTGACGAATCAGTTCGGGTTCATTCGTAAAGATGGATATAATTTGAGGTGTAAAAATCATGAGTACGGAAAATATCCCAAATGCGATCAGAGTTGCCGATAACATAGACAGGCGGATAATTTTAGTGACTCTGTCCATCAATTTTGCACCGTAATTATACCCAACAATGGGTATAAATCCTTGAGTGATACCGAGCACGGGGAAGTTCGCAAACATCATCAGACGGCCGATAATACCATAGATAGAAAGACCCAGTTCCCCTCCGTAAATAAATAGAGAGTTATTTAATATGATCGATAGGATGCTGATCGTACCCTGTCTGGCAAATGTAACGGATCCAAGTGCAATCGTTTCTCGAATGATGGGCAAATTCGGTTTTATGTACTCTTTTGTCAGTTTCATCTGAGAATCTCCCCGTAAAAAAAACCATGTGGCAAAGATTGCACTTGAGATATAGGAGATGGTCGTTGCCCAGGCAGCCCCTTCCAGGCCCATATCGAACCCGATTATAAAAATAGGATCGAGAATTATATTTACGACAGCAGGGATCATGATCGTTAGCATTGCAATTCGCGGAAATCCTTCTGCCCGAATCACATTATTACTCATCATTGCCCAGGCCAGGAAAGGTGCACCGATCAGCACAATGCTGAAATATTGAAGTGCGGGTTCTTGAACATCGCCCCTGCCACCAAAAAGAGCAAGTATTTGATCGATGAAAATAAAACCCAGAACTACAAAAAGAACGCCAAAGGTTAGTGTGAGCCCAACCTGATTCCCAAAGGTTTGATACGCTTTTTCTTCTTGACCCTCGCCAAAAGAACGGGAAATAATTGAGGCACCGCCAACTCCAATAGCCATCCCAATACTGGCAATCAGAAAAGTAATTGGCAGTACAACCGTGATGGCTGCAATGCCCAAAGATCCTACCCATAAACCCACAAATATCGTATCCACGATACCATAAATTGACATAACAAGGATACCCGCTGATGCCGGAATAGCCTGTTCCCGAAGTAGTTGTCCAAGCGGCTTAATGCCGAAATCATCTCTGTTTTTTGTGCTCAAAAGTATTTATTTCGTATGGGTCAGGTATAGTATACATCATATTTGGATATAGCATTTCATCCGGGGGTATGATTTGGTTGTAAAAAAATGTACCAATGCTCTGTGCAATTTATGTTTATCATCCGACCTATACGCTATTTAGAGTTGAAGGTTTTTGATATATTCAACACATCAGGATTAGTTCCACATCAACGAATAAAAAGACGATATGAATGTTCAGCATGAGTCAAACGAAACAAAAGGGGTGTTTTTTATAGAGAGGGATGGCGAGCGGATCGCCCATATGACTTACTCAAAATGGGGGAATAAAAAATTTATTATAGATCACACAGAAGTATCCGACGAACTTCGCGGTAAAGGCGCCGGTAAACAGCTGGTGATGGCAGCAGTGTCGTATGCAAGAGAGAATGAAATGAAGATTTTGCCTCTCTGTCCTTTCGCCCAATCCGTTTTTGGCAAAACAAAAGAGATACAAGATGTTTTAAGCAATTGACAGTAGAACTGAAGAAGTACCCTTGATAGTTGTCCTATGCGGACAAATCAAGGGTAAAAAATATGTGAATGATAAGCAGTTGTTTATCTGTTATCTTGTTGCTGTTAAATAGTTATTCTAATGACATTTGAAAAATGGACGCAGAGTTTCAGGAAATTTTAGAAAAAGCCAAAGAAATCTTATCGATTGAGCTTTTCTCAATTCAGGGTGATCCGATAACAATTGGCTCGATAATCATTTTTTTATTCTTCTTAATCGGCTTTTTAGTTCTGGGTTCTATAACCCGCCGGGTTCTCCAGACTAGATTTTTAAAGAAGTTTAATATCGATTCAGGCCTTCAATTCACACTGGCAAGGGTTGCTCAATATATCATCGTAATCATTGGTGTCTTGATCTCATTCCAGTTTTTAGAGATTGATCTCACCAGTTTGGCGGTTGTTTTTGGCCTGCTTTCAGTAGGTATCGGTTTTGGATTGCAGAATATTACTGCCAATTTTATTTCCGGACTGATCATCATGTTTGAACGCCCAATCAGTGTCGGAGACAGGGTCCAGGTTGGAGATAAAGAGGGGGATGTGACGGAGATCAGTATCCGTTCAACGATGATCCGGACATTAAATAATATCTCCATTATTGTACCCAATACTGAGTTTGTAGAGAACGATGTCGTCAACTTTTCACATGGAGATACTACTTTCAGGCTGGATATCGAAGTGGGGGTATCCTATTCTTCCGATTTGGATACTGTTTTGAAAGCATTGAATGAAGTGGCCGAGGAACATTCTAAAGTAATGGATATTCCCAAACACCAGGTTCATCTGACAAATTTCGGGGACTCTTCATGGGATATGCAATTACGTGTCTGGATTCCCAATGTGAAAGAGCGCTATATCCTTAGAAATGAAATCAATCAGGCGATTGTCAGAAAATTCAAGGAATATAAGATCGAGATTCCATTTCCACAACGAGATCTTCATTTGAGAACAAGTGTAACGCATCCTGAAGAGAAGTCAGAATCAGAAAGTGAAAAGTAAAAAGTGTAGAAGTGAAAAGTGTAGAAGTGAAAAGTGAAAGGTGAATTTTATTCTGTCATCCTGAATTTATTTCAGGATCTCAGGGCATAGGTTACTCAAAACCCATTGATCATATTGAACTTTTAACCTTGGAGATCCTAACCTACGTAAGGATGAAGATATTATAATATTATGGGTCACAAGTTCTGCAGAACAGCTCTTTTCACTTCTACACTTTTTACTTTTCACTCAAAGTCAATCCAATACAAACCGAAACGTAATCGTACCCCACTGAACTTCTTGCGGGACTCCGGAGGGCAATCTGGAAAATCGCCAGCTCCTGAGAGTTCGCATCACTTCACGTTCCAATTCAGGATTCATTTTTCTCATGGGCATTACCCTGCCGAGTGATCCATCCGGGTTTACTTCAAATCGAATCGTAATGACCGCTTCTTCATTAGTCTGATTGGTAGGCAGTGGTTGTACCATAGGAGAGCGGTTTAACTCTCCTTCCCACTGAAGGTCATAGGGAGCTGCTCGATCGGGACTGTTCCCTACACCCTGATCCACGTTTGGATCTCCATCAGCTCCTCGCTCATCACCACTCTCAGGGACTCCCTGACGTGTCTGCTCATCTTCCTGTGTAAGAGGAGGTGTAACTTGTTCTATTTCATTTTCAGTTACTTCTACAGCTTGTGGATCAATGACTTCTGTTTCAGGAGTTTCAACGACATCGTCATCAACGATATCTTCAACCTGATCGGGCAGATCAACGGGTTTTGCGATTTCTTCAACCGGATTTTGTGGTGTTTCAACCGGTTGAACAATTTCCGGATCCGGTTCATTAGGTTCAACTACAGCCGGATTGGGCCGGGTTGCAACTTCCTGTCTTTGTACCGGCGCTCGTTGTGCTAAGGTTCCACTTCTAAATTCTCCAAGGGTTACCTCAATAAATGCAGAACGCTGATCTGTATTAAAATCAATGGTATAAAGTAGAGCAATAATTAGAATGACAAGATGTATTGCTGCCGTTACGCTTGCACCAAAGCGATCATCATCTTCTAAATATTTTTTTAACCAATCCATGTTCTGTTTTTAATCTCGTTCTGTCGCCATTACGATATTCATATTTAATGCTCTGCCGATATTCATCACTCTGACAGCATCATCCACGATGGCATCTCTGTCCGCACGTATTACTAACGATGAATTTGGCTTATTCTGATATACTTGTCGAATAACGATTGATAGATTTGCCCTTGCAGTCTGTTCGCCATCAACATAAAACACACCTTCCGGTGTAATAGCTACAGAAATCTGGTTTGCTTCAGTCGTTACGCTTGATGTGGCTTGCGGTACATTAACCCGGATACCAAAATTGGTAACAAATGAAGAAGTAAGCAGAAAGAATATGAGCAACAGCAAAATAATATCAGTCAATGATGACTGAGAGAACATCGAAAGCGGTTCTTTAATGCTACTGTCTTCTCTGAAGTCCATGGAATTAATCCTCCTGCCGCTTTTTAGGTGCCGGAGCCTGAAGAAGATCTACAAAATCAGCAGAAGCATTTTCAAGTTCAAAAATCATTCGGTTGATCTTGCCCAGGAGATAGTTATAAAATCCATATGCAATGATACCCACAATTAATCCGGTCGCTGTTGTAATCAAAGCTTCCCAAATACCACCTGCAAGTACACTGGGATTCACATTTCCCTGAAGGGATTGTATATCCATGAATGCACGGATCATCCCTGTTACTGTACCTGTAAAGCCGATCAGAGGTGCCACACCGGCAATAGTTGCAAGCCAGTTCATTCGTTTTTCAAGCTGAAAGATCTCCTTTTTACCTGCTTTTCTAATTGAATCCTGAATATCAACGATCGGACGTCCCAATTTGCGAATTCCGGCTTTTAATATTCTGGCGAGTGGTTTATCAAATTCTTCACAATACTGAATGGCTCTTTGCTGACTGCCGGATTTTAAAAGTGTTTCAATGGAATTTAGAGTGTGATTGATATCCATTTTGGAATTCTCCAGTGATCGCCAGCGCTCAGCAATTACATAAATTGTAATTACGGAAAGGATGAATAGAGGGATCATTAATAATCCGCCCTGGGAGAGAATTTCTAAAAAAGAGACCGACGAATCATCCTGCAACATATCCATAAGCAGGGAATCAGTCTCAGTTGTTTGAGCCTGTAGTTTCAGTAAGTAGATGATATTCATGTAAGTGATTATTAAAGCTGTATTCGTTGTATGAAATTATTTTCGTTAAATGGTTCGGGTAATGTTTCTGCTGCCGCTTGAGCGTCCGGAATGCTTTCAAATAGACCGAGACTTATTCTATAAACATCAAGACCGTCTACAACTCTTGTTGTAATCTTAACTCTGTATCCATCTGCTCTTAACTCTTCAGCTACTTCTTCTGCACGAAAATCGTTGTAAAGTGAGTATACTACTATTGAATAACCAGTATTTACACTCTCTGCAAACTCTCCGGTCAGGCCATAGATCTGATTCTGTATTGGAACTGATACCTCTTGATTTTGTTCCTCATCGGATCCTTCGGAAATGTAAGTTTCCTCTACTATTTCAGTACTTGTATCATTGTTTTCGATTTCCGTCTCAGTATTATCTTGAGGTTCCGGATAGTTTTGAATATCGGATTCTTGAGATGAGGGCTCTGATACTGAAACAGAAGTATCAGTAACAGAAGTTGAAGGGCGATTAAAGTAGATTATAGCACCAATGATAAGTACTATAAAAAACGCAAGTAATGCCCATACTCCACTTCGGTCTTTTTTTTGCCGTATTGGTTGTCTGATTTTAGACGCAGACGCAGACGCAGACGCAGACGCAGGTTTAGTTTCTGGGGACTTTTTTGGATTTAATGAAGGGCTTTTTCTATCAGATTTTGGAACTACAATTACATCATCTGCAGCACTGATTGAGCCGGCCGGGTCATCGTCATCCGGAATAGCAGTATTTCTTTCAGGTTTGAGCTCAACCGGTTTCATTCCGGCATACTTAAAACTAATCTCTGTAGAGAGTTCCTCTGACGGTTCAAATTTCAAATCACCCTCCTGGTCAAAGAAAAAAAGACCAAATTCTTTTATTTCAAGTGCTTTCCCCCTTTCAGCAGCGTCAAGAATTCTTTCAATCAACTGATCGAGCTGAATTTCAACCTCTTCCTGTGAGAGATCTGTTTTTTCTATCAAAAGATCTACTAGTTTCTTTCTGTCAATTGTCATTGGAAACCTTAATATTTGATTTAAATTCAAGTATATCCTTTGGAGGCATCATAACAACCTTTCCATTACTGTATCTTTTTTGATGCTGTTCATAATGAATGACTTCGAATGTACCGAACCCGTCAATATCTACACTATTTTTTTCAACAAGTTGTTCACGCAATATTTCTTTGAATGCTTTTATAAATACTGTATCCATAAAATTAAAATATGTATGTGAATCCTACGAAACCCTGGAAGCCCGGCTCCCTATACCCGCTCCAGAACTCATAATCTTCGTTTAATATGTTAAGTAATTTACCATATATACCATATTTCTCTGATAATGAGATTTCAAACCGACCTCCAAGAAGGAAATACGATGACAATTGATCACCGTTATAATCCTCCCGAATACCTGAAAATTCACCCCACCCTTCAACAAGAAGGTCGGTTACAGGCCGAACTGAAACAGCGGCCTTCAATGAGAGTGATTCAGAATATGGAATCTTATCACCATTGGATAATTTAGGGATTTGCCAATGCCCATCAACATTTATCCAAATTACATTTGGACGTAAATCCTGACTTATCCCGCCATAAACCCGAAGTATGTTGGCATCCATGAAGTTTGTTTGATAATAAGCTGGTTCAACAATACCTAACATATTTCCGGATGTTGTTTGTCTTGAATAGTACTGAAAGTTTTTGACATCTTGAAAAGATACACCCGCTAATATTTTTGTACCGTAAAATGGCTCCATCAACAACTCACCTAAAGCCAGGATTTCATATTGATGCTGAAGGGTTGAATTTAGGTCAAAAAACTGATTTTCTCTCCGGAGAGTTGAGTAATTAGCATGAGAGGGGGACGCAGATACAACACCACGAATATTGAATCCGGTAAAAAATCTGTGTTTTATTTCAAGTTCCGGTGCCACGTAAATTTTGAAATCTTCAACTGCATCGGTGACCGAACTGACTCCCAGACTTGCTTTTATATCTGTTCGATAGTTAAATAACCGTTCATAATGTACGGAGAGGGTAGAAACTGACCATAAATCACTTTGCCTGAAAAGTGGACTAATGGAGCCGGTTTCATTTTGAAAACGAATTTTTTGAATTTCATTGATTTGATTACCGAGTCTGGAGTACTCTGCATCAAAATCGATCCCCCATTCTGTCGCTTCTCCGTTGTAATTGAAATCTGAAATGGTTTCATATTTATGAGTAAAACCACCCAGGGAGAATTGAATTCCGCTCAGTGATGTAGAAGCAACGTTTAAATCTGTAGATGCATTAAATCCGGTAGATTCAATCCGGGTATCTCCTTCTAATAGGAGATCAAACGGTGTATAGACCTGAAGCATATGGTTAAAATTGGACTCTAATCCGGCGGTGAATGTTAAATCGGTTCGATCAGAGATCCGGTTAAAAGATTTGATGGACGCATCAAAATAACGATAAGAGGTGGTTATTTGTTCCTCATGACCATCACTGGATCGTAAGCTTGCCGATCCGGATATCCAGTTTCTATCGCTTAAGTTTGCAGTAGCAAAAAGATCCATCTCCGGTGAAATATTACTTCCTATTCCTCCTCTGAAGAAAGCATGGCGTGGGGTTGCATAACCGAGCGGATTAAATTCGGGAGCTTCCGGGCGGTCTAATGTTCCCACCGGCAGATTGGCTGCAACAGCGTCATAAGATTCTATAAATGGTAATCTATTGGGATCAGTCTGAAACACTCTGGGCCGGGGATTGAATCCAAGTATGGGTTGTCTTCTTAATCCGGGGAAACGAGCCTGAAACTGACTGCGAATCTCAATATCCTGGGGATCTATTTCAGGAAGCAGTGACTGTTCACTGCCTTCCTGCACTGATTGTGCAGTTACAGCATTCACTCCGAAAAGTGTAACGAACCAAAAACAAACTATCAGGACAAATCGAATCATATTTCAGTCTGTGTCAAAGATGATAAAACCATTTTAAGATACCACAAGTTTTATGAAAATTTAAGAATTTGCTTTTGTACTTTTTTTCATAGTGACAAATTTATCCCACCACAAAGCAATGGGGCCAACAATAAAAACAGTGAGGATTGTGACCGCATGAATAACCGTTGCATAAGTTAACCCTTTTGCAAGGGGAACTTCATATAACATATAGAGACTTTGTTGGATCAATAAGTGATAAGACCCGATCCCTGCCGGTGTTGGAATCGTGACCCCAACGGCTGAGACAACCGTTAATACAACGGCATCCCAAAAATTCAGCCCAAAATCTGCCTGCATCTGCATCATGTAGAACGGAATATAGATCATTAAAATATATCCGAACCACATACAACATGTTAAAAAAAGGAAAAGAGGCCAATTTTTAACTTTTTTTAAAGATATGAGTCCTTCACTGAATGATCTTCCAAAGGTAATAATCTTCGTTAAAAGTGGATTTTGAGTATCAATGTTGGTATCGATGTACAAAATAAGCTTGTAAAATATCCAGATGAAGAAAAACAGTAACCCAATCAAAAGCGGTAAAAAGAGATAATAAGCTGTTGACCACCCCTCTAAACCAAGCAATCTTTCCAATGTTCCTAAATCCTTAATCAACCAAAACAGAGCTGCCATTGCTATACATAACATTGTAATCAAGTCAAAAACCCGTTCTATAACAACCGTTCCGATTAGAATCCCGGATTTAAGCCCGGTTTTTTTAGATACATACACCGGCCGTGAGATTTCCCCAAGGCGTGGTATGATGTTATTGACAACATATCCAAGCATTACACCTGCAAAAAGGGTGATTGACTTCGTAGATTGATACTGATCTGGAAGCAATAATCGCCATCGTACGGCTCTTATAAAGTGGCTGAATATGAGAATAGCAATAAAAAAAGGGAGCCAATAATAATTCACCAATAGGATTTGCTGCCACAATTCATCAATTGCTATACTTTTAAAGGCAAACCATAAGAAAAGGAGTGCGGCGGCGACAGATAACGTGATGTTGAGTATCTTAATTCTCATTAGATATCGTGGCGTAAATCAATCCATTCAGCATCTTCAGGATAATTGAATTCAAAAAGACCCGCTTCTTCATCGATAAAACGGCCGTTGTTGAAAACAGTAAGCAGCTCATTTTCGACTTGATCTATAGCTTCAATCCGACTTGGAACTCCGGAATTGTTGAGATAGATCGTGACACTTTGAAAAATTGAGAAGGGATCTTCCGATTCCATACGGATTACCGTTTGGCCGTTATCCAAAAGCTGTTCGTTTACATTGAAACTGTCATCCACCCCTTGAAGCATTCTGGAGGGTGCAAAATCGTCGTCTTCCTCGATATATTCACTGATGATGACTCTATTTTTAGAGGAATCATAGACTCTGGATATGTCGTTTTCAACAAGCATAAAATTACTTCCACTATTCATTTTATACTTGTCCAGTCCTACCCAGATTGTGCCGGTTGTTCGTTGCTGTTCTCCGGTAAATGTGTCGTTATATTCGTGAGTAAATTCTGCAAAAAATACTCTGTTATTTTCAAACTGAGATTTTAAAAGATCAAATTGGGGGGTATCCGACTGTGCTGAAACAGCAGAAGGTTGCAACAGAAAGAGGTACAGCAGTAGCAGCGGGTAACTGTTATAGATTGAGTTCTTCAAAAATTTCATCTAATTCCTCTTCTTCTGTTATTTTAACATCACGAGCGGTACTTCCCTGAAACGGGCCAACAACACCTGCATTATAGAGCTGGTCGATGATTCTTCCGGCTCTGTTATACCCGATCTTGAGTTTCCGTTGTAACAGCGAGACAGATCCTTGTTGGTGCAACACCACAATTTTTGCTGCATCTTTAAACAGATCATCGATATCATCAAGCGGGTCCGGAATTCCGGACTCTTCACTTTCTACTACCGGCAGTGCAAAAGGTTTCTTGTATCCCGTCTGATTTCCAATGAATCCGGCAATTCTCTCCACTTCATCAGAGGAAACATACGCATTTTGAATTCGAATCATTCCTGCTCCGTTTGAGAATAGCATATCGCCACGGCCCACCAGTTGATCCGCCCCACCGGTATCAAGGATGGTTCTCGAATCTACTTTAGAAGCTACCTGATAGGCCATTCTGGCCGGGAAATTTGCTTTAATGGTCCCTGTAATGACATTTACCGAAGGCCTCTGTGTTGCAACAACCAGATGTATACCAATAGCTCTGGCAAGTTGTGCAATTCGTGCAATTGGCTCCTCGATCTGTTTGCCTGCGGTCATCATCAGATCGGCCAGTTCATCAATAACCACGACGATATAGGGCAAGTGTCTGTGGCCTAATTCCTCATCCAGATCTCCCCGGTCAAATTTTTCATTGTAAGATTTTATATCCCTTACCATCGCCATTTTTAGGAGATCATAGCGATCATCCATCTCCATCGTAACACTCTGCAGTGTCTCAAGTGCAGCGGATGTATCCGTAATGATAGGTTCCTCCGAACCCGGTATAACGGCTAAAAAGTGATTTTGAATGTGCCTGTAGAGTGAGAGCTCGATCTTCTTCGGGTCGATCAATACAAATTTAATATCATCCGGGTGACATTTATAGAGGAGGCACGTTAAAACCGTGTTAATACCGACGGATTTACCGGACCCTGTCGCACCCGCTATCAGCAGATGGGGCATTTGGGTCAGATCGATCATAAACACTTCATTTTCAATCGTCTTGCCAAGTGCAACGGGCAGGTCATAATCCGTTTCAACAAACTTTTTGGTGTTGATTACCGATTTGATATAGACCAGTTCTCGAGTTTTATTCGGTACTTCAATTCCAACCGCTGACCGGCCCGGAATAGGCGCGATGATTCTTAATCCATGTGCTGCAGTCGCCATTTTAAGGTCATTGGCATAACTCTCAATTTTGCTGATTTTTACGTCAGGAGAGGGCTCAAGTTCGTAAAGTGTTACGGTTGGACCTACGATTGCATTGATGCTGAGAATATCAATTTTATGTCTTCTAAGCTTCTCCAGAATGATTTTTTTATTCAACTGGATCTCTTCCAGATCTACCTCATTCCCTTCATTTGGAGGCGAATCCAGGAGGTCGATACCCGGAAATTTATACTTAATGACCGGAACTTCTTTCGCTTTTACTTTATTGATATGATCTAATTCACGTTCACCGGCCTCCTCGTCACCTTTTCCGACAAACACAGAAATTTCAACATCATCTTCGTCAGACTCACTCTCATCCTGAGGATCCGTTTTCTCCAAAATAGCTCTGGGCGGTTTTTTTTCGAGCTCAGCACTCTCTTTTTTCTTCTCAATTTCACGAATCTGATCTTCTTTTTGAGATCTTTCCAGGATGTCATCAATGCTGTTTGAGTGGTTATCTGAGGATATTTTTTGGGCAATACCCGACTGCTCTTTTGTAGCTTGATCTGCGGCTTGCCGCTGTTTCAGAGCTTCATTTCGCTCAGTTTGTTTTTTGGATTGATCCCGCATTTCATTGCGTTCTTTAAACCAGGCTTTAATGCGGTCCATCGATTTCTGCAAATCACGATCAACCAGCAGCAGCAGAGAGACCAGCAGCAGTACAAATAAAATGATGATAGAGCCAACCCCGGTAATATTTTGCATGATACCGGCGATATAGATGCCTGAATTACCACTCCAGGCCATATCGTAAGCTTCATATTCGTTGTAAAACCATCCCAATGTTGTTGAGACAAGCATTATCATCCAAATTCCGTAAGTAACAGGCCATAGGAGTTCAGAGAGATCTTTCAGGCGAAATATAAACCAGCCAAAACTGAACAGAATGATCGGTATGATGATACTTACATAACCAAATAGTACATGTACAAAAAGAAAAGAGATATAGGTGCCTACAACACCAAGCCAATTGTTCACTTGCAGTGCAACACCCTGATCCACTCTGAATAGAGAATCGAAAGATAGATTCTTAGCTTGCGGATAATCACCCGGATCGTACGATGCGATACTCAACAGTACTAAAATGGAGATCGCAATAATTAAAATCCCCGTAATTTCCATCTTTCGGGAGAAGCTGATACGGCCGAGAAGTGGTATTGAATTCTTTTTTTTAGCCATTTTTGAGTGTAATCATTCCCTCATTTAAATAGGGTAAAACATTCGTAATATCGGTCTGGCAGCAGTATTCAATATCATCTGTATCAATCAAGGTTTTGAGTCGTTCAGCGTGATTACTCTGCTGTATGATAGATGTAATGTCATCTTTATATGTATCATAAAGTGTAAAAGCGACTCTTACCCCATCCCTTGCTTTTTCCGGCAATTTACCATCCGTTAATTTATAGATGATATTTCCTGCCAACAAAATATCTTCAAAAGCCAGCCGACCCTTCCAGCCGGCACAGACCAAAACGATATCGGTTTGCTGGGTTTTTAAAAAATCAACTACAGCAGATACATTTAAAAAAGCGGCAACGCATACATTTGATGATCCAAACGTCTTCTTAATGGCTTTGGTACCGTTGGTTGTATTAAAAATAAGTTTTTTATTGGCGACAACCTCTTTTGTGTACTCAAACGGTGAGTTTCCAAGATCGTATCCATCAATCATGACTCCATCTTTTTCGCCGCAAAGAAGATAATTTTCTGAATCTACATTCATCGCAATTTTACTTGCCTCACCCATATCTGCAACGGGGATAATTGCGTCAGCCCCATTCATTAATGCAGTAACAATTGAAGAACTGGCGCGCAGAACATCAATTACAACCGAAGTTTTATCTCTTAACTCAATTTCCGAAAATGAGTTAAGTGAAAAAAAGACATCGATTTTTTCGAGATTTATCATATAAAATGGCCAATTATTTTTTTAGAAATGGGGGCTTAACCACGATGGCTTCAGCTTTTTTATTTCTGATGTTAATGTATATTTTCTCACCTTCAATTGCTTTCTCAAGAGATAAATATCCCATTCCGATCGCTTTATTTAGAGTGATGGATTGTGTTCCACTTGTAACAAATCCTATTTCCGTGCCTTCTTCATTTTCGATTGTATATCCGGATCTTGGAATGCTTCTGGGTTCGGTAACCTCAAAACCCATAAGTTTTCGTTGAATTCCATTCTCTTTCTGCTTCAATAAGGCCTTTTTACCGATAAAGCTTTCTTTTTCCAATTTGGTTAGCCATCCCATTCGAGCTTCGAGAGGGGTGGTTTCCCGGGTAATATCGTTACCGTAAAGTGCATAACCCATCTCAAGCCGGAGGGTATCTCTGGCTCCTAAACCGACCGGTTGCATGTTTAGGTCTTTCCCCGCTTCAAAAAGGCCTTTCCAAATTTTAATGGGATCTGCTTTAGTAAGATCAATATAGAGTTCAAATCCGGATTCTCCTGTATATCCTGTAGCAGAGATGATGATTTCATTTTCCCCTGCAACCGACCCCATCTCAAAAGTGTAAAATGCAATTTCATCGGCTTTTGTATCCGTCAGTTTTTGTAAAATTTCGACAGATGATGGCCCCTGCAGGGCCAATAATGCGATTTCATCGGATCGGTTTACGAGCTCAGCGCCCAAATTATTATGTTCGGATATCCAATTAAAATCTTTTTCAATATTTGACGCATTGACTACCAGCATATACTGATTTTTTGCCAGCATATATACCAGCAGGTCATCAACGATACCTCCATCTTCATAACACATAGCACTATATTGTGCTTTTCCGGGTGTTAATTTTGAAGCGTCATTGATGGTTACTTTTTGAATTAAATTCAGCGCATCTTCGCCTGAAATAAAAAATTCTCCCATATGAGATACATCAAATAGTCCGGCATGTTCCCGGACTGCCGTATGTTCTTGCCGGATTCCTTCATATTGAACCGGCATTTCAAAACCGCCAAAGTCGATTAATTTAGCTCCGAGACGACTGTGTTCCCGGTTAAAAGAAGTTTTTTTTAACATTGTTCACCGAACTGTTTCAGAAAGTATGGATTGAATTGTCTGCCTGATGATATTATTAGAGTTTTAAAATTCGATATCATTTATTTGCAATTTCAATGCAACTAAAATGGATACAAATTTTGTTTATCTCAACAAGAGGATTGGATTTACACCTTTATCAAATTTCATAAACAATGGAATATATCATTAACTGCAGAAAATAGTGAAAGTTCTTTGCTAATCTTACGACGGTTTAGAATATCGAAACCTGTAATGACATTTAATTTCGCTTAAAATCTGCCTATCTTAGAAAGGTAACAAAACATTTAATAGATATACAGTTATGTCGATTCATAAAGAACAGATTAAAAGTGCACTTTCATATGTGGCACATCCGGAATTTGAGAAAGATCTGATCTCCCTGGACTTGATTCAGGATTTAATTACACAGGATAAATTTGTTTCATTCACACTTGAATTACCGCGTAAAAATGATGCACTCGCAGAACATCTCAAAAAAGAGTGTGTAGCTGCCATTCATAAATACGTAGATCCTGAAGCTGTTCTGGACATAACCGTAGGGATTAATATCTCCAGGCAGAAGGAGCTGGGCGGAAAAGAACCGGATACCCCCAAACAAGAACCCTCGCAACAGGACCCGGTACTCTCCGGTGTAAAACATGTGATTGCAGTTGCCTCGGGCAAAGGCGGTGTCGGAAAATCAACCGTGGCTGCAAATCTGGCGGTCGCATTGTCACAGGCCGGAGCAAAAGTCGGTTTATTGGATACAGATATCTATGGCCCGTCCGTCCCGACACTTTTTGGGGTAAAAGAGAGGCCCAATATTACCACTCAAAAGAAATTGGTACCTATCTACAAGCATGGAGTTCATCTGGTATCCATGGGCTTTTTAGTTGATACGGATCAGGCCATGGTTTGGAGAGGGCCAATGGTGACCAGTGCCGTTAAGCAGTTTATGCAAGAAGTAGAGTGGGGCGAACTGGATTATCTGATCCTGGATCTTCCACCGGGTACGGGTGATATTCAGCTGACGATTGTTCAGACGGTTCCTCTTACCGGAGCTGTTATTGTTTCAACTCCTCAGGTTGTCGCATTGGATGATGTTCGCAAAGGAGTGGCCATGTTCCAGAAGGTAAACGTACCGGTACTCGGAGTGATTGAAAACATGGCTTACTTTACACCGGAGGACATGCCTGAGAAGAAGTACTATATTTTTGGCAAACACGGAGCCAAAAAACTCGCTCAAAAGCTGGAGGTGCCTTTTTTAGGAGAGATTCCTTTGCGTGAACAGATCAGAGAGACGAGTGATTCAGGAACTCCGGTCGTCGAAGCATACCCAACATCTGCAGCCGCCATCAGTTTTAAAGAGATCGCAAATCGAATTCACCAATCACTGGCGATGCTGGATCAGGAAAACGGGAAATCAAAAAAGGTAGAGATCAATATTCGGCCTTAGAGGATTCTCCGGCTTAACGAAAAAGCATTAATTTTTTGGAGGAAATCTCACCATCAACAATGATGCGATACAGATACACTCCACTTGAAAGACCGCTTAAATCAACGTTGACGCTATATCGGCCACTCTGTTGACGGCCATCAAAGATAGATCGTACGTGCTGACCTGCTGACGTGTATAGGTCTAATTTTACGTCGGACTCTTTCACCAATGCATAGGATACTGTTGCTCCTGATCCAATATCAACGACCGGGTTGGGATAACTTTGATCCAGGCGGGAGAGTTTGTTCTCAGGCAGCGACTCTCCAACCAAACGGACTGTAACCGGTGATGGAGTGTTTTTAGCATTGTGGGATATTGTGAGTGTTGCCACTTTTATTCCATCACTTGTAGGTGAAAATGCCAGAGGCACGTTCAGATCCCCGCCGGCCGGAATGATAAAATCATTACCACTACCTAAGATAAACTGAGGATTATCTGAAATTACATTGATAATAAGTTCATCATCAGAGTTTAAGTCGTTTCGAATGAGAAGGGATTGTTCTTCAACGCTCCCTACCGGAATAACCCCAAAGTTTATTTCACTTGATGCAAGTGTAACCGCTGCAAATGGGGTTAAGAACTGCAGGCAGGCTTCTCCAAGCGGCCATTCCATATCCCTGAGAAACCCACAAAAAAGAGGGCCGGGTGAGTGAACGGCAAAGGCACGGTCGATACCCGGCCTCATAAGAGCATTTGGTGTGTCGGTAAATGTTCTTTGATCAAAATGGGAGTAGGATGATCCGGGCAGATATATAGTTGGAGTGTAGAGTTTGGCCCGATCTGCTTCTTGTCCCTGCAGAGTGAGAATGGTTTCATCTCCATGTAAAAAAATTCCACCCCGTTCTCCGGTAACCGCTTCTCTCAAATCGGTCGATGGATTTCCATAAACTTCGGTATCTATTATATCGTTAAAACTGCCATCAACAGCAAAACGATCAAAAATAAGTGGATGAGGCGGATCCCCTCTTCCCCAGGTAGCTGTGTCGCTGTCGTCTTCAGAATCGATACTGCCCAGAAAACCAATTCCGTGTCCGATCTCATGCAGTACAACTGTTACGAAATCGATTAAATCTTTCGGTGTATCCCCATCGGTACCAAAATACCAACGGTCAAAATTACAGTTCATATTCACGCTGATATCGTGATTTACGTCATTGAGCCGTTCCCGAATCGGCTCACCGGATAGAGCCGTTAATTGAGCGAGTGAATACCAGGTATCGGGCAGGCCCAATCCGGGTATTTGAACTATCCGGGTTGGGGAGGCACCGCCCAAAGTAGTCCGGTCGCCGTTTGAATCAAAATCACGCCAGGTAGCACGCACTTTTAATGGGATATCAGAATGGATATGCTGTGCCCAGATATTAAGTGCGTATTCAAATGCGTTAACAGCTTCTTCCGGCCAGTCTGTGGACTCACAAACGTTCTCTGTATCAGATATGTAATCAACCTCGAATATTTGTTCACCGGCTGTTTTGTTCATCAGGTTAAGCAAGCTCTCATCCGGTTTGATGTAATAAAAAGCGTTGTAATCGGTTGGATTTAACGTACAAACTTCGTGAGTCTCAGGTGCCGGCCTGTATTTTAATTTCGACATATCGATCTCTTGTGCCTGAACATCGATGAAAAGGAGTAGATTGAACAGTGCCAGGAATAAAAAAAGAAGCTTTTTCATGATTGCAAAATAGCTAAAATCGAGAAATCAAATAATGGGTTATTAAGATCAATTCACTTAAAGTTTTGAGTTATAACTCTTAAATGGTTCGTCTGTTGCGTACTTTTTTTGGAATGGTAAACAGAACGATGCACATTATAGTAAAACTTCAGATAAAATCAGACAATGCTTTATGAGTGAGAAAAAAGGATTCAATTCGATCAAAACAGTTACAGGGTTTCTTTTTTTTATCGGTATATGTTTTTTCACAGCCTGGCTGGGGGCACAGGTATCACCGGGAATTGCTCCGGGGGATTGGTATCAATCTATCAATAAACCGGGCTGGAATCCACCGGCTTGGATATTTGGCCCTGTTTGGTCACTGCTTTATGCGATGATGGGGACAGCGGCATGGCTGATTTGGAAAAAATCAGGCTTTGGGGGAGCAAAAATCGCACTGACTCTCTTTTTTGTTCAGTTATTCCTCAATGGATTATGGTCACAGATTTTTTTCGGGCAACAAGAGATCGGATGGGCGTTTGCCGAGATCATTGTGCTTTGGGCAGCGATTATACTGACAACAACCTATTTTTTCAGGAAGAACAAAATTGCGGGCTGGCTGATGGTCCCCTATATCCTTTGGGTGACCTTTGCAGGATGGCTTAATTATACGATTTGGATACTGAATTGACCGGTATTTTATTTAATGATGGTCATTTTTTGGACATCCATCACTCCATCGGCGACAAACCGGAGCAGGTAAGTGCCTGAGGCAAATGAATAGGCTTGTAAGGATTCAAGATAGACTCCGGGAGCCTGCTCTCCATCAACTAATATGGCAACCCTTCGTCCGCCAATGTCGTATAAATCGATCAATACATTCGTTTGATTGGATAGCTGATACCGTAAGTTTGTAGCCGTATTGAACGGATTTGGAAAATTATCATTGATTTTCGTCTCGTCCACTACCGATGTAAATGTAAAGGTTTCACTCCACCCGCTGACCCCGCCAATATTTGATGCTTGTACTCTCCAGAAATAAACCTGTGCCGGTTCCAGCGGTATGACATTACTATATTGTGGTGATTGAACCGCTCCGCTGATCGGTAGCGTAGAAAAATTCTCATTTTTAGAAATTTGAACTGTATAATCAGAGGCGCGGGCACTCGGTTCCCAGATGAAATCAGCTAACAGTGGTATTTGATTTTGATTGTCGGCCGGAAGTACATTTACTGTAACAGGCTCCGGTTTTTCAATGATGGTAGTGAAAGACCACACCTCACTCCAATCGGTTGTTCCGGTTGAGTTCGAGGCCCTGACCCGCCAATAAAATGTCGTAGAAAAATCAAGATTCTGAGTCTCGGAATATCGGTTTTGCGATAGTGTTTCTTCAATGACTCTATTTGTAAAATCCGGTGATTCAGAAACCTGCAGTTCATAATTTTCGACACCGGGAGCATCTTCCCACCTGAATTCAAAACCGGGACGTATATTTATAAATTCATCCTGAGGTGAAATCAGGGTAACCTGATTCGGAAGGCCAAGCTGTGTGGTAAAGCGAAATGTGCCGCTCCAGTTACTGGTGCCTGCAGGGCCAATCGCCCGAACCCTCCAAAAGTATAGAGTGCTATTGTTGAGCGGGCTATCGACAGTTAACGATGTGCCATTAACAGTCTTGTCAAGAATCTTGTTTGTATGCAAGAAATCTCTTGAGAGTTGCACTTGGTAACTGCCGGCTCCACTTACATCATTCCAAACCAGCTGCGGGATTCGGTTTTGACCCTTTACTCCATTTCCAGGCATCGCTAAAAGTGGCCGTTCCAGTGGACCCGTATCTTCAATCAATAGTTCACAGGCCGGACCGAGTGGCCACAGCATATCTTTGAGCATTCCGCAAAAAACAGGGCCGGGACTATGGATAGCCAGTTGTGTTGGGATTGCGGGCCTCATTAACGCGCTGCTTCCAAATTGGCCATTGGTACTAAAAAAGCCTTGATCCAGATGGGAATAGCTCGAACCGGCCTGATAAGGAACCGGGGCCCAAAGAGGGACACGTACATTTTCAAGAGAAAATTCAGCGTCCAATCCGCTAAAAAACACACCTCCTACCCGCCCTGTTACAGCGTCGTAAAGCTCTTCAGAAGTTCTATTGCCTTGGCTTAGAGGATAAACGTCTGTATCGATCAGATTATCAAAATTTCCGTCGAGTGTAAACTGGTCATATACGAAGGGGAATAGCTCAAATACATCCTCTTCAATTTCTACCGGAATTCCCCAATCTGCTGTCTGACTACTATTATTCCCAAATACAGTCCCTAAAAATCCAATTCCATGCCCTATTTCATGCAGTAAAACCGTGACAAGGTCGTACTGTCCGGATGGAGGGTTTGCATCCGTTCCAAAATACCAGTCTGTTCTGTCACACGAGATATTCACATTAATATCACTGGTCACGGATACATTATCTTGTTCTTTGACATCTCTGCCAAGAAGTGCGTTCACTTGTGCAATTGGATAAAAAGTATTGGGAAAAATATCTCCTCCGGTAAGTGCAAACAGCGTCGATGGGCCGGCGCTGCCCAGAGTGTTACTTCCAAGGGATCTCCAGGTTGCGTTGATGGAGATGGGAACGTCAGAGCTCAGATGGCTCCCCCACAGTTCAGTAGCATAATCAAAAGCCTCAATGGCTTCATCCGGCCAAACCTCACCGCCACAGTCATTCCGATAGTTGATTTCAAAAGTGGCTCCGCTGCCGTTGGCATTGGCTTTAAAACGGTTGGGTGCAGGATTAAACCTGAAATGATCATCGTAATCAAGAGGATCCAACACACATATCTCCTGAATATCTTCCGGTTCGATGGTAATCATTCTCTCTATTTGGATCTCTTGCCCATATGCAGAAATGCTTGCAATAAGCGAGACAGCTATAAAAGTGAAAAAACAGACTGTAAGTTTTTTAAGCATGCAAGTGTACCGTTTAAAGTGGCAGGAACAGATAAAAGGATAGAGAAAAATTTAGATTATTGTATAAAAAGATACTCATATCTCGACAAATAGAGCTATTCATGAATCAAGAAAAACGGTCTGAAAGCCTGTTGATAAGATACCCGCTTTCGATAAGGGCTTGCGAGGCAAAACTTCCAAAGAAATCGGTTACGGATTCAAACTCTTTGATGAAGCCTGCTTTATCATCATTTTCCACCATCTCCATCAGCGATTTTTGATGATTAAAAAAGGAGAGAAGCAGATCGCGGCGCTCCTGATTTGAGAATACAATATCTGCATAAAGTTCAGCACTCTGAGCAAATATTCTTCCGGTCATCATTAATTCTGCCCGATAGATTGGGCTTGAATAATCCAGCATTTCGGTGGGATTCAGGTCAAACTCTTTCATAAATGAGCCGTGCAGCAAAGCCACAAAATGTCGAAGTCCCTGTACCAGATGCATGACATGATCATGTTTTTGAGGGTTTGCTTCAATAATCCGCATCCCCCAAAGTTCGCACTGTTTTCTGTACCAGTCTCCCTTTTCAGCTTCCCGTCCGGAGCAGATCACCATTAGCTGTTTTGAAAGGTTTGGGACATCAGGGCCGTGCATCGGGTGAAGGCCAATAACAGGGCCGGGATGCGCAGCGATCATCGCGGTAAGCGGATCTTCTTTGTTGCTGGTAAAATCAGCAAGAATTGTATCCGGTTTTAATTTGGGGGCGAGACGTTTAATGACATCAACCGTAACATTGATGGGTACTGAAACAATGACCATATCCAGTTTTGGAGCGATCTCATCTAACTGATGCCAATTCCCCTTGTCAATGCTGTAGGCATGATGACCGCTCTGTTCCGTGATTTTTCGATAGAGTTTTCCCATACCGCCTTCACCCCCTACATAGAGGATATGCTTGGGTTCGTCTGTGGATCTTGGGAAATGATCTGCAGATTGGGTCGCCCTGGATGCAGACATCACCATTCTTAAAAAATCTTCAGCCCATTCCGGATCCAATCCCCGTTCGATCGCTTTTTTTCTAAATGAGTCCGTTTTTTCCAGTTCACGTTTTGCTACAAATACCGGGAGCTGTTTTTCCACTTTTCGTTTTAGAACATCTTGTACCACATTTTTTCTCTGTTGCAGAAGATCAAGTATCTGTTCATCAATCGAATCGATTTGCTCGCGCTGGTTTTTTAAATCGGGTTGTTCAGTCATTCGTAATAAAATCGTTGTAGAATGTTGGATAATTTTACATTCCAATCAATCTGTTATTCTCCAAATTTCGTATAAAAAGTTAAGACTATATCATCGATATTGATAGCATCAAAATAATGGTATCTAATTTAAGAGCAAGGGTATAAATAATTGATTAAAGTCTTACAAATTCAATACTAAATTGTTATAATGTTCTAATATGGCTATACACTGCCTTGGTGCATCCACGATAAATATTTGAAATGGCGAAGAAGAACATTTTAGTGGTTGATGATGAAAAAGTTGTACATCTCATCTTTAAAACGGTCCTCAATCAGGATTACCAACTGTTTTTTGCTGATAATGCACAAGATGGAATTGATATTTTATCCGAGCATCCGATCCATCTGGTATTGCTGGACGTAAATATGCCGGATATATCAGGGATTGAATTATTGGAATCCATAATGATCGATTCCTCATTAAATCGTATTCCGGTTATCATAGTAACAGCCCATATCAGTGAAGAATATGAGAAAAAAGCGAAGCAATTTGGGGCAGTTGAATTTCTGGAAAAGACCAAACTCTTCTCCGAAAAAGAGAATATTTTAAAATTAGTAGAGAAATACGCTACTGACAAGGATGTCCAGACGCTTTCCAATTTTGATTATAAGCTGACATTCAGAAATATTATGACCGTTTTATTGGCAACTTCTGATAAAGGAGACTTTATCGATACTGTTCGGAAGCTAGCTGAAGGCCTTTATAGGACGTTTAATATTGATAGTTTTTCACTTTGGACGATGCAGAATGGAGAGCCTGAGAACGCATTTTACTTGAAAGATGGAGTTAGTAAAGAGCCTCGGCCGGGGAAAAAAATTTCAGAACCGGGGCTACATGCAATCAACGAAACAGGAAAACCATATCTGGATAATAAAGCTAAAATTGATGATGATTCAGAGGATGATAGCCATCAACATCAACCCGGACTGCGTTCTGAAATAGGGATCCCGCTTTATGAGATTACGAATGAGGACTTAAGTATAAATCGCTGGCAGATCAGCCGTGAAACTAAAATATATGGTTTTATCCATCTAAAGAGGGATCGTGTATTCAGCACAAAAGAGTATAAAATGCTAACCCGGTTTGTAATCCATGCCGGTGCAATTCTATTTGAACTATACAAAGCCGATCTAAGCGATAAAAAAAGTTCCTGACCCAAAACAAGCCGTTAAACTGCCATTATATTGTAATTGTCGCCTTACCAAAACAGTAAAAAGTCTCTCAATTTTTATATTTTATATAGATAAAGAGTGAACCCGTTTGAAGCAATTTAGGTCAAGCAAACGGAAATCTGTTTCAATTCGTTTTAATAGAAGAGGGGCTGGAAAAAAGACCCAATTGACCCAAATAAAAAAAGAGAAAAATTATGAAATCAACATTTGTACACGCGTTAGTTGCATTAGACCAATCGGATTCGAGTGAACTGATTGTAGATTCACTGCCACAGTTTAAAAAATTTGGGACAAAAAAGGTGACACTGGTTACAGTGGTATCGGTTCCGTTTACGGGTGAAAAAGAAGAGTTTAAAACTGAAAAATATTCAAAGAAACTGGCAGAATATAAAAGCAGGCTTGAAAAGGAGGGGCTGATTGTTGAAACAGATTTACGATCCGGAACTTACTTCTATGCGCCGACAGAAATTTTAACGTCTGCAAAAGAAAAGGATGCTGATTTTGTGATCATCGGTAGCCGTGGACAGAGTAAAGTTCAGGAAATGCTATTAGGCAGTACAGCTACGGAAGTGCTTCAACGATCACGATTGCCGGTGTTTCTGCTGAATATTGATATAAAATTGGATAGCGAAGGGTCAGGTGAAAGAGTTTTGACACTTACCAATTCGGTGGACAATGCATTAAACCACGTGATGCATGCAACGGATTTTTCAGAAACTGCAGACAGGGCATTTGAAGTGATTCGACATCTTGATCAAGAGGGAAAAATTGGAAAAATCAGTTTTGTACATGTCCAGGGGCATCACGCTATTGCCCTCAAAGATCCGTTAAGCCGGGAAGAGCTTACAGAAGGGAGTCAAAAGCGTCTGGATGAGATGAGGAATTCACTTTCAGATAAAACCAGGAATGATGCTGAAATCATCATTACGTTTGGGACTCCGGGCAAAGAGATTATTCAGGCGATTGAGGAGAATGATGTCTCGCTTATTGTGATGGGAAGTCAGGGTAAAGGATTTGTACACGAGTTTTTTCTGGGCGGTGTCAGTACAAAAGTGACCCGGTTCAGTAAAGTTCCGGTCCTGTTGATCCCCGCAAAAAGAGATTGATGAGCGGCATTATTTGCGCTTATCTCTGATATAGAGGGCTTTCGACTGACCTTCTCCTACGGATCGTTCTTCCATTTCAAATAGTTGCATGGAGTGTAAGAGTTCGCCTAATTTTCGGTAACCGTAATTCCGTGGGTCAAAACCCGGAGATTGTTTAGCGATGTAACTGCCAACAGGAGCGAGATGAGCCCATCCACTTTCATCAGAGGAGGCTTCAATCGCATTTCGAACAAGTGTTACAAGTTTTGTGTCCTGTTTCAGCAGATTTGCAGATTTCTTTCGTCGATCCGGTTTGTCCTCATCACTTTTAGCCAGAACCTCAGTGTAGATAAATTTATCACAGGCGGCCACAAAAGGTTCAGGTGTTTTTTTCTCTCCAAAGCCATAAACAACCAAACCGGACTCGCGAATTCGGGCTGCCAGTTTTGTGAAATCACTGTCGCTGGTCACCAGGCAAAATCCATCAAAACGGCCGGTATAAAGCAGATCCATTGCGTCAATGATCAAAGCACTGTCTGTTGCATTTTTTCCTTTTGTGTAGCCAAACTGCTGAATGGGTTGAATAGAATATTCAAGCAGCAGCTCTTTCCAGCTGCGTAACTGTGGCTGTGTCCAATCGCCATATATCCGTTTTACACTTGCAGTGCCATATTTTGCGACTTCTGCCAATAAATTCTCAGTAATAGACGGTTGTGCATTGTCTGCATCGATTAGAATGGCCAATTTTTGTGAGGATTCGGGTTCCATAAGGTGCAATTTATTGATTGGATTGTACTTCAGAGAAGGTAATGAAAGTGGCAGACAGTTGGGCCATCAAATAGATATCAAAGTTGACTCTGATCTAAAAAAAGGGGATATAGTACTCTAAGGCAATTTTTAACGAATCAATGTATCATGCCAAAGTGTGAAATTTATCAGGATGTAAAAGGAGATTGGAGATGGCGAAGAACCGATAAAAAAGGTGAAATTCTTGAATTTTCGAAACAAGGTTTTGAAGAGAGAGAGGATTGTGAAAAGAATGGAAAGGAAGAAGGGAGTTGTACAAGTTATAAACTTACTGTCTAAACGGGCTGTTGTAAGGCAAATTCTGATTCTTTGAAAAATGAGAACGAATTTTGCAGCATCTGTTTCGCGAACTATTTTGAGCTCATGTCTGATGTATGAAAAGTGTGGTCAGATTTCATTTTCCACAAGTTGTTTTTGAAAAGCAGCAAAAAAAGCTGTTTAATCCTGTCTTAAAAAAGAGATTCAAAAATAGGCCGGAGGAGCGAGTGCGCCTGAAATGGGTTGAATATCTCCTTCATGAAACAGATTGGAATCGCAATCGAATAAGTTTTGAATCTCCCGTCTCAGTACGTCAGACCGAAAGCACACTCAGAGCGGATTTAATTCTCTATTCGGAAGAGTTGAAGCCCAAGATTCTGATTGAGTGTAAGTCTGATAAAGTTGCATTGACCGGGAAAACGGGTGAGCAAATCGCCCGATATAACAGTGATCTGAAGGCACCTTTTTTAATTCTTTCCAATGGAGTAGTGGATTTGAATTATGAAATAAGAGAAAAAGAGGCTGTAGAAACCTCAAAACTTTTTTCATCGAAGCCCAAAAAATTTGAAAGAGATTCAAATTATTGGTCCAAAAGAGGGTTCAGCGGATTAATAAACAGTGAACAAGATCAAGAAATCATCCCAAATTTTTTAAACCAATTTTGGAATGATTCTATCCAATCGGATATCCGATACCTTGCTTTTAAGTCCGTCCATATTGATCTGCCCATTGATCAATATTACAGAATATTTCAGGCAGACAATGTTACAAAATTGGCAATCTCAACGGTTGGTCACAGCTCATCGGAATCCTATTTAGTTGCTGTATTGAATCAAAAAGGTGTGAATAGAGCTATTTTATACCTGAACCTGAACAAAATGATCGAAAATCGCCCTGATCCGGTTCTGAAAGTATCCGAAGAGGGTCAAGAAATCGGTGAGTTGAAAAGTGATATATCCGGTTATTTTACAGGGGATAAAGAGATAAATATTACTGATTTTTCAACAGCTGTGTTGAAATTATTTTAGAATAGAACAGCCGTTGTCTTACCTTTATAATAGGAATGGATGCTCAAATGAAAGAGCAGATGAACATGAAAATTAATTGATTTAAAATGTCCAGCAAGATACACAGAGAAAAATTACGATCGTTGTTTGAAGAGAGTCAGGGAGGAGTTATTTATCTGCGAGGAGCGGAAACGATGTATCGTTACAGTACAGATTTTGAATTTCCATTCAGGCAAGAGAGTAACTTCTGGTATTTGACCGGTGTGAATGAGGCCGATTACCATGCCGTGATAGTCGTTAAAACCGGTGAATTTTTTCTGTTTCATCCTAAAAGAGATGCTCAATATGGGGTTTGGCATGGAAGAATAAAATCAACAGAGGAGATTCAGGAGTTATATCAGCCGGATAAACTTTATCTGGACAATGAGCTTTTAACAGTTTTGAATAATCTCAATCCATCCACGATATACTGTTTAGATGAGTCGCAAGCGGAATATCTGGAGGACTTAAATAGAGAATTTGTTGTAGATACAGAGTCGCTGCCGGATGCCTTGACTTACTGTCGAAGCATCAAAACGGAAGAGGAATTGAGTAAAATGCGTCGGGCAGCAGAAGTAAATGATCTGGCTCATATCGAAGTAATCAGATCCATCAAACCCGGAATGTTCGAATATGAGTCCAAGGCGATATTTGATCATGCCCAGAAAAGCCGCGGATTATTACAACCAGCTTATTCCGGTATACATGCAAGTGGTGTGAACAGCGCCATTTTACACTACACAGGCAGTGATAAGAGAATGGAAGAGGGCGAATTATTACTGGTTGATGCCGGATTTGAGTATGAGGGGTATGCGTCGGATGTGACACGTACTTTTCCGGTAAATGGGCGGTTTTCGGGTGATCAGGCGGCGATCTATCAGGTAACTTTGGATGCGCTCAACGAAATCATCGAGATGGTAAAACCCGGGGTAAAGATGGAAGAGCTGCACCTGGCTGCGTGCCGAATCATTCTTCATGGTTTGAAAGAGTTTGGCATTGTGAAGGGGGAGATTGATGAAATGATGGATAAAAATATCTTTGCCCTCTTCTTTCCGCATGGGTTGGGTCATTTTTTGGGGCTGGACACTCATGATGTCGGGGGATATCCAAAAGGTGTGGATCGAATCGACCGTCCGGGAGTCCGGTTTTTAAGGGTTCGGCGCGAACTGGAGCCGGGGATGGTAATCACTATTGAACCCGGTATTTATTTTATCCCGGCGCTATTGAAACCGGCACTTCTCAACAAAGAGCAAGCACCCTTTTTGAATGTGAAAAAAATTGAGTCATTGTATGGGTTTGGAGGAATTCGAATAGAGGATAATTTAATTATTACTGAAACCGGCAGTGAAAATATGACGAATGTGCCAAAGGAGATCAAGGAGCTGGAACAGATGATGAAATAATCAGCAGATATCAACCCTCCTTAATCAATCCCGTTCGATACGCTTCCAGGAGAGATTTGAGGCTCTTAATTTTCTTTTGAATCATTTTACCGTCATCGGTATCATAGACTCTGCTCCGGTTTAATTTCTTCTCAACAACACGTGTTTCTGAGCGGATGTCCTGTTCTTCACGGATCGCTTTTTGAATAGATTCAAACGGCTCATGAGAAGCCAGTAACAGTCCGTATGAGTTATAAATCAGGGTATAACCTGCAATACCGGTTTTGGATTGATATGCTTTTGAGAAACCGCCATCTATCACAATCAGCTTCCCACCTGCTTTAAGGGGATTTTCACCCCGGCTTACTTTTACGGGAACATGGCCATTCACTACATGACCCATTTTTGGATCCAAACCAAATTCAGATAGAATCTTTTCAATAACTTTTTGATTCGTTCGATAGTCGTAGTATGGATTCATTTTCTCTGTATGAGTTTCAGAATCTTCAATTAGATAGCGTTCAAAAGTTGCCATTTTCTCTTTTCCGAAAAGAGGGGATTGAGCACCGCTCCACAGATACCACATGATATCTTCACCATACTGTTTCTTTTCGGGATCATCTTTTGTGAAATAACCTTGTCTGGCAAGGCGTTCGAGCCGGTCCATAAATTCCCGGGGGCCGTGATCTTTGCCATCAAAATTAAAGTGACGCAGTGATCCGTCCGGATTCATCGGTATACATCCGTGGTAGAGCAAATTGCCATTATAAGTTAGATACATGCTCCCCTTTGAAAAGAGAAATCGAACGTGATTATGCAGGCGTTCACTATTGTCGAAAGAGAGCCGGATCTTTTGCATCATGCTTTTTTCCTCCTCCGTTAGTTCGTAAGGATTTTCCGGATCAATGGTTGGGAAATGAGAATCAATCAATGGGTAATCCACGCCATTTATGTGCACGGTTCCATTTTCAAAATCAATTTTATCAAGCAAAAGCCGATCGTTCATCTCATAATGAGGCCGTCTTTTAATAATTTGCCCTTCAAGCTTCAGTTGAATGATCGTGATCGCTTTATGCATTCGGGCCATCAGTAGCTGTTCATGCTCCGTAAATTGGTTTTCATCTGTTTTTGGCCTGAAAATCTCACAAGGATCATCGGCATAGGTATCCATTGCAAATGAGATCAAAGGGAGCATGCTAATCGCATATCCATTTTCAAGGGTTTCCATATTTGCGTAACGAAGGGAAACCCGGATCACATTGGCAATACAGGCTTCACTTCCCGCGGCGGCGCCCATCCAAACGATATCGTGGTTTCCCCACTGAATATCAACGGAGTGATAATCGATCAGTTTATCCATGATAATATGAGACCCGGGCCCTCGGTCATACACATCTCCAATCACATGAAGGTGTGCGATAGACAATCTTTGGATTAAATTAGCCAGTGCGATTATGAAGGCTTCTGCACGACTCGTACCGATAATTGTATCGATAATGCTGCTATAGTATTCTTGTCGGTTTACGATGCTCTCCTGTTCATGAAGCAGCTCCTCGATGATATAAGCGAAATCATCCGGTAACGCTTTTCTTACCCTGCTTCGAGTATATTTAGATGAGACAACCCTGCAGAGTTTGATCAGGCGGAAAAGCGTGACCCGGAACCACTCTTCCGGGATTGGAATCTCTTTTAGAATAAGCGGAAGTTTTTTTTCAGGATAGTAGATTAGAGTAGCCAGGGTGCTTTTTTCGTCGGCTTCAAGGGTCTCTTTAAAAGCATCTTCAATTTTTCGCTTGATGGAGCCGGAACCATTCCGCAAAACGTGCAGAAACGCTTCATATTCCCCATGTATATCAGAAATAAAATGCTCGGTACCCTTTGGAAGCTCCAGAATGGCACTCAAGTTAATAATTTCTGTAGAAGCCGCCCGAATAGATGGGTATTGCTGAGACAGCAACAGAAGGTAATTTAAATCTATACCGGATTGGAGTGCACCTTTTTTTTCTCCCAAAATAGAATGTTTAAAGTGAAATTTTGTCTTGATAAATAGCTTTTAAATGTGGGGATCTTAATATAAACGAGTATCAGCCGGAACTCAAGAGGGAGAAATAAGTAAAAAACGTTGTTATATACCGCAAATGATTGACAGACAATGGGGACCCGTCAGAATTGATTTATTAAAAATTTCTAATGGAACATGTGATTATCCTAATAAAATCCGTAATATACAGGGTTACTCACTACGGTTCGATCTATGGATTTCTAATATATTCATTCAGAAATGGTTAAAGTAATCTCGCTTATTATTATTTCTACTTTTATGCTGTCACTGGATGGCATAGGGCATGATATGGATAAACGATTTCATCAGATTACCATCGAAGATGGTTTGTCACAATCCTCCATTCAGGCCATACTTCAAGACTCCAAAGGATTTATGTGGTTTGGAACCGAAGATGGATTAAATAGATACGACGGGTATAACTTTACGGTTTACAAGACAGAGGCCGGAAACCCAAACAGTTTAAGTGATAATAATATCACTGCATTGTTTGAAGATTCAGATGAGCGAATCTGGATTGGTACGCAGTCGGGCGGATTAGTGATGTATGATCGTAAAACAGATCGTTTCACCACATATTCAGGCGAAGATGATGAGGAGAGTTGGCAAACACTGAGTTCAAATACGATTTGGTCGATTGCAGAAGATCATGAGGGGCTTTTATGGATTGGAACGTCTTATGGATTAAATCTTTTTGATTTTGATACAGGCCGGTTCCATCGGATTTTTTCAGAAAATGATCAAACATCACTTTCGGGAAATTACATTTCCACACTTCTTGTTGATCAAAGGGGTACACTATGGGTGGGCACAAATGATGGATTCAATAAATTGGATCGTGTGAATGGGGGTTTTACACGGTATCAAACAGCTCAAGCCGGAGATGAAACAATCTCTTTAGGCATGATCCGCACACTTTATGAAGATAATAGTGGAAATTTCTGGGTAGGCACGGAAGAACAGGGGCTTTTCCTTTTTGATATTGATAATGAATCATTTACCCGGTATGCTCATGAACCCGGAAACCCAAACAGTATAAGTGGAAACGCCATCTTTTCAGTTGTTGAGGATCAATCGGGTAACCTTTGGGTGGCTACCGGCAGCGACGGATTAAACATTTTGGATCATGAGAATAATGTTTTTCACAGGTATCAGCAGAGTAATGAAAATCCATTTAGTATTAATTCAGATTCGATTACGCAACTATATGTGAGCCGTGAAGGGGTTGTATGGATTGGCACATTCACAGGCGGAATAAATGTACATGATTTAGAAGAGAGATTTTTCAGTAATTTTGTTAACGATCCGGGCGATTTAAACAGCTTGAGTAATAATATTGTACAGTCTATAGAAGAGGGGGAGAATGGTATTTTATGGATTGGAACAGATGGTGGCGGACTCAACTGGTTCGATCCGGAATCTGAAAATTTTACTCGATTTCGATCCCTTCCGGGTGATAATCAAAACCCATCATCAGATGTAATATTGGATATCCACAGAACTGATTCAGGAATGTGGTTAGGCACCTATGGCGGAGGTGTTGACTACTATGATTTTGAGAGTCAAACATTTAGAAATTTTACTGCAGAATCCGGGAATCTTCAGAGCTTAAGCAGCAACTATGTGTACACCATAAACGAGTCGAGGGATGGGAATTTATGGTTTAGTACAAATGCAGGCGGAATTATGGAATTTGATCCGGAAGAAGAACAGTTTCGTCATTATCGGATATTTCAAGAGAGTCCGGACGAACCCCTGACACTTCGGAATGATGATACCAGAATCGCATATGAAGATAGCAACGGTCATATTTGGATGGGAACCTATGGGGGATTGCTGCATCGGTATGTACCGGGTGATGAGAATATAGATGTATATAATATCAATGAAGGGAATGACTATTCTGCCAGTGTGGTTCAGGCCATTTTGGAAGATGATAACGGAACGCTTTGGTTTGGGTCGAGGGGGGGCGGACTCCTACAATATGATAGAGAATCAGATCGGGTATTTCCATATGCAACCACTGACGAAGGACTCCCAAATAACATCATTCATACACTACTTCAGGACTCGAATGGGATGATCTGGATTTCTACTAATAATGGTATTTCCAGGCTCAATCCCGAGACCGGTGAATTTTCAAATCTGAACAATAATCATGGACTTAACACCCGGGAGTTCAACCCGAGATCCGGAACCATACATAGCAGCGGTTATATCTACATGGGAAGCATTTCCGGATTCACCAAATTTCATCCGGACAGTATTCGGATTGATGAAACCACCCATCCGGTTGTTCTGACAGAGCTGCTTTTGTTTAATCGTCCGGTTCCTATTGGCGAGGACACTCCGTTAAAAGAGCATATCAGTGAGATAAGTGAAATCTCTCTCAGCCACAGTAGCAGCGTTATCACAATCGGTTATACGGCGTTGAATTTCAGCCATCACAAAGGCAACCAATTTGCATACAGATTGATTGGTTTTGAAGAAGAATGGAACTATGTAGGGGATCAGAGACGTGCTACGTATACCAATTTGAGTCCGGGCGAGTATGAGTTTCAGGTGAGGAGTGCCAATAATTTTGGAATTTGGAACGAAGAAGTGACAACTTTGGCAATTCATATTGTACCGCCCTTTTGGAGAACGTTTTGGTTTATGGGACTCATGATTGTTTTAGTAATCGGTGCAATTATGGGAACTTATCGATACAGAATGAATTTAGTGAGAGTCGAGAGAATCAGGCTGGAAAAAAAGATACGAGAGAGGACAAAAGAGCTTCAGAGATCAAACAATACCAAGGATAAACTCTTTTCAATTATCGCACATGATCTGCGCAATTATGCAGGAAGTATTACGGGGTTAGCCACACTCATCAATGAAAACAGTCAGAATGAGAATTTTGCGGAGATGAAAGAGTACACGGAGATGCTTGAAAAAACCTCATTTCAATTTGATGACTTCTTAAAAAATCTGCTTGAGTGGGCGCGATATCAGACGAATAAAATTAAGATTGAACCAAAAGTATTTATACTGGAAAAGGTAATACAACACGTTGTAGATCAGTCAATACCAAATGCAAGAAACAAGAAAATAGAGATCAAAGTATATATTGAGGAAGAAATAAAGGTTTATGCAGATCCGAATCTATTTGCTATTGCCATGTTCAATTTGATCAACAATGCGATTAAATTTAGTCATCCGAAAGGCGTAATTGAGATTCGGGGCAAAACGATTGGTAAAAATAAAGTTGAAGTGTCGGTCCAGGATTATGGTGTTGGCATGACAAATGAGTCTGTCGAGAAGTTATTAAAAGACGGTGAAACCTTTACGAAACAAGGTACATCCGGTGAAAAGGGTACCGGGTTAGGGTTTGATCTGTGTAAAGATTTTGTTGATAAAAATGGTGGTTCAATCAAAATTGAAAGCAATGTGGGAGAAGGTACAATAATTCGGTTTACGATTTTAAAGGATAAGACAAGCCGTACAGAAACTGCTAAACAGAAGTCATTCAGAGAGCGATATTTTACGGTGAGTAGTGAAGAAGCAGATTAATGGTCAAACTGTTTTTGAATAGGATCTTTTCTTCTGATGTTGACTTAGGTAGGTGTCAAAAACCATTGCAATATTTCTCAAAAAAAGCCGCCCTGTATTGGAGATCCGAAAGCCGTTTTTAAGTTTTATAATGAGTCCGTCTGATTCAAATTCAGAAATTCTTTCTAATTCGCTTTTGAATATTTGCTGAAAATTGAATCCAAACTTTTCTGGATACTTATCAAAATTCAGTTCTGCTTTGCACATTATTTGCATGATGATTTTTTTTCTGATTTGATCCTCATCCGTCAATTTGAGAATTTTTTGGATTGGCAGTTTTTCAGAGTCCAGCGCTGAATAGTAAGCAGGAAGTGCTTTTTCATTTTGTCTGTAGATTTCACTGTTTTGTGAAATAGCGGACATACCCAGGCCAATCATTTCCAGATCTGCGTGTGTGCTATATCCCTGGAAATTTCGTTGTAGGGTTTCGTTCTGAAGAGCTAAACTCAGTTCATCATCACTTTTTGCAAAGTGATCCATTCCAATAAAAGTGTAACCTAAATTGGGCAGTGTTTCCACGGCATATATCAACATGCTCAGTTTATCCGTGGTAGATGGGAAATCGTCTTCATTCAAGAGTTTTTGAGAAGGCATCAGGTCCGGCATATGCGCATAACTGTAAATGGCAAGACGGTCCGGATTCATCGATAAAACATTTGTTAGGGTATCTCTGAATGTTGTAAGTGATTGTTTAGGCAACCCATAAATGAGGTCGAAATTGATATTTTTTATCCCAGCATTTCTCAACAAATCGGTTATGTGTTTTGTCTGCCCGAAAGGCTGGATTCGATGAATTGCCTTCTGAACCTCTTCATTTGTATCCTGTACTCCCAATGATGCCCTGGTACAGCCAATCTCTTTCAGTGCATTGATATGTTCCTCATGAACTCTTCTTGGATCTATTTCAACACTAAATTCATTATCCGGATGTAGGTTGTAAGATCGGTTAATGATTTCACCGATTCTGAAGATCTGTTCAGGCAATAAGAATGTCGGTGTTCCGCCCCCAAAATGGATCTGTTTAATCACACTGTCCGGATGAATAGTCGGCATGGTTAAATGGATCTCTTTCTCTAAATAGTCGATATATTTATCTGCACTGGCAGGATCTTTGGTGATTACCTTTGTGCATCCGCAATACCAGCATAGCGAGTGGCAAAACGGTATGTGAATATAGAGTGATAAAGATTTACGGGTTTGCCGTCTGTTATTCAGGTATTCATATAGTGTATCCTGATCAAACGTATCCGTAAACTGCAATGCAGTTGGATAAGATGTATATCTGGGCCCCGGAACGTTATACTTTGAAACGAGGCTTATTAAATCTTGGGGATATCTTTTTGACAAAATAGGTGTATTCATTAATCATCAAAAAGAATATCAAAACCCCCATCAGCAGTGAGTCTTAAATTTTCTGCTTTCCCTTTTTTAACTAATTCGGTAAGTGTTGATTCTTCCAGCATTTCGCGGATTGCATCTCTGGTTTCTGCCCATTTATCGTGAATGGGGCAGTGTGCTTTAACCCCGCAGCCAGGAAGCCCTAATGCGCATTCAGTGAGAAGCTGGGGGCCATCAATAGCGATTACAATATCCATTAAATGGACCTCATTACCGGTTCGGACAAGTCGAACTCCCCCATTGGGACCTTTAAATGATTCCAGTAAACCTTCAGCCGTAAGTTGTTGTAATATTTTAGTTAAGAAGTGAAAGGATATTTCAAGTTTATCGCTCATCTGACGAATTGGAATAAATTTTCCTTTCTCTTGATTGGCCAGGTAGAGCGCTGCCCGTAAACCGTAAACGCATGATTTAGATAGTAACATAATCCCTCTTATTAGGAATTTAAGATATTAAGACGTTATTAACTTAATATAGACAAAAGTGTATTTAAAAGTTCAATAAATTCAAGGGAATGATATTATCGGGCCGAAGCTAAAGTGTCTGATTGATTGTCAAAACTGTGTAGATGATGAAGAAATCCAAGGAGGATTCCGAGTAAAATCATGGCTACTGCCTGATGAAGTACACCTAGCCAGACAGGGACATGCAATATCAGTGTAAAAACACCAATCATATATTGAGTGAGGACGACTGCAAAAAGGGCTAAAGCCCACTTTTTCGTAGAAAAACTAGTCTTTAATTGATAGGATCGAACCCATAATGCGATGACAATCAGAGCCAGCAGGGTTCCTACCACACGGTGAACCCATTGCACTGTAACGATATTTTCAACAAAATTGATTAATAGCGGTTCTGAGATCCACAGTTCGGGTGGAAACCAATATTGAAACATTTTTGGAAATGTATTATAAATATGGCCTGCGTGTAATCCGGCAACAAATGCACCCCATACAATCTGTAGAATCAACAGAAACCCGAAAAGATAGAGCCATTTTTTAAGTTCAGAGGTGCCCTTGCCGGGATCGGGATGAGACTCTTTTAGGTCAAGTGCGAACCAAAGGCAGGAACCAAAAATAGCAAATGCTAATGTAAGGTGGGCCGCCAGTCGATAATGACTCACAGCCGGGATATCGATCAATCCGCTCATCACCATATACCACCCCATCAGTCCCTGTCCGGCACCCAAAGCCAATAAAAAAAGCGATCTTTTTAACTGTGTTTTATCAAATTTTTTCTTGGCCACAAACCAGATGAAAGGAATAATAAAAACAAGTCCCAATAATCGCGCAACCATTCTGTGCAGATATTCCCAGAAAAAGATGAATTGAAATTCACCCATACTCATTCCACGGTTGATAACCTGATACTCCGGAAACTGTTTGTACTGCTCAAATGCCTCTTCCCACTGGGCTTCTGTAATGGGGGGGATAGATCCCATAATCGGTTTCCAATCTGTCATGGACAGGCCTGAATCTGTGAGCCGAGTGATGCCCCCGATAACTAAAATAACGAATACCAAAATGGCACCGCTCCAATACCATCTGCGAATATACTTTTTGTCTGTTTGATTCATCTACATATAAATCTATTTCCTAAAACAGTTATCCAAAAAAGGGGAATATTTAATGGATTGTACTCTTTAATCCCACCTTTACAAAATACCCATAACCGAAACAAAAAACTCACGAAAACTCCTTTTATCCATTGATTTTCTGTATAGGGGCGAATCCTTTTGTCTGTGTAATGAAGCTAACAAAATGAAAATGAAGATCATTTCTGATGGTGCAAAAATCTTTCATGTAAAACAATACAATGAGATATTGTAAAGAATACGAAGATCCATTATTCGAACACGTACGATGTTAAATGACGAAAAGAAATGACCTTTTATATGTAGCTGAATTACGTTGATCAGACCAATTGTTCAGCTTTTTTGAATAAGATGTTATTTTCCAGGTGGACATGTTTATGCAGATCCTGTTCAAAACCTTCAAGATTCAAATAGAGAATTTGATACGTTCTGCAAGCTTCTGCCGGTGGAGTAAATTGATTGCTTAACTCCCGAATTTCTTTCATAGTATCCCCTGCCAGAACATGATCATCTTCCATTTGATTCAGCTCGGCTTTTAATGAACCAATCAGCTCATCGGGCACATTTTTACCCTTCATGCGCGATTCGTAAATAGTTCGTATCAATGGGAATACGCGCTCCTCTTCAGCCTCTAAATGAGTCAGGAGTTCTTGAGATAGCATACTGAATTTCTCGAAAATAGCTACGTTTTCAGGATGTCGTTCGCCATGAACGCGGGCTACTTTTTCAGCATAAACGGAGATTTCTTCCGTTTTTGTTCTCACGAATCGGTGATGGTTCTGGATAATGTGATCAATCAAAAAACCCGGCTCCCAGCTCTGGAAATTTTCGTCATTGTCAATAACTTGTTTCTCTACAGTTTGAAGAGCGGCAATGAGGCTTTTCATATCCGTGTCCCTTTTTTCACAAGCTTTTTCTAGAGATATGCCACCCCCACAACAAAAATCCATGCCAAAACGCTGAAAAACCCCGGCTGCATGATAGTTCGCGGCAACGATCTCACCAATGGTTGTATTAGGGGTAATCAGTGTATTCAATTCTTTTTCATTCATAGTAAATTATTTGGTGTTTAATATTCATATAAATCAAAGTAGTTAACCAATATGAAGACAGTATTAAGATAAAAGACTATTGTGTCTTAAATAATAAATTACTAATATTGAATTATTCTATTACGATTCCTTCTGAAGGGCTCATACAGCGAATCAGAAAGAGAAGAAAAATTTTAAACATCAATTAAAATCAATCAAATGGGATCTGATTATGACAAATCAAAATTATAAACAACTATTAAAGGGCATCCTTCTGCCACTTTTGATGGTGATTTTTATCACCGAAAGTGCCTTTGCATGTCCGGCATGTAACCTGCTCTATAAGAAGCAGATTGAAACAGACTTGAGCGGAACTCTCGTTGGAGACGAATTAATGGCAGCCATGGATGCACAGAAAAACCTGCCATTGGAATTTGCCGAAGCAACCAGACATCTGTTTGCCGGTGAAGAACAAGAGGCTGATATAGATTTTATAGATATCATAACCAGGGACGCCAATCTATCAATACCGGCTACCAGTTATGTAGATCAGGATGTAGAAGCAGATGTCAGTTATACAATTGCACTGGATGAAGGACTCGCCTATTTAGGAAATGGGGTGGTTTATGACGGATTTCGTACAAACGGAAAAGTGCCGGGCCCGACTATTCGTGTTAAAGAGGGAGATATTGTAGAGATGATTATTGAGAACAAAGGAACTATTCCCCATGGAGCTTCAATTCATGCGGCATATACACAGACTTCCAAATATCTGGGATCTATACCAGCCGGTCAGTCGAAGTCCATTAAATTCAGAGCCACCATTCCGGGTGTCTATCTGTATCACTGTGCTCCCGGTGGACACGCAATTCCAATGCACGTAATGTTTGGTCAATATGGAATGATTGTGGTGGAGCCTGCCGAGAAAAAGTATAAACTGGAAGAGGAACTGGGACATGGACCGGATGTTGAGATCTTTATGATCCAGCATGAATGGTATTCAAGTGGTAAAAATGCGGTTGAAGGAAACCCAACATATGTAACATTTAACGGTGAAATTTTTAAGTACGTAAAGGAACCGATCACAGCAAAACCAGGTGATTATGTGCGAATCAATTTTTTGAATGTAGGCCCAAATCTACTTTCTACATTTCATATCGTTGGTATTATCTGGGATTATGTCTATTGGCAGGGACATCCTGATAATGTGATGAAGAATGGCCAGACGGTTACTGCAGGCCCATCCGACTCGTTTGTAATTGAATTTCGTATTCCGCCGGATGAGGGATCTTATACAATGCTTTCTCACGCTGTAGGATCAACCAGCAGAGGTGCAATCGGCCTGATCGTGGCGGATAGAAATGCAGATACAGATACCCCTAAAGTGGTACTTGCTGACGGGCCCGATTACACAGAAGTAGAATTGGACGCATTTAAAGAGAGTGCAACACGGATCATGTCTCCGTTTAAAGCCGGTACTCCTGACATAGACCCACCGGCTATCTATGGAAATGATGAGAAAAACGTGACGGTTCGTATTATCGGGAACTCTTTTCATCCCAAAAAACTGGAAATCACACCGGGTACAACTGTTACATGGGTAAACGAAGATGTATTCAGTTACCTGGCCGGAGAATTCTCCGGAATTCACAATGTCGTGTCAACGGAAGGACCCACAACGTTGAATTCCCCGATGTTGGCTCATGCTGAAAGCTGGAGTTACACGTTTGAAGAGGAAGGCGATTATTCCTATCTGTGTACTCCTCACCCATATATGGAGGGGAAAGTAAAGGTATATGAGGCAGAAAGTGAACTGAATGTTGCAGCCATAATGTGGCCCATGATACCGGCACTGCTTGCACTTGGATTTGCGTTTTTAGCATGGAGGCGTAAACCGGAGTAGTAAGAAAATATCTATTCATAAATTATCAAAAAGCGAAGGATGGCATCCTTCGCTTTTTTTGTATTCAAAATTTCGTCATTTTGGAACCATTCAAATCTATTAGAAAAATTTTGAAACTACGATACTTAATATTAAAAAATGGTTATGGATTTAAGTGAAATTAAGAGCCAAACAATCATCGAGCCTTTCAGAATCCGGTCGGTGGAGCCGATACGGTTTACAACCATGCCGGAGAGAAAAAAGCTTCTGGAAAAAGCCGGATACAATCCTTTTTTATTAAAGGCTAAAGATATTCTGATTGATCTGCTTACAGATAGCGGAACGGGTGCAATGTCATCCGCACAGTGGTCCGGAATTATCGCGAGTGATGAATCCTATGCAGGGTCAGAATCATTCTATCGATTTGAAGCTGCTGTTCAGGACATCACCGGGTTTAAACATGTCATTCCAACTCATCAGGGCCGTGCAGCAGAAAATATCCTCTTTACAACCATAGCCAAAAAAGGAGATATAATTCCGAATAATACACATTTCGATACCACTCGCGCACATGTGGAGCATAATGGGGCAATCGCACTGGATTTAGTCATCGATGAGGGACGAGAACCTCAAACCATACACCCATTTAAAGGGAATATGAATATTGAAAAACTGGAAAAGATAATCCTGGAGAAGGGGAGGGAAAATATTCCGGTGATCATGTTGACCACGACAAATAACTCGGGTGGCGGACAGCCGGTGAGTATGGAGAATGTAAAACAAGTTTCAAAAGTGGCTAACAAACACGGTATCCCTTTTTTCATCGATGCCTGTAGATTTGCTGAAAATAGTTGGTTTATTAAAACCAGAGAAAAAGAGTACGAAAATAAAACACCTCTGGAAATAGCAAAGGAGATGTTCAGTTATGCTGATGGATGTACTATGAGTGCCAAAAAAGATGGTATGTCCAATATCGGGGGTTTTCTGGCATTAAACGAAGATAGCCTGGCAAAAAAATGCAGAAGTTTAACCATATTGACAGAAGGATTTCCAACCTATGGCGGCATGGCGGGCTACGATATGGAAGCTGTTGCAATAGGACTTTATGAAGCTTTGGACGAAGGATATCTTCGATACAGAATCCGGTCTACAGCTTATTTGGGGGATAAACTAATTGAAGCGGGAATATCCATTGTACAGCCGACGGGTGGACATGCGGTCTATATTGATGCTAAAAAGATGCTTCCTCATATTCCTGCACTCCAATATCCCGCATGGAGCCTAACCAACGCCCTCTATCTGGTCGGTGGGATTCGGGCAGTAGAGATTGGAAGTGTGATGTTCGGCCTTCAGCCGGATGGCTCCGAAAAAGCCGCCGAAATGGAACTGGTTCGACTGGCCTTTCCCAGAAGAGTTTATACACAAAGTCATGTTGACTATCTGGCGGAAGTGGTTATCCATACGTACGAGCAAAGTGAACAACTGAAAGGGTATAAAATTACTTCAGACCCATCGGTACTCAGACATTTCTCAGCAGAATTGGCGCCACTTTAGATTGATGTGCAGAGCTCTTATTCCAGCATTTCATCATTTACCTCAATCCAGTAACCATCCGGATCTGTAAAATAGATCTGTTTTACACCATCCACCCGTGTGGTAATTTGTCCCGGATTCAGATTCCAATCGGAAAAGGCAATATTGTGCTCTGATATCCTTTCGATGAATGCATCCATATCATTCACACTGAAACAGATATGAGTGTATTTGTTTCGCTCCGTTCTCTCATCAGCCGCTTCGATCACATGCAGCTGAGTAGAACCGATTTCAAACCAGGCGTGAATTCCCAAACCAAAAGGTTCCGGTATTTGAGTTAAACCGATGATATCTCTATAAAAATGTTCACTTTCTTCAAGGTCAGTCACTGCAATTGCGATGTGATTCACACCAAAAGTTAAATTTGAATCACTGCTTTGAGAATGGGCATTCATTGTGAACAAAAGGATCGTTGAAAAAAAAATAGAAATAAATTTAATCATAAGGATGATGTTTGGTTTCGGCTAATCATTGTAAGACATGCCATTAAAGGATAATAAAAGGTTTTCACATATAAAACCATGGGTCAATGCTATTAAGGTACCGGAATTTCAATCTTAATTTTTGTCCCGACACCCTCCTCAGAATCGATCCATATATCACCGTTTAATTTACCAACGATGTAGAGTGCTTTTGTCAAGCCAAAACCACCTCCCATTGTTGGTTTATTCTGAACATTTTTGGCGCGATATCCGTAGTCGAAAACATGATGCAATTCTTCGGCCGGGATACCGATACCATTATCTTCAACGATGAACCGTAATAAATTTTTCTTTTGATAAATACCGATATGAAGTTGTCCACCGGGAGAGGTGTATTTTCTTGCATTCGCAATTAAATCTCGGATCACATCTTTAAATAACAGTGGCATTTTGATTTGATCATCAAGATCACTATCGACATCAAAATTGACCAGGTAGTCATTGGATTCTTGTTTGGCAATGTTTTGAACAATTCGGTATCTCCCCTTGCTATTCTTTTCAACGGCATGGAAAAATTCATCAAAATCCTTTCTAAATTGATTAATCGTATATGTTTTCCATTCTCCGGGATTAGTTATTGAATCAAGAAGTTCTTTAGATCTAATTGACATAACAATAAAAACATCAAGAAATATCTGCCTCGTTTCTCGGATTTCAGCAACTTTCTTTGCATCAGACAGCTCTGATTCAAGTTGATCAAAAAAGGCTAAGACAGTGTCTTGAAAAACTCTAATCGATTGAGGGAAAAAAACCTTCTTATCCTTATTGCGAATTCCGATAATTAGATCTTCTGTTTTTTTAAGTATAGGATCAAATAAATCGGCTCGCTCAGTAATATCTTTAAGTAATTCCAGCTGTAGAGAGACAACATTAATCAAATTCAGAAATGAGTGCATTTCAATGGCATTTATCTCATCTTGTTTGAGAATCTGTATTGATGGATTATCCTTTGAGGTAATTTTCATAGTTGTTATCTGACTATTTAAGATATGCTATTAATAAATCATTGAAGTTCGAAAGCAGAGTTGAAAAATATTTACATATGATATTAATTTTTATAAAGAAGCATCAGAACTCACGACTCTCAAAAATTCAATGATTGATCGAGCCTCCTCAATGGTAAGTGATTGATAGGGCATGGAAGTAAGATATTTTTTTTCATCCGTACGTGTAGGGTGCCATCTTATCATGCCGGTTGGATTTAGAATCATATTCATGACGTATTCAGGGCTTCTCCGGTCTAAAACTCCTTCGAGGCTGGGTGCGATTTCTGAATCATTTTGTCCATGACACATCACACATAAAGACATGTAGATCTGTTCTCCCCGGTCAGCCAAGATAGGATCAAACGTTCCCAGTTCTATTTCATTTGTAATCGGACCGATTCCGTGTTCTGATTCGAATTCAGTTAGATCCCTCTGTTGATTGTTTCCGGAACAAGATAGAGTCCATAGTAGAATGAATGAAATATATAGGTTTCGCATATGTTAGTAAAAACCGTATGATTTGCTCTCTTTGGAATGTAAACTATTAAAATGAAGAAATGATGAGTGAAAACCATTATTTAGCACAATTAGTGATGAATCTACAAACGAATGAATAAGATGTGACTGAGGAGAGATTGTTCAGGACTACAGATAAATCTCAAATAGGATTCCAATTTACCTTTATATTGTATCTGAATTGACAACGAACGCAGAAGTTTAGAACCTGTTATGACAGAAAAAAAAGAGAAAAAACCGGTACCTGGTAAAAAGCCCAAAAAAGTGCCCGGAAAAAATAAAAAAAAGCCCTCTGCATTTGGCAAGCGAATAGGCTATATCTATCTGTTTCTGTTTGGATTTTTGGGTCTTTGGTATTTTATGAATATGGGTGTGCTCAATGAGGGGGCGGAAATTGATTACAGTCAATTCCGGTCACTTTTGCAGCAAGAGAATGTGGAAAGGATTCATGTCCGTGGGGGAGAGATAACAGGTGAACTAAAAGAGTCTCAACAGCTTCTGTCTGCACAAAACGATACGACAACTTACGATCAATTTCGAACCTATATTCCATCCTTTGGCGATGACCAATTGTTAGGGCTACTTGATCAATATGAAGTTGAAGTATCAGCAGAAGCGGAAAGTGAAAGTTATTGGTGGTATTTCATTGTATTTGGAATGCCTCTGTTTCTTGTATTAATCATTGGTTACATCTTTTTTCAGAGGATGCAGGCTCAGGGCCGCAGTATGATGAGTATAGGCCAGAGCAAAGCGAAGCTTACAGACCCTGAAAAAAATAAGACAAAATTTGATGATGTGGCCGGGCTGGAAGGTGCCAAAACAGAACTTCGGGAGGTGATTGAGTTTCTGAAAAACCCTAAACATTTTCAAGAACTGGGTGCCAAACTGCCAAAAGGACTTCTGCTTGTGGGTCCGCCCGGAACCGGGAAAACCCTTTTGGCACGGGCTGCAGCCGGCGAAGCCGGGGTCCCCTTTTTCACGATCACCGGTTCTGATTTTATGGAGATGTTTGTCGGTGTGGGTGCCAAGCGGGTACGTGAAATGTTTAAAAAAGCAAAAGAGGCGTCGCCAAGTATAATATTTGTTGATGAGATCGACTCCATTGGGAGATCCAGGGGAGCCGGCCTGGGAGGCGGGCACGATGAGCGAGAACAGACTTTGAATCAGCTGCTATCCGAACTGGATGGGTTTGAACCGAGTGAAAATGTGATTGTTATTGCGGCAACGAACCGGCCGGATATTTTAGATAAAGCGCTGCTCAGGCCCGGCAGATTTGACAGGCAGATCACGATCGACCTCCCATCACAAGAATCAAGGGTGGATATTCTGAAGATACATGCCAAAAATAAACCACTGCACAAAAATATAGATCTGGATACCATTGCGAGGTCAACGCCCGGATTCAGTGGGGCGGATCTTGAGAATCTCTTGAATGAAGCGGCACTCTATACCGGACGCGAAAAGCGGAAAAGGATTCAGATGAAAGATGTGGAGAAAGCTAGTGATAAAGTGTTGATGGGACTTGAAAGAGAGGGGATGAAAATTGATGATGAAGAGAAAAAAATCCTGGCATATCATGAGGCAGGCCATGCTTTGGTAGCCGCCGTTTTGCCCCATGCAGATCCGGTTCATAAGGTGACCATCATACCGAGAGGGAGAGCCATGGGTGTGACGCAGCAATTGCCCAAAAAAGAGAAATATCTCTATAATAAGGAGTATATGCTGGACCGTCTCGCTGTAATAATGGGCGGACGTGCGGCCGAACAACTCATTTTTAACACATCAACAAGCGGTGCTCAAAATGATCTGCAGCAGGTTTCAAAGATGGCTCGTAAAATGGTGATGGACTGGGGAATGAGTGAGAAGTTTACTCATCTTTCATTTGGCTCAAATCAGGATGAAGTGTTTTTAGGTAGAGAGATGTCGAAGCAGAAAGAGCATAGTGATGCAACGGCGCGGGAGATTGATCAGGAGATTCAGAAAATATCCCGTGATGCGTATGATTTAGCACTTAAAACAATCAAAGAGTATCGAGACGTACTGGATCACATTGCAGAGTGGCTGATCGAAAAAGAGGAGATACCCGGGGATGAAGTATTAAACCTGTTGAAAGAATTTAATATTAATGAGAATGAGTAAATATATGATCAACAATGGTTTCAATCGTTATATGCAATGAGAAAATATCAAATCCTATTACTGATGGTACTGCCTTTTTTGGGTTGTGAGACGGATTCAGATATAGATGGACATGCTGAGAAATTAACCCTGATATCCGATCATGAATTGAATATTGTAGGGCCATCCGGCCTTACCCTGGATTCATCCGGAAATTTTTTATGGACAGTTAGTGATCAATCCGCCGGTACTATTTATAAGATAGCATTTGACGGAGGCATTATTGGAGCACTGGGCTATCGGGGGGACGATATGGAGGGAATAACAATGAATCCAAATGATGGAACAATTTGGGTTGTTGAGGAGAGCTTGCGCCAACTGGTACAATTGGATAGTCAGGGAAGGGTTAAACAGCGGGTCGAAGTGCCCGGACAGATAGTAAATGTAAATGATGGATTGGAAGGAGTGGCCATCGATCCGATAACCGAACATTTTTATCTGGTTAATGAAAAAATGCCTGCTGAATTTATTGAATTGGATGAAAAGTTTGAAGTAGTGAGGCGAATAAGAATTAATTTTCGTTCGGAATTTCGAATGGATGATCTATCCGGGATCTTTTATGTAAATGATGAAAATGAAAACCGGGAATTTTGGGTCTTAAGCGATGAGTCGAGAAGAATTTTAGTAACGGATTTTGAATTCAACCCACTGCGGGCGTATGATTTGGATAAAAATAAATTTGAGGGAATTGCTGTAGATGTAAGAGCCGGGAGAGTTTATCTGGTAAACGATGAAGAGAACAGGCTATATGTTTATAGTTACAGGTAGACTTAAATTAATTGACTACATTGTGGCGGGTATAAAAGCAAACGGAGCGGGTTAATCTATTTAATCAGTTTATGGTAAAAGGGTTTAGATTTAAAAAAAATAGCAGAGGGTTTTCGGATAAAACATTCGCTTTCATGCGAAAAACCATTATTACCTCGACACAATTTCTTTTTAATCCAAGGATTACCAACCCGGAATACATGCCCATAACCGGCCCGTGTTTCATCTATGGAAATCACTCCAATTACTTTGATCCGTTTATGATCAATGTCGGGATGACTCAGGAGCCTACGGGCGGTGTGATGACACGTGATCAGTTTCATAAAATTCTTCCTCGAATATTTATGGATAGTATCGGGATTGTACCCACCAGTAAATATGTTCCGGAACCGGGAATTATTCGAAGTGTAATCCGGATGATAGATCAGAAGCGGATGATCGTAATCTTTCCGGAAGGGGGACGGAGATGGGATGGCAGGCCGAAGCCTGTGATTGAAACCACATTGAAACTGTTTTGGAAGATGAAAATTCCCATTCATCCGGTCCAGATTCATGGATCTCATTTAAGCTGGCCGCGATGGGCGGATCACCTTCGCAGGGCAAGTACTGAAGTACGGTTTATGAAACCTATTAACGCATCTGATTTTGATGATTTTGATACTTTTTCGGAGTTTTGCAAGGAACAAATCAATTTTAATGAATATAATCCACCTGTTGCTGCTTTTCCAAGCTCATGTAAGAAACCGGCAGCCGGAATTCAACGATTGCTTTACAGATGCCCTGTAACCGGGAATAGCGGGGCTGTTTTTTCACCGGATGGTGAATATGTATTCAGCAGGGATGCAAGTTTCCGATATCGAATGAATGAAGCCTCCCGATTGGTCGATGGAGATGGCCGTGAACACTCGATATTGGATTTTTACGATAAAATCAATCAGATGCCAATGACCTGGGTCGATGCATTGGAGCGAGTTGTATTGCAACATATCGGTAGTCAGATCTACAAGGTCGATGAAGAGCATCAGCTTATAAAAATGGACAAAGCCATTGTTGAATTGACAGATGAAAGGCTTTCATTTTATATGGGTTCTGAAGAAACACACTTGGGGATGGAAGATATCCGGTATATATCCATTGAACAGAACCATAAAATTTCAGTTACAACACCTGAAAAAATGCTGCAATTTACTCTTGAAGGAAAGAGTGCATTACAGTGGCAGAACTATATAAATCGCCTAAAAAAAGGAGAAAAACCTATAAAATCACTCTAATGGGATCGTGGACATTGAATATTTCTACCGGGGAATTTTTTCTCGATTTTGCCTGGATGGGGGTACTTTTAATTCTGGGGACTTGGCTCAGAAGCAAGGTGCCGATTTTACAAAAATATTTGATTCCGGCGAACCTGATCGCCGGTGTAATTGGGCTTGTGATAGGAGCTAATTTATTGGGATGGATAGATTTAACCACTGACAGGCTGGGAGCCTATGTCTATCATCTGCTTGCGCTGCTCTTCATTGCATTGGGACTTCGTGCTCCGAAATCAGAGATCGGAATTTCATCTGTAAAATTTGCGATGATCTTTTTATCAGTATACCTGGTTCAGGCAATTACCGGTCTATTGATCGCCTTTCTTCTATTTTATACGATTATGCCTGAGTTATTTGTAGGAATTGGCTTTTTACCTCCTTTGGCATTCGGGATGAATCCGGGAATTGCTTATTCCATCGGTTCCAATTGGGAACATTTTGGATTTGAGTATGGGGGTGTTGTGGGGCTTACGTTTTCGGCGATTGGTTTTCTGATTGCTTATACAATTGGAATTGCATTGGTCAGAAACGGGATCAGAAAAGGCAAAGCTGTATTTATAGATGGCGGGAGTGAAATATCCGAAGATGTCAAGAAAGGAATATTAAAAAATCCGGCCGGGAATGGTGATGAAAAAATTACAACATCTCCGGAGAACATCGAATCTCTTTCTTTTCATATCGGTTTGATTGGTATGACGTTTGTATTGACATACATCATCGTAAAAGGGATGGAGTTTGGTTTGGTTTATGTAGGGGCTGAAAACGAAGTAACAACACTGTGGTCGTTTCATTTTATTTTTGCGGCGATTATCGCACTTCTGGTTCGCAGATTGATGGATTTGAGTGGCAGCAGCCGCTTGATTGATGATGTAACCATGACACGCTGTTCCAATCTTTTCATGGATTTTATGATTGTTGCATCGGTTGCGGCTATTAGCCTGGTGGTGGTAGCACAGTACTGGGTACCCCTTTTATCGATATCTGTTGCAGCCGGTATTGCCACCTGGGCTACCATCCAATTCATGACACGTGATGCGTTTACCCACTATGTATTTGAGCGTTTTGCTGCCATTTTTGGTAACATGACCGGGACCTTGCAATCTGCCCTTGTACTGCTTCGAATAGTTGATTCCGGAATGAAATCTCCTGTCAGTTACAACCTGGTTTATGGAAGTGGCCTGGCTCTGGTATTTGGCTTTCCGCTGCTGCTTTTAATCAATGCACCGGTCCATTATTTTTCTGACCTAACTCAGGGTTTTTGGGTGGTGCTTTTTGCACTGATAGCCTATCAATTTATCATTGCAATCGGCTGGCTATATTTGAAAAAATCGGGGCGGTAAACGCTGAACGAATCAGTTGAAGATTCGTGTTAATGTGTGTGTTTTTCATAGAATTAACATCCATTATATGAAAAAAATCTAATGGTTGAGGGCACGTGCAATGCTTATCTTTTAATAGGGTATTCAAAAGCATTTAAATGATTGAATACGCCCTTGGAAATTCGATTAATAGAATCTTTTTTTATTCATGTGTTATCCACAGGAATAAAATACATTTTATAATCAATTTAATGTTTATATTAAATCATTATTATTATTAGATTTAAAGGATATACATAGCGCCATTTTATTACTTGAAAATTAGAATTATACACAAAAAATTCTCATCAATAATGTGAGATAATTCTAATGCATACTTGCCTATCTATTTTGTATATTTAAAGTTGGAGAATTGTGTCCATGAAAATGGCTAAATATTAATCAACTATTACTGTTCTGACGGTAAACAACACATATCAACACTTTTTGCTAAATCTCTCAGAGATAGGTAAAATCATTTCCAAAGGGCTAAAAAGCTTTGGAGTTAGATTAGCTGTGTTGGTACTTCTCCTATTTGTTTTAGGGGCGTTGCCGGTCTTTGGTCAGTCTCAGCAAGCATTTACTAGCCCGGGTTCAACCACATTTACGGTTCCGGATGGAGTGAAAGAAATTACGGTTCAGGTTTGGGGTGGCGGTGGTGCCGGTGGTTCCGGAACTCAGCAAGGTCAGAACATAAGATCCGGTGGCGGTGGCGGCGGCGGTGCTTATCAACTGCGGACATATGCGGTGACGCCCGGTCAGGTAATCAACTTAACTGTAGGTGCCGGTGGTGCTACAAGTGCCGCTTCAGGAGGTAATTCACAGATTTCATTTGCAGCAACGACATTAATTGCCAATGGTGGAGCCGGTGGGGCAAATGCAACGGGTGGAGGTCAGGGCGCTAGTGGTGCCGGTGGAGCAGGAGGTACCGGAGGTACGTTTAATGGGGGTGCCGGAGCAGGTGGTGTTGCGGGTAATGGCGGTGGGGGTGGCGGAAGTGCTGGAACCGCAGCAAATGGGAATAACGGATCGGGCATTACCGGGGGTGCTGCAGTTACAGGTGGGGGTGCCGGTGGGAATGGTACATCTACCAATGGTGGGAATGGAAATCCGGGCGGAGTACCCGGTGGCGGTGCCGGTGGTGGACGGGGAACTAATGGGGTTGGAGGAGTCGGTGGCAATGGACAGGTTATTTTTTCGTGGTCTCCACCAAACGCTACTAATTCAACTATAGCAGCAAATCCAACAACAAATGTGCTTCCTAATGGAACAGACTCATCCACATTAACCATAACTGTCAGAGATGGAAACAATGCAGTAATGGGAGCTGATGTAGATCTCTTTTTTGAGATTACATCAGGTACAGGAACTTTAAGTGCCGGTCCATGGACAACAAATGGCAGTGGACAAGCAACCGCAACACTTACATCTACAACCTCCAACAGTAATGTGGTTGTTACCGGTTATTTGGGAACGAACAACACCGGATCATCCCTCGGAACAGCAACAGTTGGATTTGCTCCGATAGCTCCGGTTGCTCAGGCAGCCAGCAGTGTAGGGGCATTGAGTTTCACTGCAAACTGGAATGCATCTTCTTCATCCGGCGTCACAGATTACCGGCTGGATGTTTCTACGAGTTCAGATTTTTCCACATTTGTATCCGGATATGAAAATTTAAGTGTTGGAACCGGGACATCGACTTCTGTGTCGGGACTATCCGCTGAAACGACTTACTACTATCGAGTGAGGGCTGTTGGTCCGGGCGGAACCAGTGTCAATTCAAATACCATTAATCTGACGACTGCTTCTGAAGTGTTGCCGCCGGACGCGACAAATTCTACTATTTCAGCGAATCCAACGTCAGGGATTGAAGCAAATGGAGTGGATTCGTCTACATTGACGATCACCGTTCGGGATTCTGAAAATACCGTATTAGGGGCCGGGGAAGATGTATTTTTTGAAATCACATCAGGTACAGGGACTCTGAGCTCAGGGCCTTGGTCAACGAACGGAAGCGGACAGGCAACCGCAACACTGACATCAACTACAGTAGGGTCCGTCACAGTAACCGGTTATCTGGGTACCAATAATTCCGGGGATGTGTTAGGCACTGCAAATGTAACCTTTGATCCGCAAACATTTACAATATCGGGTACCATTACAGATGGAACGAATCCACTCGAAAATGTGAGTGTGCAGGCAACCGGTGGACATTCTCAGACGGTGACCACAAATGCATCCGGAGTTTACACATTAACCGGTGTTGCTGACGGTTCTCAAAATATTACAATCACTCCGTCTCTTTCTGAGTACACATTTTCACCGGCCAATCGGTCTGTCACCGGCCCGGTAAACAGTAACGTTACTACTCAGGATTTTACAGGTACACTGGTAACATACACCTTAACTATCTTTTTCTCAGGTGACGGTTCAGCGGAAGTAGACAATTCACCCTATTCCACTCCTGTCAGTGTTTCATCGGGGACTACTCTAAATATTGAAGCCATCCCGGATGCCGGCTGGGAGTTTACAAGCTGGACAGGGGATCTCAGTTCAAGCAATGCAACAGATACCATTTTAATGGATGGTGATAAAGATATTACTGCCAACTTCAATCCGGAGCCGACACCCGGAGTAAGTTTGAAATTACAGTATAAAAACAATCAGACGAATCAAAATGGAGATATTCGGCCCCATATGATTCTGTTTAATGATGGAGATGTAACACTGAACTTCACAGATATTACCATCCGGTATTGGTTTGTTTCTGATCCCCCCGGATTGGATGTTTACAACACAGATTGGGCACAAGTAGGTACAGCGAATGTGACGGGTAATTTTGGATCTGTGGGAGGTGAGAGATATCTGGAGGTTGGGTTTACTTCCGGGGCTGAGTTGCCGGGATGGAAAGGAGGAACCGGCCCAAATAATTTCCCGAACGGTACCGATAGCGGTGAGATACAAAGCCGGATCAATGACGATGGTTTTGCTGCCTATGACCAATCTCTACACTATTCATGGGATCCTGCATTTACCGCTTTTGCTGATTACCAAAAAATAACCGTTTATCATCAAGGAAGTCTGGTTTGGGGGACACCGCCGGAAGGGGGAGCTGAAGCAGAAAATATGATCATCACTCAGCAACCGACAGCATCAACAGCGGGTACAACACTGTCTCCGGCACCTACTGTGAAACTTGAAGATGCATTGGGGAATCCGGTTGCCAATGTCCAAGTAACGGTTACGTTAAACAAAAACAATTTTGCAGGAGGAAGCACAGCCATCCTCACGTCAAACGCAAGTGGTCTGGCAGTTTTTGACAATCTCAAAATTAACACTGCAGATAGCGGCTATCAAATGACTTTCGATGCGGATGCTCCTTTGGTCACAAATAGAACGTCCGGTGGATTCACGGTGAGTGCTGCTGCTACAGATGATATGAGCATTACTCAACAGCCGACCACCGTAACTGCCGGATCAGCGATTTCTCCTGCTCCTGCCGTAACACTCGTGGATGCTTTTGGGAACCCAACACCCGGTGTGAATGTGACTGCATCATTGGATAAGAACAGTTTTGCATCCGGTACTACTACTGTGGCTACAAACTCTTCAGGTGTGGCTACATTTTCTGATCTGATTATTAATACAGCTGCGACAAACTATATTATCACTTTTAATGCTGACGCTGTTGGTGTGGATGATTTAAATTCATCGGTGTTTAATGTGAATGCAGCAGCAGCTTCAAATATGGCCATTACTACTCAGCCGGGAGAATCTGTAGCCGGAGGTGTTATTGCAGGACCCCCAACGGTCACAGTAACAGATGCATACAGCAACCCGGTTTCGGGAGTGAATGTTACTGTATCTGAGACCGGTAACACCTATGCATTTGATGCAGGAACACTTACAAAAGCAACCAATGCTTCAGGTGTGGCCACATTTAATGATCTTCAGATAAATACACCGGATACCGGTTATCAACTGACTTTTGACGCTGCTGCAGGTGCAGTCAGTAATGCGATATCTAATTTATTCAATGTTGTAACATCAGGCGGATCTATGACCGTGACTCAGCAACCCACTCAAACCGTAGCGGGTGATGTTATAACTCCTTCACCATCTATTACCCTTCTTGATGGTTTAGATAATCCGATCGTGGGTGTCAATGTGACGGTTTCATTGAATGAGAACAGTTTCGCTTCCGGTACATTAACGGTTCCGACCAATGCTTCCGGAGTTGCTGTGTTTAGTGATTTAGTCATTGAGGCGGCCGGAACGGACTACCAGATCACATTTAATGCAGATCAAACTGGTGTAGCCAATGTATTTTCTAACAATTTTAATGTGTTAGTCTCTGATCCTGCCTCGATGAGTGTAACCATTCAGCCCAACAATACAGTTGCCGGGAACACTGTACAGGGCCCCCCCACAGTAACCATTGTCGATGCTTTTAATAACCCGGTACCGAATATTGACATTACGGTATCACTGAATAAAAATAGTTTTAATTCCGGCACTTACACGATTGCTTCAAATGCAACTGGAGTGGCTGAGTTCAGTAATTTGGTTATTACAACAGCTGCTACCGCTTATCAGATCATTTTTAATGCAAATGCTGCTGGTGTCGCTGATATTAATACCAATAATTTTAATGTTACTGCCGCGGCCGCAAATTCAATGAGTATAACCACTCAGCCCGGGACATCCACAGCCGGTGTTGCCATTTCTCCAAATCCGGTGGTACTGGTAGTGGATGTTCACGGAAATCCAAAATCCGGTGTGGACGTTACCGCTGCTTTGAACAAAAACAGTTTTGGTGCCGGAAGTACAACGATTGTGACCAGTAATGCAAGTGGTGAAGCCGTATTTAACAATCTTAAAATAGGAACTACGGATACAGGGTATGAAGTAACCTTTAGTGCTACCTCATTAACTTCCCAAACAACGAATCCGTTTGAAGTGATTCAGCCGGACCCTGATTTTGGCACGGTTCGGCTTGAATACAGAGCAATTGAAACGATAACCAATTCCAATGTAATACGGTTTGGATTTCGAATTACGAATGAAAGTGGTGTGGATCTAAGCCTGGATGAACTGGAAGTACGATATTGGTACACATCCGAACCCGCCGGGAATAATATATACACTCCCGAAAATGCTCCGATTGGGACTCAATATATCAGCGGTGCGACCGGTACGATAGAGAATGAGTTTTACATGGGCCTGTTTATCTCACCGGATGCAGTTGTATCTGTGGGCCAGGGTAGTGATGGAGTAACGGCCAATTTCCTGCCAAACAATGCGAATACCGGAATCATTGAGGGTAGAATTAATGAACAGAATTGGGGGATTTTTGATCAATCCGACGACTACTCTTTCGATGCAGCGGTTACAAGCTATGCCAATTTTCAAGATATAAATGTTTACTACAAAGGAAAATTGGTCTGGGGTACAGAACCTGCTGCCGTTGAGGGGGGGGTTGAGGTCGAATTTGTGCAACAGCCAACCAATACTGTACAGGAGGAGGTCATTACACCGGCCGTTACGGTTCGCATTTTGGACAGAAATGCAAATCTTGTTGCCGGAGACAGCAGTACAGAAGTGACGATGGCCATTCAAAATGATCCCACCTCAAGTGCAACGTTGAGCGGTACGACCACGGTAACAGCAGTGGATGGTATTGCTACATTTAACAATCTCTCTATTGACAATATCGGAAACGGGTATACATTGGTAGCGACAGCAACGGATATGGCAAATGACGTATCAAACAGTTTTAATATCCTATCTGCATCCACGTATTCAATTTCAGGGACTATTCTCGATAGTGAGAATAATCCGGTTTCAGGTGTTCAGGTCACGGCATCCGGTGGATACTCATCCAATACAACTACAAATGCAAGCGGGGTGTATAGTATTACAGGTATTGAATGGGGGACTGAAAATGTGACCATCACTCCGGAACTTGCCGGCTATACATTTGATCCGGCTACCAGGACGATTCCGGGGCCTATCACCGGCGATATCACCAATCAAGATTTTACCGGGACTGCTGGGACGTTTTCTATTAGTGGTACCATTACGGATGGAACGAATCCCATACCGGATGCCGAGGTAGTTGCAACGGGTGGGCACAGCCAAACTGTATTGACCAATGCATCCGGGGTATACACATTTACTGATGTTGCATTGGGTGCCGATGTAACCGTTACACCTACAGTAGGGTCTTTTACATATACACCCACTTCAATTGCAGTGAATAATGTAAATGATGATGTCACGAATCAAGATTTTGTGGGTGCACCAACAGGTTCCAGAACCATCAGTGGTACTATTCTGGATCAAAGCAGTAATCCGGTAGCCGGAGTATCGGTTGTTGCATCGGGTGATCACACTCAAACGGTAACGACGAACGGTTCCGGTTTTTACCAGTTTACAGGATTACCTACCGGAAATAAGTCGGTGACGGTTACGCCTACACCGGACGGTTATACATTTAATCCGACTTCAATCACGGTGAATAATAACTTCTCGGGTACTCCAAATGTATCCGGCCAGGATTTTGTAGCAACAGTAGTGGTTGGAACCTACTATAGCCGAGCTACTGGAAATTGGGATGTACCGTCTAATTGGTCTACCGTTTCACATGCCGGTGCTGCTGCAGGGCGGGCTCCAAAAGCTGAAGATGAAATCATCATTGGCGGCGGACATACCATTACCTTGAATTTCACAACTTTTACTTTAACATCACCCGGCACGCTGACTGTTGTGAGTACCGGTACTTTGGCTCTTCCCGGAACAAATCATGTTACCGGAACCGGCACGTTTTTATTGGAAACTGCCGGGAGCCTGGTGATTGGTTCTCCCGCAGGTATTGTATCTTCAGGATCCACAGGAAATATACGGACGAGCACTCGTACGTTTCAGGATAATGCAAACTATACATACAATGGTGCATCATCACAAGTAACCGGAAATGGATTGCCTCAGGAGTTGAATGATTTACGAATAAACAATGCCAACGGAGTTCGATCTTCAACGTCAAGGCGGGTAAACGGGACTCTTTATTTAGATTCTGGTGCATTGATCATGGGTGATGGCATTTCACTGATTGCCAACACCAAAGATATCACATCCGGGGAGCTCACTTATGAATTGCAGATTAGCGGGAATGCAGGATACCGAATGCTTGCTACTCCACTGAATGTAAGTTTTGATAACTTCCTGAGTGAGGTTATCACACAAGGATTTACCGGCGCATCTTTGACGGATTCCGAACCGTTGCAGCCAAATGTGATGTGGTATGATGAAACGTATGTTGGCACAGACAATCAGCGATGGCGTGCACCCGGTAATATTACCGATACCGTTGTACCCGGAAGAGGGTATCAAGTCTATATGTTTGGAGATGTTGTCGGTGATACCCGATACAACGATAGCCTGCCCTATACTTTAATAGTAAACGGACAGGAAAATGAAGGAACAGCCGGTGAGGTTAGTATGGGTGTAACCTACAACGAAGACGGCGATCAGGGCTGGAATTTAGTGGGGAATCCATTTGGCGCAAGTATCGATTGGAGTGATCCATCCTGGACGAAAACAGCTATCGAACCATCCATCTATGTATGGGATCCGAATACCAATCAATATGCAACGTGGAATGGCTCGGCCGGGGATATTACTGACGGCGTGATCGCCCCATTCCAGGGATTTTGGGTGAAAGCTATCGATGAAACTGCGGATCTGGTTGTAAGTCGTGATGCAAAGACACTGAATGCAGGTGCAGGATTTGTAGGTAAGGAAAAGACTGCAAATAATGAACCTTCAATCAGTATAGAAGCGTACTATAGAGATCATCTCAAATCAACATTGTACTTTTCATTTACTGAAGATGGACTTATGGGACTGGATCGCCGGGATGCAAGAAAGTTATTGCCGCCGGCAGATGTCACAGAGTATTTAGAGTTTTATTCAAGAGTAGATAACAATGAACGGTTGGCAGTTAATAATCTCCCGGGTCGATTTGGCCGCACACTTGAGATACCGCTGGAGCTAAATGGATATAACGAAGGCAGTGCAATAACAGGAAGTATCTGGTTGAAAATGAAGAATTTTAAAAATATCCCTGACGATTGGGCAATGGAGTTGGTGAATAATCTGACTGGGGAAAAATTCAATTTAACGGAAGGGGATTCCATAAGAGTCTCAATGGCTCACATGAAAGGGAAAAACGTTGAAAGATCAAACAGCAGTGGTAAGATTACAACAAGCGGAAAAGATTCCCATGCTGATTTTACCCTTTTTATTAGTCCCGAAGGTGATAATTTCGGACTTGAAAGAGAGTTTGACTTCCATCAAAACTATCCGAATCCATTTAATCCAACGACTACCCTGGAGTTTGATCTGCCTATTCCCGGAGTTGTACGACTGGAAGTTTACGATATGATTGGCAGAAGAGTGGCAGTTCTGGTCAATGACAATCTGCAAGCCGGTAACTACAAATTTGTGTGGGATGCAAGAGGGCTGAGCAGTGGTATTTACATCGCCAGATTGGTTACGGCAGATGGAATATATACCAGAAAATTAACAATGATTAAGTAACTGAATGTTTCAGTTATTGTTCATTATTTCGGGTAAGAGGTACAAACCTGACAGGCAGTACCCGTTCGGTTCGCAGATTTCCTTCCTTATCTTTAATTAGCCGGGTCAATACCTGAGTTTGATCTTGTCCCCCAACCGGAATGGCAATAATACCGCCCGGACCCAATTGGTCAATCAGAGGTTGTGGGATATTATCAGCGGCTGCAGTTACTATAATTTTGTCAAATGGAGCATGTTCTTCCCATCCGTTATACCCATCACCAATTCTGGTTTCTATAGTATGGTATCCGAGATCATCATAAAGTTTCGCTGCTCGTAAACCAAGCGGTTCAACAATTTCAATAGTATATATATATGGGGTAAGTTCAGATAATACAGCAGCATGATATCCGCTACCGGTGCCTATTTCGAGGACTTTATCACCGGGTTTGATTTCCAGCATTTCAGCCATTAGTGCTACAATGTATGGCTGTGATACGGTTTGGTCATGCCCAATGGGAAGAGGGATATTTAGATAAGCCTGACGCTGATATTCCTCGGGTATAAATTTATGCCTGGGCACCTGAAGCATCGCATCGATCACATTGGGGTCTGTAATACCTTGTCCAATAATACCGGTCTGAACCAGGTATTCACGTTCTTGTTCACGTTCATTAAATCGAGGCCGATCCCAAACAAGGGAATCTGAAACATTTATATTATTGGATTGAATATTATCATAAATAGTGAAAGCCGGGTTTAAATCCGATGCAGAATTATGATTAGAGCTGTGAGATTGAAGTGGGTTAAGCATGAATAGGAAGAGCAGAGCAATAAAAAAAAGAGAAAATCGATTCATGATTGGGATTATTGTGTTATTAAAAGTGCACTTAGGATCCGTAAACAATTCATTTGCATCTATAACTCCATTTAAAAAAATCTGTTTCAAAAAACAGAGAATAATCCATATTTCAAAACGATCTGTACCAAGTAAAAAGGATTATTTTGGATTGTAAATCAGTGAAATTTTAATCCTGTTTATATTTAAACAGATTACCGGCTCCCACTTTTTCTTCAGCCTGTGATAATGCATAAGCACTTTCAAATAACACAATGGGATTCCCTTCCATATCTTTGGTGATGTGAGTAGAATAGCTGTGCTCTAATTTTTTTGTGATTTCACTGCTTTCATTCGGAAGCCACCGGGCTGCATGATATGTAACCGGTTGCTGATAAAGTTCAACGCTGTACTCCTCCAGCATCCGATGTGTGACCACCTCAAACTGAAGTGCACCGACTGTTCCGAGAAGTAATTCATTGCCCACTCCATTGGGCACTTCAAAAACATGAACCACTCCCTCTTCAGAGAGCTGTTTTAAACCTTCACGAAGCTGTTTTCTCTTAAACGGATCTTTAGTTGAGACTTTCATAAAGTGTTCCGGTGTGAAAAGCGGAATCACATTAAATGTAACCGGTTTAGTGGAATGAAGTGTAGAGCCGATCCTAAAGAAACCGGGATTAAACAGGGAAACAATATCACCGGGGTAGGCCTCTTCCAGAATAAGGCGCTCATCTCCCATCAGCGTATGTGGAGTTGAAAGTTTTACCTTTTTTCCTGTTCCGGCATGAGTTACGTCTAAACCTCGTTTAAATTTTCCGGAAGTGACCCGAACAAAAGCAGCACAATCCCGGTGATCCGGATTCATATTTGCCTGAAGTTTAAAAATAAATCCGCTAAACGGTTGATCCAGATTATGAGTTTCACCATCCGCATTTAAATAAGGCTGGGGTGAAGGCGCCAGGTCTCTGAAATAATTTAAAAACACATCCAAGCCGAAATTGTTCAGAGCGGATCCAAAGAATACAGGAGATACAGTGCCTTTTTTAAAGGCATCTTTATCCATATTACTATACATGTCGTCAATCAAGAGGATCTCATCCATGAGATCATTTTTTTCAGATTCGGAAAGGGTGCTTTCGGCCAGGCCCTCTTCCAGCGAAAAGATCTCTGCCTCCGCCTTTTTTGCTCCATGTTTGTTCTTGATATAGAGATGGAGCTCCTTGCCGATCAGGTCATATATGCCTTGAAATTTGGGCCCATATCCAACCGGCCAGTTTGCCGGAATGGCTTCGATACCGAGGCGGCTTTCAATATTGGAAAGTACTTCAAGGGGATCCATCCCGGGCCTGTCACATTTATTAACAAATGTGATAACCGGTACCTGGCGCAATTTACAGACTTCAAATAATTTTTCTGTCTGCTCTTCAACCCCTTTGGCAACGTCAATAACCATCAAACCGGAATCGGCGGCAACCAATGTTCGAAGTGTGTCTTCTGAAAAATCTTTGTGGCCGGGAGTATCCAGCAGGTTGTACTTGATTCCATCTTTTTCAAACCGAAGCACGGAAGAAGTCACCGAAATACCGCGCTCCTTTTCAATAGCCATCCAGTCGGAAGCAGCGTATCGGGCAGCTTTTCTCTGTCGAATGGATCCGGCTTCGTGGATGGCTCCACCGTAAAGAAGCAACTTCTCTGTCAGTGTAGTCTTCCCGGCATCCGGATGTGAGATTATGGCAAATGTGCGACGTTTATTCGCTTCTTTTAAAATTGTATCGGGTTGTATTGCAGATTCGGTTTGAGACATGATTATATAAAAAAGTGTTCAATCTTTGAAAGATAAGCAATTTGTTGATTCAGTTCATGAATTTCGCTGATTCAGGAGGTTCAAAAACAACAAAATGAACAACCGGGTGTCACTTGAGTAATAAAAAGATTGGTATTCGAGATGTGAAGTTAATGGAAGTAACATTAACGCATATAATTATCGGATCCGTTCAAATTCAAAAATATATTAAAATAGCCCCAGTTGTTTCTCTTCCCTGTCTATGGGGAAAACAGGCAGTGGGTTTACATCAATCAAATGGGAAAGTTCACGATGAAAATATCTTGCCAGGACCGGTGCATAGAGAGTATTCGGTGCATGGATAAACATGTAGGGATGTTTTCCATCCTTAATCCAATCTGCAATAATAATAGCCCACTCTTTAAGATACGCTTCATTATTCAAGACATCATTGGCACCTACAAAACGGATGAATGGATGGTCGGCAGTGGAGTGGAATCGAACCGGCGTCTGAGGTTTTTTTTGCTGTGCCTCTTTAATCGTTTGATCCTCTTTTTTCAAGCTGTGCAGACGCCGGGTATCAAAAACTACCCGATTCACATGGTAGCTTTTCAATAGCTGTTCATAGGCTCTCTCATTTTTGCCTTTGTCATAAAAATCGGGATGTCTCACTTCAACCGCATAACGAAAATGACTCGGCAACAACTCAATCAATTTTTCAAGCTTTTCAAATTCCTGAAAGGAGAATTGGGAGCTCAGTTGAATATGAAAAGGCCCTAATTTGGTGCGTATTGGATTGAAAAGTTCCAAAAAATAGAGGACTTCATCATGTACATCCTTCAACCGTTTATAATGAGTAATGGATTGCGGGAATTTAAAACAGAATTTGAAATGATCGGGTACCTGATCACCCCACTTGATGACCGTCTCTTTGGATGGGACTCTGTAAAAGGTTGTATTCCCCTCTACAGAGTTGAAAACGGATGAGTATTGATTCAGAAAAAATTCAGGTTTGGCATCCTCCCGAAAAAATGTTCCTTTCCACTCTTTATAACCCCATTGAGTTAATCCGATATGATATCTTTTGATCTCCATTCAAAGTTTTCTCTTTGACCATAATATACGAAGAAAAACGGTGAGAGCTTTTTAGCCTTTCTTTTCAGGAGTTCTGCCAATATCAACAGCATCTACATGTTCGCCATGATCGTCTACCTCGATAATAGTATCAAAGCCTCGTTTACTCAAATCCCAGTATAGGTACCCCAATGCAACGAGTCCTGTGACTGTACAGATGGTAAAATAGAGATAGTTACCAAACAGGAAATGTCCAAACCCAAAAAGCGCCATGTAAACCAGTACTACACCTGCCAGCCAATTACCCAAAAGCGGAAAAAGAGAGCCATCGGATGAGATATCCGGATTATCTGCTTCCAAAGGTTTCCATCCGGGTCCGCCCGGCCTTACCCTGCGATAAAAAGAGGTCAATTTAGCGGTTTCCGTGGGTTTTGTCATGTAAGTAACGATTAACCAAACAGCCGTTGTGATCCCCACTACATAGTATAGATTCATTGGAAACGGATCTACAATTCCGGGGACCGGTACACCCAGCATCACAAGGATGACAAGGAAAATAGGCGTTAATGAAGCAGCCAGTTCACTCCATGCATTGATGCGCCACCAGTACCATCTGAGAATCAAGACCAGTCCGAGTCCGCCCGAAGCAGTCAGGACCAATCCCCAGGCCTGACGAATACTATCGAGCTGTGTCGTGACAAAAAATGCGAGTATTGCAAGGAGAAACGTGATGATCCTGGATACAAATACATAGTGTTTTTCATCGCCATCTGATTTGATAAATCGTCTCCAAAAATCATTGACCAGATAGGAGGTTCCCCAGTTGAGGTGTGCCGCAAAGGTGCTTGTAAAAGCGGCTAAAAATGCGGCAAACAGTAGGCCAAGTAAACCCGGGGGGAGTACATCCCTCATTACGAGTACAAAACCTTCGCGGGAGTCTTCCAGATTTGGGTAGAGAACCAGAGATACCAGCGCAACGATAATCCATGGCCACGGTCTCAGGCAGTAGTGCGCAATGTTGAACCAGAGTGTAGCAAATAGCGCGTGCTTTTCATCCTTGGCGCTCATGATTCGCTGGGCAACGTATCCTCCGCCACCGGGTTCAGAGCCGGGATACCAGCTCGACCACCATTGAACACCGAAGTATGCCGCGAATGCACCAAAACTAAGTGAGAGTACAGCGAACCCTTCTGCGGTCTGACCAATCGTAGGTAAAAATTGAAATGTTTCAGGAGGGAGTTTTTCCTGCAGTCCTGAAATTCCGCCAATTTCAGGGATATTGACGGCATATACTGCCAAAACAATTGTGCCGCCGAGAGCGATGGCAAACTGGAAAATATCGGTAACTGCGACGCCCCACAATCCGGATATCAGAGAGAAGAAACCAACAAAGATGATGAGAAATCCTACCAAAAGAAGAGGTGCACTTATATAAATTCCGAAAAAGGTGAAGGACTCTTGACCAAAAAGGGTCATGCCGGGAAATAAGATATTAAAAATGGTTTCCATGGCCAGCGACACCCATCCCAGGATGATGATATTCATCAACAGCCCAAAATAGATTGCTTTGATTCCCCGGAGCCAGGCAGCTTCTTTTCCGCTATATCGCAGTTCGATAAACTCAACATCTGTTAAAACGCCACTGCGTCTCCACAACCGTGCGAAGAAAAAGACGGTTAGCATTCCACCCATCAGGAAGTTCCACCATAGCCAGTTTCCGGCAATGCCATCCAGTGCGACCATTTCTGTAACTGCAAGAGGAGTGTCGGCGGCAAAAGTTGTAGCGACCATACTGGTGCCGATAATCCACCACGGCATGTTTCGTCCCGAAAGAAAGAATTCGGTTGTGTTTTTACCGGCTCTGCTATAGAAGTAGAGTGCTATGGAGAGTGCAAACACAAAATAAGAGGCAACCAGAATCCAATCGAGTGTTGTAAGTGTAGAGACCATATTCTTTGCAGGTTGATTTACAAGTGCCCTAATATAGAAGATTACTATCGATTTGAAAATTGTATCGGCTAAAAATCAATATGGTGGAATCGTATTTAAAAAACAATGGAGTTTCTTTAAATCAATTCGGGTTAGAGCGCAGTGCAAATCCCGATCTCAAAGCAGGTCAAGGTGCAGGATACCGGGCAAAGGTCTCATCATGGGACGCAGTGTACCGCGTGCTAAGAAAGGTGAAGACACAGGGTACAACGAGCAAGAGAAAGTGAAAACGCAGGGTACAGCGGGCAAGGGAAAGTGCAGGTAAAGGATGCAAGGTGATCCCTGAACCCTTATCCAAGTGTAACATCCAGAACCATCATCACGCAGAAACCGACGACAGTTCCGAGTGTGGCGAGGTCTGTATTGCCGGAGCGTTGAGATGTTGGAATGAGCTCTTCAACAACTACAAATATCATCGCTCCACCGGCAAATCCCAAAGCGTAAGGTAATATGGGTTGGACATAAATAACGGCCAATGCTCCCAGTACTGCAAAAATAAGTTCAACCAGGCCGGACAGTTGTCCGTAGTTAAAACTTAGAAATTTAGATACCCCTTCCCCTCTTAACGGCAGAGAGATAGCCATCCCTTCAGGTATATTTTGGATACTGATACCAATTGCCAGGGTGATTGCAGCCATTACTGAAGCGGTGCCTGTGGGATCAATGCCGGATGCTGCTGCACCAAATAAAACTCCAACCGCCAAACCTTCGGGTATATTGTGAATTGTAATCGCCATCACCAAAAGTGTTGCTCTTCGCCATTTGGTTTTAACGCCTTCTGCGGCATCTTTAGGGAGTCCAAGATGAAGATGAGGGATGTATGCATCTACCAATCGGATAAATAAAGCACCCACTAAAAAGCCGGTTGTTGCAGGCACCCATTTTATCATTCCCAACCCTTCTGCCATCGCCATAGAAGGTTCCAAGAGCGACCAAATGGTTGCCGCTATCATAATGCCGGCTGCAAAACCCAATGCTGTATCTAAAAATTTTCTGCTGACACCTTTATTTATGAAAACGACGGCAGATCCAAAGGCTGTCGCAAACCAACACATCATTCCGGCAAAAAAAGCCTGCCAAAGAGGATGTAACTCAAAAAACCAGGTTGTGATGGAAGTCTCTCCCATAGATGAATAATTTAATAGATTAATATATTAGATAATATAAATATAAAAGTTTGATTGCTCTAATAAAATATTTCGATATATATTTTTATATTTAGTGATGGCAAGTCAAACAATAGAAAATTACCTCAAAGCTCTTTATAATCTTTCCAACGACGTTGATGAGATTAATGTAACAGATTTGGCAAAAAGTATGGACGTCAGTTTACCCAGTGTAAACAGTATGGTCAAGAAACTTGCCAAAATGGGGCTCATTTTATATGAGAAATATAAGCCTCTTCAAATCACGGATCTCGGTAAAAAAGAGGCCGCGTTGATTATCCGAAAACATCGTCTAACTGAAATGTATCTGGTTGAAAAAATGGGCTTTGGCTGGGATGAAGTTCATCATATTGCGGAGCATATTGAACATCTGAAGTCACCCGAATTTTTTAATAGGGTGGATGAACTGCTGGGTTTTCCCACACATGATCCGCATGGGTCACCTATTCCGGATAAAAACGGCCATTTTGAATCGATGGACTTACGAAAACTTTCAGAATGTAAAGTCGGAGAAAAGGTCGTTGTGAAGGCGCTGGGGCACACTTCAGAGGAGTTTTTAAAATTTTTAAATAGCAAAGAGTTCACCCTGAATCTGCAATTGAAGATTTTGGCAATAGAGTCGTTTGATAATAGCATGACTCTCTCTTATGACGGCCATCCAGAAGAAGTGTTCTCAGAAAAAGTGTGTGAAAAGCTATTGGTACAAGTGTAAAACCGATAATTTGTCTGGATCTGTGATTCCGTTAGATGCTTCATTGGATGCCTATCTTCTTTCTGCACATCATTTTCTCGGTTCATAAAATAGTAGAGATTCTTCCTCATTGAAGGGTGCCAAAAACGGATAAAAAAATGTATATTTGATGGTTCAGGAAATGCTGAAAAATGAACAGAAAAATAACTGTGATATGAACAGTTTCACCCGACGGATTGTTCAATCATAGAACCCCAAAAGCAATCTATTTTATTTAAATGAGCAATTATATTCAGTTTGAAAAAGAGAAGTTTTCATCCAGACACATTGGCCCGGATGAAAGTAGTGTACAGGAAATGTTGGAAGTGATTGGTGCTGATTCCGTTGAACAACTCATGAATGAGACGGTTCCGGAAAAGATCCGGTTGAAAAAGAGCTTAAATCTTCCTGATGCACTGAGTGAAACCGAATATTTAAAGAATATCAAAGAAATTTCTTTGAAGAATAAAATCTTCAAAAATTTTATTGGAATGGGGTACTATGAGACAATTACCCCGAATGTGATTCTGCGGAATGTCCTTGAAAATCCGGGATGGTATACTGCATATACACCCTATCAAGCAGAAATTGCACAGGGCCGATTGGAAGCCCTGATTAATTTTCAAACCATGGTTACGGATCTGACAGGCATGGAAATTGCCAATGCCTCATTATTGGATGAGGGAACTGCAGCAGCCGAAGCGATTTCGATGTTGTATAGCCAGAGAAAAGGGCCAAAAAGAAAATCTGCGAATAAATATTTTGTTTCTGAAAATTGTCATCCACAGACCATGGCGGTGATACGAAGCCGGATGGAACCTCTTGATATAGAAATTCAGATTGGGAATCCCGCCGACCTCGATGTTACGGACCCAAATCTATTTGGAATCTTATTGCAATACCCCGATACATTTGGGATAGTAAAAGATCTGAAAGGATTGATTGACGCGGCAAAAGAGAATAATTTATACACAACCGTTGCTGCGGATCTGCTTAGCCTGACTTTGATAACACCTCCCGGTGAAATGGGAGCTGATGTGGTTGTAGGAACGACACAGAGGCTGGGCGTGCCGATGGGATATGGCGGGCCTCATGCTGCATATTTTGCGACAAAAGAGGAGTTTAAACGGCAGATCCCCGGACGTATTATCGGTGTCACAAAAGATGCCGAGGGGAATGCTGCATACAGAATGGCACTTCAAACCCGTGAACAGCACATCCGGCGCGAAAAAGCGACATCCAATATTTGTACAGCCCAGGTTCTGTTGGCTGTAATCGCGGGATTTTATGCCGTGTATCATGGTCCGGCCGGACTCAAACGAATTGCATCAAGAATTCATGGCTTAACCAAGCTTACCGCATCCGGACTGAAATCGATGGGCCTGAATGTTATAAATGAACATTTTTTTGATACGATCACTATAAAGGGCCTCACTACCGATGAGATTAAAAGGGTTAAAGAAAAAGCAGAAACACGTTCTGTAAATTTCAGATATTTGCCCGATGCTATCGGGGTCTCATTTGATGAGACCAAATCGTTGTCTGATGTAGAGGAAGTCCTTTCAATTTTTTCCGAGGCTCTTAATAAGCAATCGGGTTTTGATGTGATTGCAGAATCTCAAAAGGTTCAAGTTCAATACCCGGACGCATTAGCGAGAAAATCTGATTATCTGGATCATCCGGTCTTTAATCAATTTCACTCGGAGCATGAGATGCTTCGATATTTAAAGGAGCTGGAAAACAGGGATCTGGATCTCACACACTCGATGATTTCATTGGGATCGTGTACTATGAAACTCAATGCAACGACTGAAATGATCCCATTGACATGGCCTGAATTTGGAAGTATCCACCCATTTGCGCCGACAGATCAGGCAGAAGGGTATCATCAACTATTTAATGAGCTGGACAGTTGGTTATCCGAAATCACCGGCTTTGATAAAGTATCTCTTCAACCCAATTCGGGGGCTCAAGGGGAGTATGCGGGTTTATTGACGATTCGAGGATATCACCTTGCAAATAATGATCATAAACGGGTGGTCACGATTGTTCCATCGTCTGCACACGGTACCAATCCTGCGAGTGCAGTAATGGCGGGCATGGATGTTGTGGTTACAAAGTGTGATGAAAAAGGAAATATCGATCTGGATGATCTGAAAGAAAAGGCTGAAAAGTATAGTGATCGATTGGCTGCGTTAATGGTAACTTATCCATCCACGCACGGTGTATTTGAAGAAGATATTCGCGAAATTTGCGAAATTATCCATACACATGGCGGGCTGGTTTACATGGATGGTGCCAATATGAATGCACAAATTGGATGGACTTCCCCGGCCACAATTGGAGCCGATGTATGTCATCTGAACCTTCACAAAACATTCTGTATCCCACATGGCGGCGGTGGGCCGGGAATGGGCCCGATCGGTGTTGTTGAAAAACTGAAACCTTTTTTGCCCGGTCATGATGTGATTCCGATTGGCGGAGAGCATGCAATGCCCGCTGTGGCGTCAGCCCCCTGGGGGAGTGCCAGTATCCTAACAATATCCCATGCATATATCAGGATGATGGGAGCTGATGGACTTAAAAGAGCCACGGAAATTGCCATTCTCAATGCGAACTATATCAAAGATCGATTGAAAGATCATTATCCGATTTTATATACCGGAAAAAGTAACCGAAGTGCTCATGAGTTTATTATTGATTTGAGAGGGTTTAAGCAGAGTGTAGGTGTTGAAGCGGTCGATATTGCCAAACGATTGATGGATTATGGATTTCATGCACCTACGATGTCATTCCCTGTACCCGGAACGTTGATGATTGAGCCTACGGAGAGTGAATCCAAAGCCGAACTGGATAAATTTTGTGATGCAATGATTGGCATTCGCAATGAAATCAGAGAGGTTGAAGATGGGACGGCGGATCGTGAAGAGAATGTCCTCAAACATGCCCCGCATACGATGCGCGTGGTTATGAATCCGGATTGGGATCGACCCTACTCTCGTGAGAAAGCTGTCTTTCCCGAAGCAAATCTGCGGTTTAACAAATTCTGGCCGGCGGTTAGCCGGGTGGATGATGCCTATGGAGATCGAAATCTGATCTGTACGTGTCTTCCTATTGAAGCGTATAGTGATGGGCAAGAGCCGGTTTATGAATCGTAAGTTTCACCCGGAGTACTTATTATCCAAATCCATATGGGCAATTTCTGTGATGAGTTCTGACAATTTATGGGAGACAACCTGAAAAATCTCTTCACCTTTTTCTTGAGTCGCATGTTTAGGGTTACCTATCCCGGTGTCGGCCGTTACTTTTGACCATTCGCGTTCTGCCCAAGCCCATCCCTCACGGATACCGGTAATCACAGATTTTTTTTCACTTCCATCACCGGCTTCAATCAGTGGACGAATAAGATCGGGTTTGAGATAGAGCATCAAACTTGTTTCCATCTCATCAGCGTGATCCCCGTCCTCTTGAAACCGGACTTCATTTTTTGCGATCTGAAACCAATTGCAAAGCGATAGGAACATCTCCGGAAATTCCAAACCAAGCTCCCGAAGCAGGGGTTTGAAGTTGTTGCCGCCATGCCCGTTCAGTACCAGAAGTTTTTTTATCCCCTGTCGGTTCAAAACAGTAATCAGATCACGAAGTATCACCAGTTGAGTACTGGGATTGAGGTTCATATCCAATTTGATGTCGGACTGACCCGTATTTACGCCAAAAGGAATTGCCGGCAGAATGGTCACCTTTACATTCTGTTCCCAGGCTAATCTGCCGGCTTCTGCGGCCAATGCTTCTACCTGATAATTATCGGTAGCATAGGGAAGGTGATAGTTGTGCGCTTCTGTGGCACCCCATGGTAACACTGCCAGGTCAACCGACTGTTTTTGAAGCACTTTCCAGTTACTTTCAGCGAGTATGTAAGGTCTCATGATTTTGTTCTATGTGTACGGTTATAAATATTTCAGTGAAATTTCTTCTATTCATTAACTGCAAATCAATGTAAAATAAGCAGCCAATCATACAAATATCAAAGCAACTTAAAGGTTGGACGGATCACATTTTATGATAGAAATTGATTTCAACTGATTTGATTTCTCATCCACCAATGTTAGCAATTTAAATCCATCCCGGGACCTGAATTTTATTCAGGGTTTCTTCAGGAATCCGGTTCTCAGCAGATATTCCGTTTTTGCGAACTGCATTCAACAGCCGAATCCCTTCATCATATTCGAGGTCATCTACCATGAATGATTTACCCCGATCTCCCGACGCAACATGAATTTGTACCGAACAGAGATTTCTATATCGTTGAAAAACGTTTTGAAATATAATGGCGTCCTGCACGCGTTTCTTTTTTATATATGCCGTTGACTTAGATAATTGTCGGCTTCTGAAAAGGAGAATATCCTCACCCCAGGCTAAAGCTGCATCCTTATATTTGAGCCATCCCCAAAAAAGTGAACCAATCGGAATCAGCCAGATCCATAGGTTTAAACTGAGATACCAAAAAAGTACACCGGTTACGATAGTGATCGGAAATGAAGATTTAAAAATATATCGCCTCAGGGCTCGGCTTGGAGGTTTAATACCCGGCATCTCTTTTTCATAATCAGGCAGTACATCATTTAGAAGCTGGATAATGTTAGTTCTGCGTATTAATGGGAAGAGCACTATCGAGCCGGTTCCCTTCTCATCACCATATCCTGCACTTTCAAGGTGAATGGAGGCGTAGCCGAGTGGCTGACGAATAAGCCCTTCAGAGACATGAATTGCCTGAATCCGATTATAGGGAATGGTAACCCTCTTTTTTTCAAAAATACCTCTGGAGATGATAATCTCTTTTTCCTTTACGATCAGTTTAAAATTCCCATAGGTGAAAAGTGTGCTGAAAAAGGATAATAACCATGCAAATGCGATAAAGATAAAAATGGTGATACCGATCATAACGGCATCGGTTTGAGAAGGAATAATGCTGAAGAGATACTCAAACATCTCAGATTCACTGATCAAGGGTTCAATTTGAGAAAAAATTGTTGCCAATACCGAGAGTGCGATCCCAAAACTGCCGGAAGTTGATGCAGCGATAAGGAGCTCCTTATGAGGCAGATCAAGCTTCTTAAGTACGTCGGAATCGGAAATTCCTATTTCTTCTGATACCTGTCCGAACTCCCCCGGATCAGAATGTATATCACGAAGGACCCGGTTGATCTCCATGGCTTTTACTTTCGTGATCGCATCGATCGCGGCCTGACGTGATGTAGCCCCCGCCGTCTGAATGTCGAGGCGTACTAACCCAAACAGTCGCTGAATAACTCCTGAAGAGATATCAATAACCTGAATGCGATCTTTGGTGAGATATAGATCTTTCCTGACAAAGATCCCGCTTCGGATATGCAGTGTATCCCCATCCATTTTATAGAGAAAACGCCACCAATTTGCGGCACCAATGATTAATAGAAAGATAAAAAGACCGCCAATCCACCACAGGAATGGAAAGTTGTCGCTCTGTGCACCTACAAAAAGAAATACCAGTATGGTGACAATATTTCCTCTGATAAGGCCAAAAGCGCGACTTACAGCTGCTACGGGATGTTGTCGTTCAAATTCAGACATCGTCTTCAGCTAACCGGGCGTAAGTTGAAATTTGTCGGCGTACACGATCGGCAAGGATAGTATCGAGTCCGGGTATTTCATGTGTTGTTGCAGCTGTTGAAATTGTGACTGAAGAGAGTTTGTAAGTTCGGAGGAGCGGCCCTTGCCGGGTATCCACATGTTGAACCCGGCTCAGCGGAATTAATGTACGTGTTTTGAATAATATTCCGTGCTTTAGATCAATCTCTTTTTGATTGATAGAGTATCTCCAGTTTTTCCAGGACAGAAACGGAATCCAGGCGATCGATAAAATCCAGAAGACAGTAACCAACAACCCGGAGCCGATAATAAACCATAAATGGAGTCCTGAGTACCCGAAAAAAAATGCATAAGCAATGGGTATGGCTAAAAAAAAGAGGTTACTGATACTGTTACTCCACTGCCATACTTTAATGACATTTGGAGCTAATTTATGGAAAGAAGGTTTACTCATAATTTATGATTCAGGCAAATAGAGGCACATTTTACCATGCAGACTCTGAACTGTGAATTCAAGTTCAAATTTAATGCTTCCAGTCAATTAGTTCCCTGTCTGGGTTCCGGCCGGGTTATTCACAATAGTTTCCGACGAATAATAGTGAGAGTAAGGGTAGGAAGAAAATTGAAGAGCAAAAAAAAAGCCACGTAAAACGCGGCTTTTTAAGAGAAAAGGCGGTGATTAGCCTTCGTTCTTGATGTTCTGGATCTCAATTCTAATATCCTGAGCAAGCTTTTTCAGGTCTTGCAGTTGCTTACGTGCCCGTGTACCTGCAGCTTTATTTCCTTTGTCGTAGAACTTTACTAGATCTTCTTCGAGTCCTGCCATCAAATTCTTTACTTCGTTTAATCTACTCATACAATGTCTCCGGTTAGTTTTAATTAAAGATAAAATATTAAAAAAGTATGGCATTGAATGTCAATAAACATACTTATGATGGGCTAAGTTAACAATCTGAGCATTAAATACAGCCTTTTTTTTAACGTTTTTTAAAAAAATCTAATTTTAAATGGGTGAAATTGTAATTAAAAAAATAGTCCGGAAATAAATCGTCATATTATATCATTGATAATACTGAATATAGAAACACCAATAAAAATTAATATTCTATTTTCAAAAATAGTGAGGGAAGAGAAATAAATAAATAAAAATGCCTGTAATTGTCTTGAAAGTCCTATTGATTCTGTTCATGGAAATGATCGGCAGCTCTTTCACCCTCTTTTTCATTCACAAACAGGCAGATTATGATTGCGATCAAAAATAGAAAAGCACAGAAGAGTACGGATTGGTGCAGTCCAAATTGAGTTTGGAGAAGTCCTAAGCCAATAATACCAAATACCCCGGCAACTTTATTGGACAGTCCCCAAAAACCGAAGAATTCTGCAGATTTCTGTTCAGGAGTAAAAATTCCCACCAGTGCCCTGCTGGCCGATTGACTTGATCCCAGGCTTAGTCCTGCAATTACACCGATATAAAGGAAAACATATTGTACTTCAAAGTCAGTATTGAAAACATTATTAAGCCAAACGGTGATATCAGTTACTCCCCAGATTCCTAAAACTCCAACAAACCATAATCCCAATGTAATGTTGTAGGTTCTTTTTGCACCAATTTTGTCCTGTAAAAAACCAAAAGAGAAAGCGCCGATTGCTGCAGTAATCTGAACAACTACAAACATTAATACCCGAACGGTTTCATCCCATTGGACGATCTGGTCGCCATAGATGAATGCAAAAGATATAACGATGTAGATTCCTGCCATTGCAAAAAAAACAGATATGAGAAATATCAACAGATCTCTGAATTCACGAACCATTTTGAGGGTATCGCCCAGCCTTTTGAAGCCCATGGAAAAGAATGTTTCATCAGCAGGTAACGGCTTTTTTATACCGGGTTCTTTCACCCAAATAAATGTTGGAATCGCTGCAATCATAAAAAACAGAGCGGCATAAGGGCCGACCCAACGAATGGTATCATAATTTTCAAGAGTAGGTTCACCCAGATAGAGAATTACGAATCCGGCCGAAAAGAGTCCGCCGATATAACCCAGTGACCATCCGAAACCTGAAATTTTACCCAGATCTTTGGGAGGGCCTAAACTGGGCAGAAAAGAAGCGATAAAATTTTCCCCGATAGCATAGGCAAAATTGGAGATGATAATCAGTATAACTCCTAATACAACTAATCCGGGCTCAACAAAATAGAGGAATGCTGTACTAATAATGGTGAGAATATAACTGTAGAAGAGAAATTTCTTTTTTAGTGCGGAGTAATCCATAATCGCACCAAAAACAGGGCCGCTTAAAACTACCAGAAAATAACTGACTGACAGTGCGACACTCCATAACAGATTACCCAAACGGTAATCCTGCTCGACATCACCAACAACCACAGTTGTAAAAAGAACGGGAAAGATGACTGTAATGATCAGTAGTGTATAAGCCTGATTTGCAAAATCAAACATTCCCCAACCGAAAATCTCTCTTTTTGACGCTCTTGGCGTATCTTTTCTAAATTTTTTCATTAAGAATGAGCAAAGTCAAATTAATTCCTTCAACAAGATATACTGATTTTTTTCATCACTAAAAAAATAAATTCAATCTGAAATAGAAAATTGAAAGCGATGGTTCAATCATACATGATCTGAATACAGATCTTCTGTTTCATGCAAAGATAATTTCTTATCTTAAGAACTTAATTATTAAGAAATTTATATCTATGCATAATGTTGTTTTAATTCCCGGTGATGGGATTGGGCCTGAAATTACGGAATCAGTGAAAAGTGTTTTAAAAGCATCCGGCGTAAAAATAAACTGGATTGAATGTGAAGCCGGTGAAGGCACGTTTAAAAAAACCGGAAACCCGCTTCCTGCTGAGACCATTCAGGCCATTGAAAAATATCGAATTGCATTAAAAGGCCCTCTTACAACTCCGGTTGGCGCCGGTTTCCGCTCAATTAATGTGGCTTTGCGTCAGCAATTTAACCTATACAGCAACATAAGGCCGGCAAAATCACTGCCAAATATTGAAAGTCCCTTCAGAGAAGTGAACATTGTACTTTTTCGAGAAAATACACAGGGCCTATACATAGGAAAAGAGCACTGGGTGGATGATGAAAAAAAACATGCAGAGAGTATTGCGGTGGTGACTCGTGATGCCAGTGAGAAGATTATCCGGGCAGCGTTTGAATATGCCAAAAAGTATAATCGAAAGAAATTAACACTCGTTCATAAAGCAAACATTCTGAAATTAACGACCGGTTTGTTTCTTGAAATTGGAAAAGAGATTGCGCCTGATTACCCTGAAATTGAGTTTGAGGATTTAATCGTCGATAATATGGCTATGCAGATGGTACTAAAGCCAAGTCAGTTTGATGTTATTGTTACAACAAATCTTTTCGGAGATATTTTATCGGATCTGGCATCCGGCCTGGTCGGAGGTTTGGGCGTTACGGGAGCAGCCAATATCGGTGATGATGCAGCGATGTTTGAAGCCGTTCACGGATCCGCTCCCGATATCGCAGGGAAGGGATTAGCCAATCCTACAGCACTTCTTTTTTCTGCGCTGATGATGTTGGATTATCTGGGAGAAAGCCGTATTTCAGAGAAGATACGGGCAGCTGTTTATACCGTCTTGCAGGATTATAAAACAGAATGTACCAAAGATATTGGAGGGGAGGGGACAACAGAAAGCTATACAAATGCAATCTGTAGAATCCTGGCAGACTAAAAAATTTATGAATGATTTTATTTAATGGAATGGCAATTCAGGATAAGTAACTTTATACTCAGTTAACCGGAGAAAGGGTGTATGGTGTAAGTTATTTGAAGGCATGATGTTGTGTGCATTTCAATCAATCAAAAATTTATTTCATTATTTTCAATAATATCAATGAAGATCAATCTCTTCCAGAAAGAATCGCTGAATGGAATTAAATTTTAATTTTTTATCTATATCGCTCTTTGCAGCTGCGGTAATATCTGCGATTACTACGACTGCCATATTTTTCCGTTCCGGCCATGCTGTCAAAACATTTGCTATCATGATGCTCGGGGTAACGATCTGGGCATTTGCTTACTCATTTGAATTAGCAATGACAGATCTGGATAGTATCATGTTTTGGATTCGTTTGGAATATATTGGCATCTCACTGATCCCGGCGCTTTGGATAATTTTTATTCTTCAGTTTACAGGAAATGAAAAGTATCTAAACAAACATACCATTGCTCTTATTTACATACTGCCGGTTACGACACTTTTGATGGTTTGGACCAATAAATGGCACAACCTTCATTATGAGAGTATTGAAATGGCGATTGTTGATGGACTCTATCTGCTTAATTTTGAACCGGGTGCCTGGTATATCATTCATACCATTACATTCTACTGTTTCATGGTATTAGGGCTATTCCTTTTAATTTTGAGGTATCGACGAGAAAAAACCATTTTTAAAAAACAGATACTGATTGTCATTTTTGGAGCATTAATTCCCTGGATTACGAATATTCTCTATGTTTTTGATTTTAAGCCATTTGAACATCTGGATCTAACTCCTTTCATGTTCCTGTTTTCAGGAATCATCATTTCAATAGGCCTGCTTCGGTTTAAACTTTTTGAAGTATTGCCATTTGCCCGTGAAAAAATTATTGAAGAGATGGCAGAGGGAATCGTCATATTAGACACCATCTATCATGTAATTGATTCAAACCCGTCTTTTCGGTCGATCTTTCATACGGACGAAATGGACTTATTTGGCAAACCGATTTTCACGATTTTTCCAAATGATGGGCAATTCTTTAAACATTTAGAGCATCAGGTACCAACTTCATTTGAATATAAATACCAGATGGAGGATGAACAGATTTTGTTTGAGGTGACCATTCAGCCAATTTTGGTAAAAGAAGGAGAGATTAATGGATATTTTGTTGTATTCCGGGATATTACACAGTCTAAGAAATCTCAGGAAGAGCTGAAATATGCAAAAGAATTACTTGAAGATACCGGCAAATTGGCTCGAGTCGGTGGGTGGCAATATGACTTAGAAGCGAATGAGTTGAAATGGACAATTATGACCAAAAATATTTTTGAAGTGGATTCGGATTATGAACCGAATTTGGAGAGTGCCATTCAATTTTATTATGATGAAAAAAGCAGAAATGAGATACGTCAGGCATTAGAAGATTCTAGCCGAAATAAGGAATCGTTTTCACTGGAATTGCCGATTAGAACCGCTAAAGGCAATAAAAAATGGGTGGTTGCGAATGGCAATCCTGTGTTCAAAGGCAACAGATGTATCAAATTACATGGTTCAGTTCAAGATATCACTGAGAAGAAAAGGACTGAGTCCAAATTACTTAGAGCCAAAAAAATGGCGGAATCAGCGAATCAGGCGAAATCTGAATTTTTGGCAAATATGAGTCATGAAATTCGAACACCACTGAATGGAATCATCGGTTTTAGTGATCTTTTAATGCAATCCGATTTAAAAGATGATCAGAAAGGGTATATGAGTATCGTTTTTCAATCAGCGAATTCGCTGCTCGAAATTCTCAATGATATACTGGATCTCTCTAAAATTGAAGCAGGAAGAATGGAATTAGATCCGGGCTCCACGGATCTCCATAAAATGGCAGCAAAATGTATTGACATGCTAAAATTTCAGGCTGAAAGTAAAAAGCTGTCGATAAGTTACCAAATTGATGAAGATGTACCGGAATACCTGATATTGGATGAATTGAGAGTGAGGCAGGTATTGATAAATCTACTGGGTAATGCAATCAAATTTACAAATGAGGGAGAGATAGAACTTATTATTCGAAAAATAGAGAGTGGTAAAAAGAGGAATCGTGTTCGATTTTCAGTAAGAGATACCGGAATTGGTATTTCAAAATCAAATCTGCAACGAATATTTCAAGCATTTTCTCAAGAGGATAATTCTATTACCAGAAAATATGGTGGAACCGGACTTGGACTTACTATCTCAAACAGAATTTTGCAGTTGATGAATTCAAAGTTAACCGTAGAGAGTGATGTTGGCAATGGGAGTACATTCTCATTTATAATAGAGTCTGTCGCCGGTGATAAACCGAAAAAAATTGATGAGGAAAAACCATCTGATGAATCGTCTTACATTAATGAAAATTATTCTCTTTCGGATGCGAATTTGAATCTGTCTGGAAGCCCAACAAAGAGAATTGATGAACCGATTAAAATATTAATCGCTGAAGATAATGATACGAATCGGTTTTTAATGAAAATATTACTGCTTAAACTGTATCCATTCGCCACATTATTTGAAGCGAGAAATGGCAATGAAACGGTTGAGATCTTTAAGGCTGAAAACCCTGATGTAATACTTATGGACGTTCAAATGCCATTTAAAAGTGGATATGAAGCTACCATTGAGATCAGGAAAAGTGAGGAGGGTAAAAATGTTCCAATTATAGCATGTACGGCCGGTGCATTAAAGGGAGAAAGAGAGAAATGTCTGGCAATAGGAATGAATGATTATATCAGTAAGCCGATAGTTAAAAAGAGTATCAAAAACGTGATGGAAAAATGGGTAATTGACGCCGGGTCTGGCTATGATGTTGAAAATGATGGCAGATCGATGTCTTCAAGCGGTGACCATTACAATAGCGATGAGTTACGTCAGAGATATGGTGATTTATTTAATATTCTGGAAGATCTGCTGTTGATTTCCAAAACATCGCTAAGTGATTCTAGAACTGAATTTGAAAAATTTCAAAAGATTCCGGATTCTAAGTTAGACTTAGAGCTAATAAAGAATGCCGCTCATAAAGTCAAAGGAACCGCATTGTCCATGAGTTTTGGAAAGCTGGCATCTATAGCTTTGAAATTGGAAAAGAATTCTACTTCAAATCCTAAAAATGTAAAGCAGTTAATAACTCAATTGATCGATGAAATCAACTATTTGGAAGAGAATATTCAAAACCTATAATGTGATCATTCCAGTAGTTTTTCAATCAGTGAGTGTTCAATTTTCATGAAATTCTTAGCAGAATCTGCTGTTATATCTGAATCCAGGTCCCTAAGAAGAAAAAGATCTTTTCGATTCATTCCATATTTTTGACTTATATGATTAACAAGATCTCTGAGAGAATTCAATTGAGTTGTTGATATATTTTCCTGAGTCTCTGACAGCAATAAGTTCACGATCAAAGTTCCTCTTGGGTCAAATTCGGTGTTTGCTTCAGCTGAATAGCCGGCATTTCGACCCTCATAAATCTCACCCTCTGAATTGATGTAGTAGTGATGGGGAAGATCCCATCGATTGTCGGTCTCTACACTTTTTTTATACAGCCGGTTAAGAAATTCAACAGTCGTTACCGGCTCATCCGGGCCTTCCATTTCCATCACTTGTTGTGTGATCGCTATTTTCGAAGGATTATGCTTGACACGAAGGCGCATGGTGCCGTTCCCTGCTTCAAGCAATGCTGCACGGTTTATCGGAAGGGAGCCAACGGTGGCAATTTCGAGATCGGCTAGTGATCTTTGAAAGTCAATCTTCTGAAGTGAAATGTGGTATCCATACCAGTTCATACTTTGTCCGGGATTGAGGTGCACAAGCTCTGATACTCCATTTTTGTGTACCCTTAGAGTTATTGATTCTGAATACCCGTCACCTTCCTCCTCGTTACCCGGATCATATTTCAATAGCCGGCCGGGAACTGAAATTGATCTCATCATCTGCTCGACGATCAGTGTCAAATTTTGAAAACGGAGCGTATCCTGATAAGCAATATTTCTCCGGATGGCATTTGCTTCGTAGCCGGACGGTTTGGTATCACTCCACTCTTCACGTAAAATAATGGCTGAATGATTGTTCGTTGACGGGTTATCAGTATCCGATCGGAAATCATATTGTGCGGCTTCACTTTCAATGCCTGTTCTGCTAATGGCTGTCAGGTAAACTTTATCGGGCCGAACCATTGAGGGTCCTCCATAAAATGAAATCTCACGGAGGTGTCCCGGGATCACAGTAGAGTCCCAGAAATTATTTCTCTGAGTTCTCAGGACCCACCACTGAACAGGGTCACTATTATTAATGACAAATGATGCACTCCAATAGTCACCATAGTCATTAACAGATACTTCGGGTTTTGGCAGTGGGTCATAGTTCATCCAGGGGGATGCGGGGATGAGAGCCGGGTTTGCATAAGCCCCTGCCGTAAGGATTCGGTTAATATTTTTGTCATTATTCATAAAGGTTTTCATACTAAAATGAACCGTCCCCGTTACTCCCGGAAATGCTCTGGCAGTAAATATTTGCCCTTTAATCTCATCAGCACTCCATAATCGGTCGGAAGTCCAAAGACGGCTGGTGTAGAGTCCCGGCCATATATGTCGATGATACAAATTCTGCTCATTCCACCAGTTTAACATAATGGGAAAAGGCTGAGATACCTGATCCATTTTATAGTAGATCTGGGGAGTGAAGTAATCGACCCACCCTTCATTGATCCACAATTTTGCATCGGCATAGAGATTTTCATAGGCATCAAAACCGGTAGTGTGTGCCGGATAACCGGGCCGCCAGACTCCGAATGGACTGATTCCAAATTTCACATGTGGTTTCATCTCTCTGATTTTATGTGATAGCTCTCTCATTAAAGAATTTACATTTTCACGCCGCCAATCGCCGCGAGAAAGGGTATTGCCCAGTTCATTTGCCCGTTGCCATGCGAGACTATCGGGGAAGTCCGCATTATCTGCATAAGAGGGATATGGATAGAAATAATCATCAAAGTGAATACCATCAATATCATAGCGCTTTACAACATCCATAATCACATCGATCGTATGTTGTTTTGCTTCCGGAATTCCGGGGTCGAGCCATAAATATTCGCCATATTGATGGACAAATTCAGGATTAGTCTTGCTGATGTGGTCCGGAGAATAGGATGATGCATTCGCTGGGTGCCCGGCGCGATACGGATTAAACCATGCATGCAATTCGAGGCCGCGGATGTGGGCCTCTTTTATGGCAAATTCGAGCGGATCGTAATAGGGCAGCGGTGGTTCGCCCATCTTGCCGCTCAGGTAACCAGACCAAGGTTCATACGGAGAATTATAAAAAGCATCAGCAGCCGGCCTTACCTGAAAAATGACCGCATTCAAATGTAGGGCTGCTGCGCGGTTTAGAAGGTTTATCATTTCTTGTTTCTGTTGATCTACGGAGAGTCCCGGTTCAGAAGGCCAATCGATATTTGCAACGGTAGCTACCCAGGCTGCGCGAAATTCACGCATTGGTGTTTGTTTGGGAAAAGGGGATTCTTCAAGGTCTAAAAAAGGTGGAGAGTAAGTTGTAGCTTCCGGGGGGGATGAGTCGTTAATAGCAGATTCACTGCTTTGGCAGCCGAACTGAAACAGAAAGAACAGAATCAGAGTACTTGAAATGACAATAAAAAAATTCCTGTTAATCATATTTGATGGTCGGTTCGTAGATGATAGAAATAAAGATCGGTTTTCTTGATAATTTAAAATAACGAAATGTTGACATTTTATTTCATATGATGGATAATGGTACATCTTTTGGGGATAGCGATAAATTCAGTGAAATAATAAATTTTAGTAAAATAGTATCAGATGAATGCAATTTTTAGATCGATTGGATATCGACTGGCCCGGTATCTGTCCAGGCCGGATGAAGAGAGAGCACCTGTCACAACTTGTTCAAATGAAGCTCTGAAGGCCGCTCTGAAACCGGGGGATGTACTGTTGGTTGAAGGGAATACCCGTATCAGCACCGCAATTAAATATATCACTCAGTCGACCTGGTCACACGCGGCACTGTATGTCGGAAAAATTCAATCGGGAGATGTAGATGATATGCAAGATCACCAACTTATTGAAGCGGACATTACTGAGGGGGTGCGTACAGTACCTTTGAGATTATATTGTGATCTTCATGTTCGGATATGCCGGCCGGTTGGGCTTACATCAGATGAAAAAGAGAAGGTTATAACATTTATGAAAGAGAGGATTGGGTATCAGTATGACCTGAAACATATCTTCGATTTAGCCAGGTATCTCATTCAAACTCCTCCGGTTCCTCAGAAACATCGGCGTAAATTATTGGCATTGGGCAGCGGCGACCCGACCAAAGCGATCTGCTCAGCCCTTCTTGCAGAGGCCTTTCAATCAATAAATTATCCGATTTTGCCCTATCTGGAGATTAATGAATCCAGCAGTAAAGCTAAAAAGCAGACAAAGGAAGAGTATTTGCATATCCGCCATCATAGCCTTTTTGCGCCGCGCGACTTTGACGTATCTCCCTACTTTCAGATTATAAAACCAACATTGAGTGAAGATTTTGATTTTCGCAGGTTGAAGCTATTAAATGATTGACATGATTACCGATTTGTAATCATGTTGAAGAGCAAGATGTGTGAAGAGTATAACGAATGTGAAGAGTAAGATGAGTGTGAACAAATTCGTATGGAATGGATATTAAACGAATGGAATATATTTGAATATTAAATCATTTAATATTAAATTAAATATAACAATTAGACACAATCATACAAAAATTAGAGGAGCATTATGAAAACCGCTCAAAAAGGAATTCATCATATTACTGTACTGGGTGGCGATGGCCAGCGGACCACGGATTTTTACGTTAAGACTTTAGGTCTTCGAATGATTATGAAAACAGTGAATCAGGATGATCCGTCGACATACCACCTATTTTATGTGAACGGAACGAAGCAGCCGGGTTCAAGCATGACTTTTTTCCCATGGCCAATGGCGGTTCAGGGGAAACCGGGGAGCGGAGAGGCAACGGTTGTATCTTTTTCAGTCCCTGCTGGATCTGAAGAGTATTGGGCTGAACGGTTTGGTGAAAAGGGAGTGGATTTTGAAGGCCCATTTAGTCGATTCAATCGAAATGTGATTCGGTTTAGGGATCCGGATCGCCTGATGCTTGAACTGGTATTTGAGGAAGATTTGGGTCGGATACCTGCATGGGACCAAGGAACCGTTCCGGAAGAATTTGGAATCAGAGGGTTCTGGGGCACTATTTTATCCATAGAGGAGACCGAAGATACAGCGCAGTTATTGAAAGAAGTATTTGGGTTTAAGAAGATGGATGAGGATGAGGAAATGTCACTTTATCAAACCGGTGCAGATATAGGAAGTGCCGTCATACTGGAAAAAGTGGATTCTAAACAGGGTACCAATGGACGGGGTATTGTACATCATGTTGCGTTCAGAGCCAAAGATGATGAAGAGCAGGAGTGGATGCGAAAAGAAGTGATGAAGAGAGGGCTGCGCCCCACCGGGCAGATTGACCGTCATTTTTTCCGATCGGTCTATTTTTTATCTCCGGGGGGTGTTTTGTTTGAAATTGCAACGGATGGCCCCGGTTACGATTCTGTTCAGGATGAAGAGGAATTGGGACAGGAATTATACCTGCCGGCCCCACTGGAACATCGCCGTGAGATGATTGAAAAAAGGCTGCCGGAGATTAAAGTTTGAAGCTATTTTTAAATCAAGTTTGATTTCATCGAGTCGTTAATATCGCATCAATAATAAGCAATTAGAATTGTGAAAATAATCGTTTAATTTCGATATTGAATTACATCAACTATTTCATTTTACATGTAAACAATTATGACAGAATAGTTTATGAGAATATAGGTATTCGTGACTGTTGATGACATATAGTGGCCAGGGTTCATGAGTTTTTAATAACTCATTTTTCTAATGGAAAAATATCTAACCCCTATTTAAAATTTTGCCAGGCAGAAGTTACATGGTTAGTTGTAAATCGAATCGAAATAGGTAAATGTGAAGCTTCAAACGACGAATAAGGCAAACAGAGATCTCAGCTTTAAATTACTGCAATCAGTGGTTAACGAAGCCAATGATGCCGTGCTGATCACCAAAGCAGATCCTACAGAGGCGCCTCATGGCCCCGAGATTATCTATGTCAATCGTGCATTTGAAAAAATGACGGGATATTTAGCAGATGAAGTAATCGGCAAAACACCTCGAATTCTACAGGGCAGCAATTCTGAATCGGATCAGCTTCAAGCGTTACGGGATGCTATCCGGCATAAGAAAAGTATTAATGTAGATGTCATAAATTACAATAAAAATGGGGAGCCATATTGGAACAATATTTCCATCAGCCCCATATTTGATGGTGATAAGTGTACTCATTTTATCTCCATTCAACGCGATGTAACGGTACAGAAAGAGCAAAAAGAACAACTGAACCGGGACATACAGGCTAGAAAAGAAGCAGAATTAAGGCTACAGGAGAGAAACAGGCATATTGATGCAATTGCAAGTTTGAACTTTGCGCTTCTTAATTATGAAAACTGGTTTGAGGCTTTGGATAGTCATATGGAGATGATTGGCGAGGCTGTTCAGGCGGATCGGGTCTATTATTTTGAAAATAGGTACGATCCTATTACAGGAGAGGGATTTACCAGCCAGAAGTTGGAGTGGTGCAGAGAGGGTATTTCACCGCAAATGGATAGTGAGGATTTGCAGGAATTGCCATTCAATGAAGTTCCAGAATTAGTGAATCAAATGATTCAAAATAAGCCCAGTTCTGAATCACTAAGCAGCATAGCTCCGAATACTACAACTCGGTATATCATGGAGGACCAGGATATCAAGACATTCCTTGCTATTCCGATTACAATCAGGGAGAAATTCTTCGGGTTTGTTGGGTTTGACAATTGCAGGGAAGAGAGCAAATGGAATGATCAGGAGGTGCGTACTCTCACAACAATCACTTCTAATCTTTCGATAGCAATCGAAAGACATCTGGTAGAAAAAGAGCGTCAGGAGTTATTGGGTGAAAGAAATAGAATATTGGAGAGTATTTCGGATGCATTTTATGCATTAGATAGAAATTGGGAAATTACATACTTCAATAATGAAGCTGAGAATCTGCTTAGGAAAAAAGCTGAAAAAGTGATGGGGAAGAGATTTTGGGATGTATTTAATACTGCCAAAGAATCAGAACTGTTTGCGAAATACGATGAGGTAATGAATCAGAAAGTGCCGAAATCATTTGAGTACTACTACCCCCCGCTGGAATCCTGGTTTGATATCTCTGCATATCCGGCTGAAAATGGTATTACAGTTTATTTTAAAGATATAAATGACAAAATTCGCACCCAGAAACGCATACTTAAGAAAACACGTCAACTGGATGCGATTGCTCAATTTAATGGATTGTTAATCAAAGAAGAAGGTTGGCAGGAAGCCCTCGACAAATGTCTTGAGATGTTCTGTAATATTGCCGGCGCAGATAGAGTATACTTTTTTGAGTCTTCCTATTTAGAGAAAACCGGCCAGGATGTTGTAACGATGAAAACGGAGTGGGTTCGGGAAGGAACAAAACCGGAAATTGATAATCCGGACCATCACAACCTTCCATTTGATGAGATTCGAAGTTTTATAGACGAGGTTATTCATGCTGGTGGGTATAATGAAATCGTATCTAAGATCGAAGATAAAGAATTTGCAGATTTTTTGGCCGGTCAGGATATAAAATCAATTCTTGCCATACCTGTATTTACCGGTAAAGAGTTCAGGGGGTTTATCGGCTTTGATGATTGTTTGAGTGAAAGGAGATGGTCAAAAGATGAGGTCACTTTCTTGAAAACCATTGCGATTAATCTCGGTTCAGCTATTGAAAATGAAGACTCTGAAAGAAGGCTCATAGAACTGAACCAATCCCTGGAAAAACAAACCAAAGAACTTGCCAATTCTAATTCAGAATTGGAGAAGTTTGCATATGTAGCCTCACATGATTTGCAGGAGCCTCTTCGTATGATTACCAGCTTCCTGGCTCAGATTGAGCGAAAATATGAAGACCTTCTGGATGAAAAAGGAAAACAGTATATCCATTTTGCTACGGACGGGGCTAAACGAATGCGCCAGATTATTCAGGATCTGCTTGAGTATTCCAGAGTTGGCAGGGTTGATATGAAGCGGGAAAAAGTGGACATAAATGAGATCATCAAAAGTGTTACAATCCTTCAAAGAAAAGTGATAGAAGAGAAAAATGCGGAGGTAAAGTGGGACTCATTACCCATTGTAAAGGCAAATAAGGGAGCAATGCAGCAACTTTTTCAAAATCTTATTCAGAATGCGCTTAATTATCAGAAAGAAGAGGTCAAGCCGAAAATTAAGGTTTGGGCAGAAGAAGAAGAAAAACAGTGGAGATTATTTGTAAAAGATAACGGCATCGGTATTGACCCGAAATACAGCAATCAGATATTCACGATATTCCATCGCCTGCATGGCAGAGATGAATACAGCGGCACCGGAGTTGGCCTGGCCATTTGTAAAAAAATAGTGGAGGACCATGGCGGAATCATTGGGGTTGATTCTGAATTAGGAAAAGGAAGTACTTTCTTTTTTACTATTGAAAAAAATTCGGATTATAGAAATACAGATGAATAGGTTTTGGTTTTAACTCCTTGCGTTGCGAATACCTAATATTATCGCTGTGATAAAGCAAATTATACAGGCGGTAAGAAGTATAAAAATGAATTCTGATGGCATGTTCAATCCGCGTAACACGCCAAAAAATAAAAGACCTGCAACTGCCCCCGTAATATAAACGCCACGCTCAAACGAGTTTTTAAGTACAGGTTGGGGCAATATAGACGGTTTAGACGCTATCGAAAGATTGCCAGACTCATTAATTTCGGATAATATCGATTGATTAAATAAGAAACCTCGAAATCGGTCATAATCCCATATAATCAGCCATATGGATGCTAAAAGCATTTGAGAAGTAATGACCGGGGTATAAGCAAAATCATAGGAGATAGTAATAACAAAAATGTTTAAAATAATCCCAAAAAAAAGCAGGGCTCCCACCGCCGAGGTAGCCGGGATCAGTACCATAACACCGGCCAGTATTTGAGTAAATCCAAGAAAATTCCAGTATAATCCCGATTGATATAGGATCTCAAAAAAAGCACCGACATCACTTTCTATACTCATTGAAGAAAACCGGTGTCCAAGAAGTTTCACCAACCCGGTGGGTATAAAACCAATTGCCAACAAAATCCGGGTGCCTAATGTAAATCGATATAGCAGGGATTTCGAACGGATCCAATATTGAAATTTTTGCAATAAATGATCGATTTTATTCATATACAATATTTCTAAATCTGCAACAGGCTGAAATTTTAATAGAATACGAAAGGTATATAAATTGGTTGCAGTCGTTTCGACAGGCAATCCCGGCTAATTTTAATTAGTTTACGTTGATTATACGTACATTGAATTTTGAAACAGCGCCAATTTCTGGAAAGCCTAAAATCCAATCAAGTCTGTGAAAAATGGATTCCAAAGAGAAAAAATCACTCTCAGTTTTTATTGTCGAAGACGATGCATTTCAGATCTTTATCTTAGAAAAATTGATTAGAAACCTGGGGTACGATGTCATAGGAAAATCGAGTTCTGGAGAGGAGGCTGTACAATTGGCACTGCGATTGAAACCGGATATCATCTTTATGGATATTTCGTTAGAGGGTGAAATGGATGGAATTGACGCTTCTATTGCCATTCAAGAGAAGATTTCCACCAAGATTATTTACATCACCGGGAATAGTGATGATTATCACCGAAAGAGAGCCGAAAAAACTGATTATTCAGATTATTTAATTAAACCCGTTACCAAAGCAATCATTGAATTATCCCTCAAAAAAATTGATTCTTGATCTATGGGTTTATTCTAATTTGATTCAATTCTTGAGGTTCTTTTTAAAAGGGCGGCCAGAATAGGCTCTTCAGTTATCCATGGAATCGTGTATAGTTTTTTTGCATGTTTGTTTTTTATTTCTTCCAGGAGCGGTACCTCTTCTGCTGCCCTTTGTTTCAAAAGCGGATCTGAGATATTCGTTGCAGACATGCTCTGATTTGCAATCCAGGCGAATGGCTCAATATTTGATCTTCTCAAATCAGCCTGAAGTTTGGCTGCTTCTGAGATTGGGGTCGTTTCAGGAAGGGCTACGATGAGCAATTTAGCATAATCCGGATCTTGCAGATACATGTATGGAGTTTTCAACTTACCGGTATCCATCTTTGTATTCCTTAAAATTTCTTTGTGATAGCTGCCGGTTGTATCCAGAAGGAGAAGTGTGTGTCCGGTAGGGGCTGTATCAATCACGACAAATTGTCTTTTTGCTTGATGAATCGCTTTTGAAAAAGCCTGAAAAACGGCTACTTCTTCTGTGCAGGGAGATTCCAAATCTTCCCGAAGCAATTTTAACTCCTCTTCCGTTTTATCCTTTCCACGCTGACCCAGTACTTTTTCAATATACGCCTGTTTTTCTTTGTCCGGATCAATACGATCAATTGTCAGGTTTTCAGGCAGCTCCAGATTAACTATATGATCCATTAAATGAGCGGCGGGATCTGTCGTTGTCAGATGGACGGGAAAGCCTCGTTGAGCCAGTTTAAATGCGATAGCTGCGGCAATTGTGGTTTTCCCAACACCCCCTTTACCCATGGTCATTATTAAACCGTGATTCTTATCAGCGGAGAGATCGTCAATGAGTTGGTCAATGTCGGGAAGTTCGCTTTCTTGCTGTTCAGAAAGAATGGATTGACTGTTCCTTTTGATCTCTTCTTTATCTAATGGGTGGAATACGGATCGAAGCCGTTTTATCCCAAGTAGATTGTAAGGCCTTAAAGGAAATATGAGTTGATCCAACGTTTTAAGACGCTCCGGCATCTTATTCAGGGTTTCATCCGCCTGTTTCTGCATATTTATCGCAAAAGGATCCGACTCATCGATCGGTTCAAAATAACCGTTGATGAGTAGAACCTGATTAGAAAGTCCCATTTCGTGAAGTTCCCTGCCGGAACGATCCGCCTCGCGAAGTGCTGAACCATCCGGCCTGCTCACCAGGTAGATTGTAGTCGCGTCTTTATCCTGCAATCGCTCTACAACTTTTTTGTACCGCTCCTGACTGGTTTTCAGTGCTGATGACGGCCCTATACAAGAAGCTCCGTCAGGATTGGATTCGATAAAATCGCTCCATGCAGCCGGCAGTTCCAGCAATCGCAGGGTGTGTCCCGTAGGAGCTGTATCAAAAATGATCACATCGTAAGGCTGATCCTCTTTATTTCCTGCAACATATCTCGCAAACTCATCAAAGGCTGCTATTTCTGTGGTACAGGCACCGGACAGCTCTTCACGAATTTTCTCGATTTCATGAGCCGGTAAAATATCTTCCATTGGGGATATGACCCGCTTTCTGTACTCTTCAGCCGAGAGCTCCGGATCGATATTTACGGCATGCAGATTTTCAATTCCGTTAATAGGTGTAATTTTTTCCGTGATATCTGTCTCGAGGACCTCTTTGAGATTGGATGCGGGATCTGTACTGATTAAAAGCACACGTTTTCCTCCATCCGCCAGTTTAACGGCTGTGGCAGAAGCAAGAGAGGTTTTCCCAACCCCGCCTTTTCCGGTGAAAAACAGATAGGGGGTAATTTTCGGAAGTGTTTTCATAGGTTTAATAACCTCTCTCTTTGAAATGTTTTTATAGAATCTATAACTAAATGTTTAGCAACAACCGCTATCGGGAGCACAACAATTCGACTGCACTCCAAGCAGGCTATTTGCGACTTGAAGTATCGATTGTGTATCACGTTGCCTGTTATTAATCCCGGCTTGCATAGATTGAACCAACTCCTGTTTTGAGATACCCGCCTCTTCAGCTTTTTGAAAATGGATCTGAAGTTCGATTTCATTGCCGTTAGTGATAGCTAATTCCACATTTTGAAGCAGTTCTTCATCATTTTGTACAGTGTTCGCTTTGGTGGAGTCGGGTTTATCCAGTGATAGCCAGTCAGAAAGCTGACGCCGATCCGGGTATCCGCCTTGTGAAACGATCTCTCCATTGATCATAATTATTGGAAGTACATCGGATCCTTCTTTCTGTAATTTTGAAAGCACGACCGGGTTAGATTTAAACAGTTCGGGTTCCTGTCCGAGATTAAATCGGTTCACTTCAATTCCCTGTCCTTTCATCCATTTAACGTCATTGGCGAAATCAGCGAGTGAATCATCCACATCCGGACCGCACACACCGGTGCTGCAACACATTGCCGGGTCATAGACGTCTAATACTGTTTGGGTGGCTGTTTGATTTGTCATTTTATGATTTATTATCGAGGTTTAATTATGGTTGAGAAATATTTTGGATTAACAACAGGTTTCAACCAGTTCATTGGATAATTCAGAAAGAGTTGATTTCAGTTCCATGATTCCTGCTGTGTTCAGGCAGTAGCAAGTTCTTACGCCTTCTACTTTTCCTGTGATGAGTCCGGCCGATTTTAAAGCTTTCAGATGTTGGGACACGGTTGATTGCGCAAGTGGCAGTACTTCTGTAATGTCACCGCAAAAGCAGGTATTACGCTGTGCAAGCATCTTTAATATGGCTATTCGTGCCGGATGCGCAATTGCTTTTGCAATATCGGCCGATCGGACCATTGTGGGATCGTCCAGTTTGATTGATTGAAGGTTTATCATAATAAAAAGTATTAATCGTAATTTTACGATTAAATGTACCTTTAATAATTCTTGAAGTCAATCAAATTGTGAGAAATGGTATTGAAATATACTATTATATGCTGTATGACGATATTAATGCCGTGATTTTTTTTAAAATCCGGGACTCATCGGATGGAAAATTTATATCTGCCATCCGGAATGTTATGATTGTGTGATGATTTCAAATTGTTATGGTCCGACATTATCATGGAACTTATTAAACAAATTGGGTAAACATGACGCACCAATCACACTCAATCCTTGTTGTTGAAGACAACAAGGATCTCCTGAATCTACTGGAAATTAATCTGTCTGATCAGGGGTATACTGTATATACCGCTGAAAGTGGGACGTTAGCGTTGGATGTGTTTCACACAAATGAACCGGATCTTATTGTTTTGGATGTGATGTTACCAAAGCTTGATGGGTTTGAAGTGTGTAAGAGAATTCGAAATGAAAATAAAAGGGTACCTATCCTGATGCTGACAGCAAAAACGGAAGAGTTAGATAAAGTATTGGGATTAGAGCTTGGTGCTGACGATTATATGACAAAACCGTTTAGTATTCGTGAATTTCTTGCACGGGTAAAAGCGATATTCCGAAGAGTGGACGTTATTCAGCTGGAATCAGAAACGAATCAAAAAATTCTTGAGTTTGACGATCTCATCCTGGATTCTGCAAAGAGAAAAGTTACTCTCCGGGGTGAATTAATTGATCTGACCAGTAAAGAGTATGATCTGCTTTTGCTCTTTTTCAACAATCCGGGAGTGGCTTACAGCCGTGAGGAGTTATTAAATACCGTTTGGGGGTACAGTTATGAAGGATATAGCCATACTGTGAATTCACACATTAACCGGCTTAGAAACAAAATTGAAGCGGATCCTTCCGAACCGCACTATATTCGAACAGTTTGGGGTGTTGGTTACCGTTTTGCAGATAAAGAGGAGAGTCATCAACATGCGTAGTTTTTATTTAAAAATAGCGATCATATTCTCTGCTATTCTGATCCTTTTTGGTGGGCTGGTGATATATGTTACATTGAGGGCATCCACTGATATAGCACAAGAGGCTATTCAAAGAACAAATCATGATATTGCATCTGTTCTTGCATCTGAATTTCAGCCAATGCTTGCCGAGTCTTTTGATCAGGAAGAAATAGAGGCGAAACTAACAGAATTGAGCGGAAAGAATCCTCAATTCGATTTCTACCTCCTCAGCAGCAGCGGGTACGTAAAAAGTATTATCCCTGCATCCAAAGAGAAGATAGCACTCGACAAAATAGTTATTGATACAGAACCGCTGGATAGATTTATCAGTGGAGAACCTATGCCTATTTTGGCGGCTGATCCCATGCATCCTGATCAGATGAAACCCTTTAGTGCATCTTATGTGAGTATAATGGGCTCGGAAGGATGTTATCTCTATGTAGTTTTGGAGGGGGAACAATTCACCCAGGCCACTGCAATGATTAAGGATAGCTATATATTACGCGGTACACTTATCCTGTTTGGAGTTATATTTCTAATTAGCCTTGTTACAGGGCTATTTGTCTTTTCATCACTTACTTCCCGTCTTGAAAAAATTAAAAAAACTGTAAAAAGATTTGAAAGAGGGCAACTCATTGACCGTATTGAAGTTACCGGTAACGATGAACTCACGGACCTTTCTGTTTGCTTCAACCGCATGGCCGATACGCTTGTGGATAACATGAAGGAGATCCGAAAAACAGATCGATTGAGAAGAGAACTGGTAGCAAATGTATCGCATGATTTACGTAGCCCGATTGCCTCTATTCTGGGTTATCTTGAAACCATACAGATGAAGGAAGAGACGATAACCAAGGAAGAAATCAGGAACTATTTTAATATCGTTCTCAGCAATACCCAAAAATTAAACCGACTCATTGATGATCTTTTTGAGCTAAGCAAACTCGATGCAGAGGAAATCACTCCAAACCTTGAAAAAATCTCTATGGCAGAGTTGATCCAGGATCTTGTGCAACAGTTTAAACCAATTGCAGAAAAAAAAGGAATTATACTCGAAGGAGAATTTCCAAGGAGAACCAATTCACTAATCGAAGCAGATATAAGCCTGATGAATCGTGCTCTGACAAATCTAATTGATAATGCTATTCAGCACACTCCGGATGGCGGTAAAGTGACAATCTCATCTGTTCAAAGCGGGCAAGATTTTGTGATTGAAATCTCAGATACCGGTTCAGGTATCCCTGAAGAAGATCTTCCGCATATCTTCGATCGATTTTATCAGGCAGACAAGAGCCGGTCAGAAAAACAGGGTGCCGGGCTGGGCCTTGCCATCGCTCAAAAAATATTCAATTTGCACGGTGCTAAGGTAGCGGTAAGCAGTATCAAAAATAAGGGGACCACTTTCAGAGTGGCCATTCCGGGACACATTTTCTAGTCAAAAAGGTTTTTGTTGATATAATGTGAAACAGTTTTCAATCTTATGTTACAGATTTGAGATAACTGAATCATTGAATGGCTGTATGTTTGTTTATTAAGACAAATAAATTAAACAATCAGTCCATGAATCAATTTATGAACGCAACAAAATACCTCTCTATCATAGCACTATTTATACTCACATCATGTGCTCAAAACAACGAAACTGCCCGGGCGCAGTCCGAATCTGATCTTGATAAAGCCCCGAATTTTGAAGTTACAACGATCGATGGTGATACTATCAGTCTGAGTCAATCACTTGCTGACGGGAAACCTGTCGTTGTCTATTTTACAGCTTCCTGGTGCCCAACGTGTGCAAGAAACTGGCCTGCAATGTCAGAAGTCTACCCGGAATTTGAAGATCGCCTTACTTTAGTGGCCATCAGCATTGACCCAACCGACACTGAAGAGGTCATTCGGAACTTATCTGAAGAGAAAGATTTCCGCTTTCCAAGTACTTCAGGCCATCCGGAAATCATGATGGATTTTGGAGTATCAGGTCAGGCAACAACCGTTGGTGTTGACAGAGACGGAAACATTGCATTTAAAAGACCCGGTGAAGCATTAAGTTCGGATGAATTTCGGGAGCTCTTTACAAGTCTTGTAGAATAATCCAAAACGACTTTATGGAGTTTTACTCATTTTCATTTTTACAGGGCGTACTGGCTTTTTTGGCTCCGTGTGCTGTAGCGTTGCTGCCGGGGTATATTGTCGCTTTTATATCGAGAAGCGACAGTGAACCCGGACTTACGACCCGTCTTTTGAGAGGCCTAAAGCTTGCAATGCTTAGCATTGCGGGTATATTTTCGATTTATGCCGTTGCCACCATTTTGATTGTTTCAGCTGCACAGCTGCTGAAGGATTATATGATATGGGTTACGATCGGTATGGGCAGTGTTCTGATTATTATCGGAATACTGATGGCTGCCGGGAAAAGTTTTTCATTCACACTGAATGTAAATCATACGACTCCCAAATCGGAAGTAGCAGAAGCTTTTGTATTTGGCCTTGCATATGCAATCGGTGCACTCGGATGTTTGTTTCCTTTATTCCTTATTGTTGCAACCCAGGCAATGGCGGCTCCATCTGCATGGACCGGTGTGGGATATTTTGCGGCATATTTCGGCGGAATGAGTCTGATGATGATCGGGGTTATTCTAATGTCGGTATTGGCAAGGGGAGTTATGATGAAATACCTTCGAAAAATTCTGCCTTATATGGAGAAAATTACCGGATGGTTATTAATTGTGGCAGGTGGATATGTGATTTATTATCAATCATTTTTGATGGTTTAATCAACCATTTGAACATGGAGATTATGTCAAAAACTATGAGAAGTTATGTTTAGGAAAGGTAACCAACGGCATGATGAACCATCTAAAAACAAAATTCTTTCGTAATAGTAGAAAACAAAATCATGATCGCTTATGAATAGTAATGGAGTCGTTTCGGAATCAGTAAAAAACTACTATGGTAAAGTGCTACAGAGTACCAATGACCTAAAAACGACAGCTTGCTGTACCACAGAAGTGATCCCTGATCACATCAAAAGTATTCTCTCAGAAATTGAAGATGAAGTTATCAGCAGGGGAAAATCAGGGTAGTTGTTGTTAATTAATTGTTAGTTTGGCATTCATTTTTTTATGAAAAAAATGCTGATTAGTGCGATATACGGGTCACTATGTATCAGTTCGGAAGCAGATTTACGTAGTAACAATTTGAATTGAATTACTTAAAGAAATCAACCATTGAAAACACAAAAACTTGAGTTTGAAAATAGTGATGGCTATAAATTATCCGCCCGGCTGGATGAACCTGATTCCGGCAGTGAACGGCAGTCGGTGCTTTTTGCCCACTGTTTTACATGCGGTAAAAACCTGAAAGCAGCCGGTAATATTAGCAGGGCGCTTACCGAAAGGGGTATTGCCGTCTTTCGATTTGATTTTACGGGTTTGGGTGAAAGTGAAGGGGATTTTGCAGATTCCACATTTTCATCAGATGTTGGAGATCTGATTATTGCAGCAAAAAAGATGAAGGAGTTAACTAAACCCCCGTCCATTTTAATTGGCCACTCATTGGGAGGGACTGCAGTACTTCAGGCAGCCAGGCAGATTGAGTCAGCCAAAGCAGTAGTTACAATTGGAGCCCCTTGCAGTCCGGATCATGTAATCCATCATTTTAAAGATAAAATCGAACAGATTGAGAAGGAGGGTGAGGCAATAGTGCAACTTGCCGGCAGGCCATTCAAAGTAAAAAAGAAGTTTATTGACGATCTGAAGGAACAGAAAATGACTGAAACAATCAGAAGTCTGGACAGAGCCTTAATGATATTTCATTCTCCGGTTGATACGACAGTGGATATAAGCAATGCTGCTCACATCTACAAAACAGCCCGTCATCCAAAAAGCTTCATTTCTTTGGACGATGCAGATCATCTGTTAACATCTGAAAAGGATAGCAATTATGTCGGTGAAGTAACTGCAGCATGGGCAAGCCGATATTTCTGTTAATTGTTCAGCCTTATAAAAAATAGAAATGAAAGAGTTTGTCAATCAAAAATTTGATGCCAGGTTTGCCATCTCGAGGAGTTTTCCCACTGACTTTGTGAATAACGGCAGATTTATGATGTTTCTCTGGAATGACGGTGATCGGCCGATAAAACTGTTTATAGATGAACGTAAAACTGAAGCCTAAATAATACAAGTCCTAAAAAGCTAAGACATCTTCGGGGATCCGGAGATGTCTTTTTTTGGTTTATGCTAATTTTAGAAATTAGTTATGATTTTGAAACATTTCTAAGTTTCAGGAGTGCAATTTTATTGATGCTCAATTCATTTAGTATCACATTTGCCGGAAATTTGATTATTTCAATTATTGCCATAATCGTACTTATTATGGCTATTAATCAGTTTAGAGCTCTTGCCTGAGTGGATGAAAAAGATTCAGTCTCCAAATAGTTTGTTAATTAATTGGAAAATTTGTGCCTGATACTGTTTACTATAAAATTAATGGGGATGTAATAGACATCATGGCAATTGTAGGAAGACAAGATTTGAACAATATTTTATAAACAAACCTCTGATTATCAGAGAGTAATTCAAGTAAGTTCATTTTTTCCATTGCAACTATCAAACCAGATAAACGTAAGTTTTTAATAATTCAAGTATATTCATACATATCCAAAAAATTACAATTGAGAGTACTCCGACATGTCAAACCGAATATTTTCTGAAGAGGAAGTACAAAAGCTGATCAAACGAGCCGCAGAGCTTGAAGCTGAACGAACGGTTTCCGGCCGGGGCAGAGGGGAGAATGGGTTAACGATCGATGAACTTAAAAATATTGCATCGGAGACCGGACTCGATCCCGAACTCATTGAGAAAGCTGCTACTGAAATGGACACGACATCCCCTGATTTTCAGGAAAAGGTTCGAGTGAATCGTGAAGAAATAGTTTCAGAAATATGGCTTGACCGCCGGCCGGACAGGGAAACAATGGATGTTCTTGTTACGGAACTCAATCATCTTTATGGAACCACAGATGAGTTGAATTGGTGGGAAAACCTTTGGGGAACCCACGAGGGAAAAGCTAAAGTGAAAAAAACATCCAATACAACAGAGTGGAATTACAAGACGGAAGCCGGAATGTATTCTACTCGTGTGTTAATGCAGCAACGGGGGGATCGATTTCGGATTCGGGTGAGTAAACGTCAATTTTATGGGATGGAGTGGGATAGCGAAGTAACCAGTCTGATATTGGTTATCCCGATCGCTGTTTTACTGGCTGTAATTGGAGGAAGCAGCAGCGTCGCAACCCTTGGGGTAGTATGGCCGGGTATCGTTACGGGAGTATTGCTCTCGTTTTTTAGCTACCCATTGATGCGATACTTTACAAAACGATCCATAGAGAAGCATAAAGCTGAAGTAAAAAAAACGGTAGGTCAGCTCGCAGAATTGGTCTTGCAATTTACACGTCTGGACAAAAGTAAAAGCCCGTCTTCAGATAAAAGCAAATCAATAACAGATATTGAGATTCCGGATGAACAGGAAGACTCAAAATCCCAACCCGATAAGCTTCGTAATAACTTGAGAGAGTAAACGGGAAGAACCCACTTTTTAAAATTTATTTTTTGCGTTCACTGTAATCCTTTATCATATATGGGAGTAATAGTGACGAAAATCATAGATAAAATCTCATGAAAATTAAAGGAGAATTCGAGGTAAAATTAAATCCTCAGGATGGTTACACTCAGGGTAATGATGGCATTAAATTGGGTCGCATGACACTTGATAAAACTTTTCATGGAGATCTGGATGCAAAAAGCAAAGGGGAAATGTTAAGTGCTATGACCCCGTTAGGTCCAGCAGGGTATGTAGCTATAGAACAGGTTCAAGGGACTTTGGAGGGGAAAAAGGGTAGTTTTGTGCTCCAACATTTTGGAACAATCAACAAAGGAAAAGAGCGGCTCATACTGGAAGTGGTTCCAGATTCTGCTACTGGAGAAATTAAAGGACTCTCAGGTACAATGGCCATCAATATTGAGGATGGTAAACATTATTATGAGTTTGATTATCAGCTTTAACCTTACACCCAGACCGTTAGGCCCAACACGAATGCTATTGATGCGCTTGATCTAATGAGCATAGTCCGTCTCACTTCCTCAAATACCGAAAACTATCGCGCCCTGATGCTGAAAGCCTATGGTGCTCACCCTGAGGCTTTCACATCTAATACCTCGGAACGTGCTGTCTTGCCACTATCCTGGTGGGAAGCGAGACTGGTAGAGCGAGCGGATAATAGAGAAGTGGTTTTTGGCGCTTTCGAGGGCGAGCGGTTGGTTGGAGTTGCGGGACTGAGGAGGGAGGCTCGAGAGAAAATATCTCACAAGGCCACCCTTTTCGGCATGTACGTTTTACCATCTTTTCGAGGCAAAAAAATCGGGAGTGAACTCGTTAGAACTGTCTTGAAATTCGCGCGTTCTCAAACGGGTATCACCGTCGTGAAGCTGACAGTCTCCGAAAGTAACCTATTAGCCAGACGTCTGTACGAACGGCATGGATTTATTACTTTCGGAGTGGAGCCATATGCGGTTCGTCTAGGGAAGGATTACGTTGCGAAAGTCCATATGTGGTGTCATTTGGAGTCACTTTCAGTGGATGAGACGGACCATGACTCGCAGGGTATTACAGATTGAATGTTTTTTAGTATGAGGGTGTGATAATTTTTCTAACAGCCTGCTCTTCGAAGCCTTCTTAGTCTACGTAGCCTTGGTGAAGTAGACGGCGTAGTTCAGCTATCTGCTATCAGCTATCAGTCTTTAGCATTCAGCTTGGTTTATAATAAACTGAAAGCTGAATGCTAAATAATTAAAATAAAGTTCTTCAAACTATTGTATAAATGAATTCTGTATCTTACTTTGTAATTAAAAGTACTTTTAATTTACAATCATTCAGTACAAAGCAACAAGACTGACTTTCTCATATAAAGTGGAGCTTACTTCAAAATATGTTAGACATAAACACTTCAACACGTTAAAACGTTAACACCTTAACACTTACAAATCCATTGACAACAATTACTAAATCCCACGAATTGACAAATCCACAAAAGGAAACCATCATCGCTTTTTCCTTTGCGCTGGCGGCAGCCATACTTGTAAAAATACCTACACTATTTGGGTTAGAGCTGGACGGGAACGATGGATTCTACTTCCGGAACATGAGTCTTTTTGTACTGCCACTTTTGACCGGTTATTTCGCTTATAAACGTCAACTCAAAACTTCTACTATACTTTGGCTAAGTGTAGCTTTTGTTGTAGCGGTTGTATTCGCCAACGTATATCCATTCACACATGGCAATGATACCGAAGTGCTTTTGGCGCTTCACCTTCCAATTGCGCTCTGGCTAATGGTAGGAATTGCATATGCAGGCGGAGAATGGGGACAGGTGAACGGTCGGATGGATTTTATCAGATTTTCGGGTGAGCTTTTTATCTACTATGTATTAATTGCTCTTGGAGGGATTGTTTTAACCGGCACGATGGCAATTATTTTTCAAACTATCTCGATTGATATCGAACCGCTTTTCGAGCAGTGGGTACTATGTGGAGTGGTTGGTGCTGTCATTATCGCTGCCTGGTTAGTGGATATCAAGAAAGGAGTGGTTGAAAACCTCGCGCCCATGCTGGCACGCCTCTTTTCACCACTTTTCGCTATCGTATTGATTACATTTCTGGGAACCCTGCTGTTTACCGGACGCGGGATCGAAATTGAGCGGGATGTATTAATCGCTTTCGACATGCTCCTGGTGGTTGTTATTTGTCTCCTTCTCTATTCCATCTCTGCCCGTGACTCGCAATCGCCTCCCGGCATCTTTGATTATATACAAGTAATGCTCGTGATAAGTGCGCTTTTAGCCGACGTGATTGCATTGTGGGCTATTTCACAACGAATCACCGATCTAGGGTTCACCCCGAATCGCGTTGTTGCCCTGGGCTTCAACCTAATCCTTTTGGTTAATCTGGCATGGTCAGCCTTTCTTTATATCCGCTTTTTGCGTGGACACGCATCGTTTTCACTTCTCGAAAAGTGGCAAACCGATTATCTGCCGGTTTATGCTGTGTGGGCTGCGATCGTTGTAATCATCATTCCTCCACTGTTCGGTTTCGCTTGATGGTTTCCGATAAAAAATTTAAATACAACAATGAATAAAACTTATAACTAAACTACATCAACCCAGACAGAGACTCATTCAGCTTGAAAACTATCAAACAGGCCTGATTTGGAGCATTCTGCGTGAAAATAAATACATCATAGAGGGATTGAGAAAAGCAGGGTTTACAGGGGGATGGTTGGAAGAATCAGTCAATTAAATAGCCGGTCAACCCGGTTAAAACCGCATGGTAAAAACAGTTCCTTTGCCTTTTTCTGATTGCACCGTCAGTGTTCCATTGTGCATTCTCATGATCTGTCTTGAGAGGCTCAACCCAATCCCCGAACCCTTTGTTTTTCCATTGCCGCCAACCGAATAAAAAGGAATAAAGATTTTTTCTGAATTTGTTTTTTTTATTCCCGGCCCGTTATCCCGCACTTCTATAATCACCCTCCCGGATACATCGATACTCCCCATCAGTAAAATTTCTCCATTTTCCTGATTGGTTAACACCCGGATTGCATTTTTAACTAGATTGATCAAGGTTTGCTCAATTAGGTGCGGGTCAGCAGTTACTTCAAGACTCTCGGGCTCAGCTTTGGCAAATAACTTTATTTCCTGTTTAACGGCTTCTGTTTTCATGAGGTTAACAGTACGATGCAATGCTTCCTTCACGTTTACAATTTCATATTTAGGTTCCGGAATTTGAGTAAAATCACGGTATGAATTCACAAATCGCATTAACCCTTCGCTTCTGTTTTGGATGGTTTCAAGAGCATCCCTCACATCTGCCAATATCTCCTTGTTCAGTTCTGCATGATTTTCTTTTTCAATCGTATGATCATCCAGAAGCATTTTTACAGTCGCTGAAAGAGATGAAATAGGGGTGATGGAGTTCATAATTTCATGTGCCAGAACCTGTGTTAAATTCTGCCATGCATCCATCTCTTTTTCCTCCAGTTCCGAATGAATGTTTTGAAATGAAACGAGTTTATAGGATTCATCCCGCATTCGGAATTCAGTTGCAAACATAGCAAGCTGTAAGGTTTCTCGCTGAATAGTGACCCGAATCAAATTTCTGTTTCCCCCTCTCAAATTCTGAACGGTTTTATACAATGGCTTTGATAGACCTTTCAGCGATTCAATCTTACGCAGTGTTGCAATCTTGAATAAACGTTTAGCGGCTGTATTAAACAGAACAACTTCACCTTTTCCATTAAAACAGATCAGACCGACTCCAATATGCTGAACTACAGTTTCCAGATATCGAATACTTTCCTCTTTTTCGGCCCGCTCTTCCTTAAACCGATCCATTACATGTGAGAACGATTTATTGAGCTCATCAAATTTACTGCCCAATCCATGATTTCTGAATGAACCGGTAAAATCAGAATATTGAATCGCATCCAAAAAGCGTGTCAGAAGCTCATTTGTACGCTCCAGGTATCTGATTAGTGAGATAACCTGTGCAATGATCACCAGGCCAAGAATGGTCATGCTAACATAATATTCTGATTCATATATCAGATATACCAGCAACAACAGCGTTGCTGCCAAAAATAGCATTCGGATGATTATTCCAAGGCGGAAGTTTTTTATCATATCCCGTATTTTTCTAACCTCCTGTAAAGTGATGCTCTTGTAAGTCCCAGTTCCTCAGCGGCATGCGAGATATTCCCTTCGTGCTTATCCATTGCTTTACGTATGACGGTTTTCTCGACTTCTTCCAGATTTAGTCCGGATAAGGGTAATTGCTGATCATTGCCGGTAACCGAAGTCAGTAAAAAATCTCCTTTTTGAAGTTGATTTTCATCCGTCATAATAACTGCCCGCTCAACCGCATGTTCTAATTCCCGGATATTACCCGGCCAATGATATTCTTTCAGATATTGAATAGCCTGGTTGGTTATCCCGGAAATTTCCTTTCTGTATTTAGCGCGGTACTGCTTCAAAAAATGTCCGGCCAGCAAAGGGATATCCTCAGATCGTTCCCTCAATGGGGGCATATTGATTTCAATCGTGTTGATTCGGTAGAGTAAATCCTGTCTGAATTCCTGATTTTCAACCATTTTTCCCAATGAATCATTAGTAGCACAAATCAGGCGGAGATCAATTTTTTTGGTTTTGTTAGATCCAACTCTTCTAATTTCATGTGTTTGCAGCGCTGATAACAATTTAGGCTGGAGCTGAAGAGGCAGATTGCCAATTTCATCCAAAAACAGTGTGCCGCCATTGGCAATCTCAAATCTTCCGGCACGAGCCTCTTTTGCATCTGTAAAGGCTCCTTTTTCATGTCCAAAAAGTTCACTCTCAAATAAGCTCTCAGTCAAAGCACCCATGTCTACCGTTATAAATACGTTTTCATTTCGGTTTGAACGTCTGTGCAGTGCACGGGCAACCAACTCCTTGCCTGTACCGTTTTCTCCGGTAATCAACACATTGGCATCGGTTTTGGCCACTTTTTCGATGGTTTGAAAAATTTGTTCCATTGCTCTGCTTTTCCCGATGATATTTTGATAGGGTTGGTCAATATCGGATTTAAGAGCATCATGTCGGGTACGAAGCATTTGAAATTCTCTTTTCGAACGGCTTAAATTCATGGCTGAAGTAACCGTAGCCAGTAATTTTTCGTTTTGCCAGGGTTTTAATACGAAATCAGCCGCCCCTTTTTTTACCGCTTTAACGGCTTTTTCAACATCTCCATAGGCTGTTATAAGAACCACGGCCATTGACGGATCACTCTCCAGTATCTTTTCCAGCCAGTAAAACCCTTCTTCACCACTACTGACATCCTCATCGAAATTCATATCCAATAGAATGGCATCATAATCGAATTCTTTCATAAGTGATGGAATCAGTGTGGAGTTACTCTCAACATCGACTTTTCCAATATGTTGTTTCAGATATAACCGAGCTGCATTCAACACATCCGTGTCATCATCCACAACAAGTATTCGTCCGGTTTTTGTCATAAAGTTGTTAGTAATGTGCGCTATCAATAGTGCATTATGTTAGCTTTGATTATTTCCATTATAAATACAAAATCATATCGTCAATAAACTTTGCATTGCATTGTATGATTTGTACAACAAAGTAGCCCAAATATCATACCAGTCATATTGACTCTATTGATATAAGCCAGAATGGAAGAATCTGGGTAGTATACTGTTCAATATCGTACACTTACTGTTGGAATGTGAACAATATTTTCAACAAAATCATCCTTTATTTCGGCATAACATGCATTGAGAGAGTTTGGCATGTTAATTGATAAATAGAGTAGATAGGGTGACCACTGAAAGTGGATATCCTGTAATGAATCAAATAAATCACCCAAACTGAATTTCTGTAACATGGGAATGGATCGTAAAATTGAAAAGAAATTTTTTACTCCCAAACGAATCGCAATGATGATCGGAGCGCTTGTTTTTATTGGCTTCAGCGTCTATGTCATAGCCTTTATGGATATACGGTCGACATTGAATGTTGACCGGGATCGAATAACCATTGGCGAAGTTCGTGAGGATACTTTTCAGGAATTTGTACAGCAAACCGGAACCGTTCAGCCGATTCAAACGATTTATCTGGATGCTATAGAAGGGGGTGTTGTTCAGCAAGTATTTTTGGATTCCGGAACGATGGTAGAAGAGGGGGATACTATTTTAACGCTTACGAATTCGGGCCTGCAACTGCAGGTTATGCAGCAAACATCGGGACTGTATGATCAAATAAATAATGTTCGAAATTCACGGCTGAACCTTGAGCAGAACACACTACGTCTCCGTGAACAATTGGCTAATGCCAATGCCGAAAGGCAAATTCTTGAAGCACAATATGAAAGGGAAAAAACCTTACGTGATCAAAATTTAATTGCTGAACAGGTATTTCATCAAACCAAACAGAATTATGAGTATCAAAAAACTCGGTATGAAATAACTTACGAGTCATTTATTAAAGATTCGGTTCAAGCCATCACACAGATGCAGCAACTGAATGATTCGGAACAACGTATGTTTGAAAATTTGGATGCTGTTCAGCGCATTTTGGAAAATCTGGTTGTCACGGCTCCCATATCCGGACAATTAAGTACAATAGAATTAAACCAGGGCCAGTCTATCTCATCAGGTGAGCGTATTGGTCAGGTAGATATCCTGGATGATTATAAAGTAAGGGTAGCCATTGATGAATTTCATCTCTCACGGATCGTACCCGGATTATATGGCACATTTTCGTTTGGCGGTGAAGAGCATGAGTTGATGATTTCAAAAGTATATCCGGTCATCAATAATGGTCAGTTCGAAGTGGATATGGAATTTGTAAACGAATCACCGGATAACCTGCGGCGCGGACAAACACTGCGAATCCGTTTACAATTGGGCGAATCTGCCAATGCGCTGTTGCTGCCCCGGGGTGGATTTTATCAGACCACCGGCGGGAACTGGATTTTTGTATTATCCCCGGATGAAGACAGGGCTGTACGGCGTGAAATTCGCCTTGGCCGTCAAAATCCGGAATACTTTGAAATAATTTCGGGCCTTGAACCCGGTGAAAAAGTGATTACTTCGAGTTATGATACTTTTGGGAATAATGAGGTGCTGGTGTTGGAGTGATAACGTGTTTAAGTGTTAACGTTTTAACGTATAAATTTTAGTTGATATGGCAAAAATTGAAAAATATGAAGATCTAAAATGTTGGCAGCAGTCACGATTGCTGGTTAATCAGGTTTTTGAAGTTATATCTGATTCATCGTTGAAGAATGAATATGCTTTAGCAGATCAACTTAAAAGATCGGCCATTTCTGTCATGACTAATATTGCTGAAGGGTTTAGTCGCTATCACAAAAAGGACTTTATTCGTTTTTTAGATTATGCTCAAAGTTCATCTCAAGAAGTAAAGAGCCTTTTGTATATCGTCTTAGATCAAAAGAATGTTTTAACTGAAAAAATAAATGAGATCCAAAATAACTGTGATCATTGTAGAGCGATGATTCTTTCTTTAATAACTCATATTAACAGTTCACTCAAAAATTCAAATCAAACGAACGAACCCGAAACTATTTATATATCAGAAGAACATATTTCCAAATCGAAAAATCATTAACACATCAACACGTAAAAACGTACACACGTTAATACGTTAACACTTACAATCATGATCAAAACCAAAAACTTAAAAAAAGTCTACACCACCGAAGAAGTGGAAACCACTGCATTGAGCAACGTGAACCTTGAAATAAATGAAGGGGAATTCGTGGCCATTATGGGCCCTTCGGGTTGTGGAAAATCAACTTTGCTGAATATTATGGGGCTGCTGGATAACCCATCCGAAGGCGAATACAGTTTTCTGGGACATGAGATCTCAAATCATTCAGAAAGAGAACGAGCTCAGCTTAGAAAGGGAAACATTGGATTTATTTTCCAGAGCTTTAACCTGATCGATGAGTTGACTGTCTTTGAAAATGTGGAATTGCCATTGCTTTATCTGGGTGTGGATTCCGCTGAACGCAAAGAAAAAGTAGATACGGCATTGGAAAGAATGGGTATGATGCATCGCCGAAATCATTTCCCGCAGCAACTCTCGGGTGGACAGCAACAGCGCGTCGCCATCGCCCGGGCCGTGGTGGCCAATGCCAAACTTATCCTCGCTGATGAGCCGACCGGTAATCTCGATTCTGATCGGGGTGATGAAGTGATGAAACTCCTAGCCGAACTCAACGAAGCGGGAACAACCATCGTGATGGTAACTCACTCACCCCACGATGCTGATTATGCTCGTCGTGTGATTCACCTGTTTGACGGCCATGTGGTGACCGAAAATATGCAGGAAGGGTTTCATGTATGAAAGCTGAAAGCTAATAACAATGCTAAAAAACTACTTTAAAATCGCCATTCGAAACCTGTACAAGAACAAGGTCTACTCCTTCATCAACATTTTTGGGCTGGCGGTGGGTATAGCCTGTTGTTTACTGATTGGCCTATACGTTCAAAATGAGTGGAGCTACGATACCTTTCATTCAAAATCTGACAGTATCTATCGAGTCTGGACTCAAAGTATAGCTAGTGATGGAGAGTCCAAACTGCATACAGGCACACCGCTACCACTGGGTCCTGCACTTATTGAAAATATTCCGGAAGTAGAACAAGTCACGTATATCTACCTTTTTAATGATCTTGTACAAACGGCTGAACATCCTGATGCGCTTGATGAAAATGTGTTAGTTGTAACCCGGGAATTCTTTCAGATGTTTGATTTCAACCTTTTGGAGAGCGATGTTTCATCTGTTTTTAACAATCCGTCATCTGTGGTAATAACAGAAGAAACAGCCAGACGCTTTTTTGGAGACCAGGACCCCATGCAAAAAAATCTGTCAATCCGGACAGGTGGAGAGTTTCGGGAGTTCACTGTCACGGGTATTATTGAGCAAGCACCGTCTAACTCAAGCCTTACCTATAGTATACTTATCCCTAATAACAATATGGATCAGCTTTTGGGTGAACGGGCACGGAGCAGTTGGTTCTCAGGTGCCGGCTCAACTTATGTACTACTGTCTGATGATGTAAGCTCTACTGAAGTGGAAGCTAAGATTGCATCCATGATGCGAGGAATTCTGGGTGAGGATATAATTCGTGAAAATGAATTTACTATTGGCCTCCAACCACTGACTGATATTCATCTCAACCCGGCCTTTCCTGTTAAGATCGCATCTGTTAGTGATCCCACCTATTCAACCATCCTGTCTGTCATAGCACTGTTTATACTACTGATCGCCTGTGTAAACTTTACGACTCTATCCATCAGCAAGTCGGCCTCCCGGGCCAAAGAAGTCGGCATTCGGAAAACACTCGGTGCTGTCCGACAGCATCTGATGTACCAATTCTGGGGTGAGGCCCTTATGACAGCTACATTTGCTCTTGCAGCCGGAGTATTATTTGCTGAACTGTTATTGCCTTTTTTTAATGACCTGTCCGGTACTTCACTCGAATTGAGTTTTACGATCGAGACAATTCTTACACTTGTTTCTCTCGCTATAATAATCAGTTTAATTGCCGGTATTTATCCGGCGGTCATACTTTCGGGATTTCGTCCAGTAAAAGTACTAAAGGGGAGGCTAAGCCTTTCAGAAAATAAAAGCTATTTTCAGGAAATCATGGTGGTGATGCAGTTTTCGCTTTCAATTGCTCTCATTATTGGTACGATTACGATTCAGCAACAATTAAAATATATTCAAAACAAAAATATTGGTTATCAAAAAGACCAGGTCGTCGTGCTCGAATCCGGTTTAACCAATTCACCAAACACGTCACTGGAAGAAATTTTTGAAGAGGGAGTCAGAAGAAAAGAGTTACTGGAAAGTAAGTTACGCTCTAACCCAGAAGTTGAGGATCTCACCGTTTCATTCTTTACGCCTGTACAGAACGCCGGATGGGCGAGCCTTGGATTTGAAGATGAAGAGGGACAACAGCGAAGCTTTCAAGGAAACGTTGTAGATGCAGATTTTTTGCCTGCGATGGGCATTACAATAACAGAAGGCAGAAATTTTTCTGAAGAATATTCGTCTGATTTACGGCGGGCGATAATCGTAAATCAGATGCTGGTTGAAAGCTTCGGTTGGGAAAATCCCATTGGCGAGCGGCTGCCCGGACCGGAATTTGACGACCATGAGATTATCGGCGTGGTTGAAAACTTCAATTACGAGTCGTTGCATACACCGGTTGAAGCTCTTGCATTGACGATGTCACCCACTACTCTATTAAGCGGCGCCAATTTCATACAGATGGGATCTTTTCCAGTCCCGCGATTTTCTATTAAACTGAATACTAATGATCTCAGTGGGACCATGACAGAGATCAAAAATGCCTGGGATGCAATTGAGTTTGGTACACCATTCGATTTTACGTTTGTAGACCAAGCTTTGGATGCTCAATATCGTAAAGAGCAGCGTCTCAGCAGAATCGTAACAACCGCCACAGTTTTTGCAATTGTCATAGCCTGTCTTGGATTATTCGGGCTGGCGTCTCTGATGATTGTACGCCGAATGAAAGAGATAGGTGTTCGTAAAGTATTGGGAGCCAATTCATCAAGTATTGTTTTATTGGTAAACAAAGAGTTTACAAAACTCGTACTAATAGCATTTGTAATCGCCGTTCCCATTGCCTGGTATTTTATGACCGGATGGCTGGGAAATTTTGCCTATAGAATTGATATCGGGGCCGGTATTATTTTGCTGGCGGGGATAACTGCAGTCGTTGTGGCCTGGTTAACGGTCAGTTATCAATCTGTCAAAGCAACGCTGGTGAACCCCGTGGATAGTTTAAGAAGTGATTAATTCAACGTAATCAAAGTGTGAACGTGTTAACGTTAGAACGTACGTAAACACTTTAACACGTAAACACGTTCGCACCTAAACACACTACCTATGCTAAAAAACTACTTTAAAATCGCTTTCCGAAACTTATTCAAGAACAAGGTCTACTCTTTTATAAACATATTTGGGCTGGCGGTGGGCATTGCCTGCTGTTTGTTGATTGGATTGTATGTGTATAATGAATGGAGTTATGATGAATTTCACTCCAAATCTGATCGTTTGTACCGGGCTTGGGTACACGAAGATTATGGCAATGACGAAATTTATTTCAATTCCGTTACTCCACCTATACTGGCCTCCACACTCGAAAATAATATTCCGGAAATAGAGAAAACCAGCCGGTTGATAAACTTTTCTAACCTGGTGAAACGACCGGCTCAATCCGAATCTGTTTCGGAAACGATCACAATGGCAGACCCGGCATTTTTTGAGATGTTCGATTTTAACAGAACCCGGGGAGATGTAACTTCCTTTTTTAACAATCCCGGTACAGTAGTCATTAGTGAGCAGACCGCACTACAATTTTTTGGCGAGGATGACCCAATCCAACAAACCCTTAGTATCCAGATCGGAGATGCATTCAATGATTTTACAGTCGTTGCCGTGGCTGAAGATTCTCCCCTTAATTCCAGTATTCAGTTTGACATCCTTATTCCCTTTTCAAACGATACTAAAATTTATAATCCCGGGGCATTAACAAACTGGTTCAGTGTGTCTGTGGAAACTTACGTACTGTTGAAAGAGAATAGCCAAATCGATGAAATTGATAACAAAATACAATCCATGATGGTTACGGAATTGGGTAATCGCTACGGTGATGAATTGAGCGAAAGTGATTTGACTTATACCGTTGGCCTGCAACCCATAACTGATATTCACCTGAATACAGATATTCCGGAAGGTATTGCATCTGTCAGCGATCCAATCTACTCCTATATTTTGAGTGCTATTGCCTTATTGATCCTACTCATAGCCTGTGTAAACTTCATGACGCTATCCATTAGCCGTTCTACCGCCCGGGCAAAAGAAGTGGGAATTCGAAAAACGATTGGTGCGGCTCGCTCAAACCTGATGGTTCAATTTTGGGGTGAAGCACTCCTGATGACATTTTTCGCATTATTTGCTGGAATTCTATTGGCTGAGCTACTCTTGCCTCAATTCAACGCGCTATCCGGAACTGAACTCCAGCTTCGTTTATCCGGAAATATAGTTTTTCTCTTCGTATCCGTTGCAGTTGCGATCAGCCTGGTCGCCGGCATTTACCCGGCACTTATATTATCCGGATTTAAACCTGTTGAAGTACTCAAAGGAAGATTGAATTTATCCGGTGATAAAAATTTGTTTCGGCAGACGATGGTCGTGTTTCAGTTTACGCTATCCATTGCATTAATTGCCGGCACGATGATTATTTCAAAACAACTCGATCACATGCGTTCTGCGGACCTTGGTTATCAAAAAGAACAGGTAATCGTTTTATCAACGGATTTTAATGCAGGTCCCGGTACCCCAATATCGAAAACAATCGAAGATGCATCCCTTCTTAAAGAACGTCTCGAAGCTGAATTGGCTGGCACACCCGGAATTGACCTATTCAGTTTATCCACTTTTACACCGGTACAATCCGGGGGCTGGATCAATGCTGATTATAGAGATCAAAATGACCGAAAACGATATTTCAATTTTAATATCGTTGATCACTCATTTTTAGATACCTATGGAATCAATATTATATCAGGCCGGGATTTTTCCATTGACAATCCATCGGATCAACGGCGGGCTATCCTGATCAATCAGGCAATGGCAGATGATTATGGATGGGAGAATCCGATTGGCCAACGGTTGCCCGGTGCTAATTTTGAAGATCATGAGATCATAGGTTTGGTCGAAAACTTTCACTTTGAGTCGTTGCATACGGATGTAAAACCCCTCGCATTAACGATTAATCCATCCATATTATTCAGTGGCATTGAAAATATTGGTTTTAGTGCCTCACCGACCCCTCGAATCTCCTTACGATTTACGACTCAGGATCTTCCTGCTCTCATGAATCAAATTGAAGAAAGCTGGACATTGACAGCAGCAGGATCACCATTTAATTATACCTTTGTAGATCAGGCTGTCGACAGTCAATACCGGCAGGAAGAGCGGTTGAGTCAGATTGTATTTTTTGGTTCTACACTTGCCATTATCATTGCGTGCCTTGGACTTTTTGGATTGGCCTCTCTGATGATTATACGCAGAACCAAAGAGATAGGCGTCCGTAAAGTATTGGGAGCCAGCTCGCAGAGTATCCTGTTTCTGGTAAATAAGGAATTTACCAAACTGGTGGCGATCGCTTTTGGTTTTGCCGCTCCGATCGCCTGGTATGGCATGAATAACTGGCTGCAGGATTTTGCGTACCGAATAGATCTGGGAGTCGGAATATTTTTATTGGCCGGCTTCGTTGTGTTAGTGGTAGCCTGGCTGACCGTGAGTTACCAATCCATAAAAGCAGCAGTGGCGAATCCTGTAGACAGTTTGAGGAGTGAATGAAAATAGCAGTCAGCTATCAGCTTTCAGCTGTCAGATTGGCGGGCTGAAAGCTGACGGCTGATTGATGAAAACTTAAAGCCAAAAACCATGCTTAAAAACTATTTAAAAATCGCTTTTCGGAATTTAATCCGCAGTAAGGGATATACATTTATCAATATTATAGGTCTTGGCCTGGGAATGGTCTGTATGTTATTTATCACGCTGTGGGTGTGGGATGAACTCAGTTATGACCGATTTCATGAGAAAAACGACCGACTCTACAGAGTAATCTCGGAGGTGCAATGGGATGTGATTCAAATCTGGAAAACAACCCCCGCACGCCTTGCTGATGTGTTGCGTGAAGAGATCCCTGAAATCGAAAAGGTCGCCAAAATCACCTATCCGCGCGAGCTGCTCGTGGAAGTAAACGGAGAAACTGGAAAAGAGCACGGAATGAATGCCGAGCCTGATTTTCTGAACTTATTCACATTCCCTTTGAAACAGGGAAATCCACAAACGGCATTAGATAATCCCAACAGTATTGTAATTTCCGCTTACTTTGCCGAGCGTTATTTCCACGGAGAAGATCCAATGGAGAAAGTAGTACGAATGGATGGCGAGGAGTTCCAGGTAACAGGAGTGATTGAAAATGTACCTTCAAACTCTACACTTCAGTTCGATTTCATACTTCCTCAAATCAAGTTTGAGCAAGGCAAGGAATGGGTACAACGCTGGGGTGTGTTTTCGTTCTACACGTATGTGGAGCTGAAGCCGGGGATTGACAAAAGTGTTGTCGATGGAAAGATTGAAAATATTATCGCCCAACAGTCTTCAGAAGAATCAAGCCATCATCTGTTTTTAGAACCAATCACCAACATCCATCTCTATGATCATTATGTAGGCGGTCAGCCGGTTGGTGGGAGAATGGCTTACATTTACCTGTTTTCGGCGATCGCTTTGTTTATACTGATTATCGCTTGTATTAACTTTATGAACCTGGCTACGGCGCAGTCAGTTCGGCGAGCAAAAGAGGTAGGGATTCGCAAGACCAGTGGTGCCGGACAGTTCGATTTGGCCGGCCAGTTTATGGGGGAAGCGGTGGTAACGGCCAGTTTGTCGATGCTAACTGCCCTTCTGTTGTTTGAGTTGCTTTTGCCTTCCTTTAACAATCTCACCGGTAAAAGCCTTGAACTTTCCTTCTTACAACCATCAATGGTTTTCGTATTACTGGGAATCACTCTCGTAACAGGACTGCTTGCCGGAAGCTACCCGGCATTTTTTCTTTCGTCACTGAAACCTGTGAACACCTTAAAAGGAAACATCAAACTGGGCCCCGGCAATACACGTCTAAGAAAAGGCCTGGTCGTTTTCCAGTTTGCACTCTCCATAGTACTGATTATTGCAACAATAATAGTGTATCAACAGATTCAATTTATTCAGGATAAAAATCTGGGCTACGATAAAGAAAACCTGATCTTGTCTCCGTTTTCCGGTGATCTCTACGAAAACATGGACACGCTGAAAGAGCTTGTTTTACAGTCGTCAAGCATTACCTCTGCAACATTTATCAGCAATTATCCTCACAATATTGGGGATTCCTCCGGTGATTTAAGCTGGCCGGGGAAAACGGCGGGTCAGACTGTGGAAGTAGCCCCTTTATCCGTAGGATATGATTTCCTTGAAACAATGAATATCACTCTAAAAGAAGGGAGGGATTTCTCACCCGAAATGGCAACTGATGGTGCTGCTTATATTATTAACGAATCCGCTGCCGAGGTTATGGGGATGGATGAGCCTGTCGGAAAAGAAATTGAATTTTGGTTTGGGGAAGGGCCGATTATTGGAGTAATCGAGGATTTCCATTTTGCCTCAATGCATGAAAAGATCAAGCCGTTGATTCTTATGGCTGTACCGGAAAATGCCGAAGGAATAGTCATTCGTGCCGCATCTGGCCAATCCCGACAGGCCATCGAAGCTCTTGAACGGGCCGTGGGACAACTTAGTCCCGCCTCTCCATTTGAATATCACTTTATGGACGCGTTATACGAGCAGCAATATAGCAGCGAAATATTGGTTGGCACTCTTGCGCGTGTCGCTACATTCCTGGGCATTCTGATCTCCTGTCTGGGGCTGTTCGCACTGGCACTGTTTATGGCTGAACAGCGAACCAAGGAAATAGGTGTTCGTAAAGTTATGGGAGCGACAACAGGGAATGTCATTAGTCTGCTTTCCTCAGATTTCATCAAATTGGTGATGCTAGGATTTGTAATCGCTATCCCTGTTGCATGGTACGTTTCGAACCGATGGTTACAAGGTTATCATTACCATACTGATATCGGAATCGAACCTTTTTTGTTTGCCGGAGTGACGGCCTTTTTAATTGCTCTGGCATCGGTAAGCTGGCAATCAATAAAGGCAGCGGTGGCGAATCCTGTAGACAGTTTGAGGAGTGAATGAAAATAGCAGTCAGCTATCAGCTGTCAGATTGGCGGGCTGAAAGCTGACGGCTGATTGCTGAAAGCTAAATACTATGCTAAAAAACTACTTTAAAATCGCATTTCGTAATCTTGCCAGAAACAAAGGTTTTACGGCCATCAATATCGGTGGACTGGCAATCGGGCTGGCATGCTGTCTGCTCATCTGTGTGTTTATTAATGATGAAATGAGCTATGATCGCTTTCACCAAAATGCCGAACAGCTCTATCGTGTAATGTACAGTACCAATGAAGATGGTACACCTTCCAACGCCAATGGGAGTTTTGCTGTAGGGCCGGCAATGAAAAGGGATTTTCCGGAAGTAAAAGAATTCACCCGTCTTCGAAAAATTGGTCAAATGGGGAACTAAAAGTCTGGTTAGATATGAAGAAAAGAGTTTTTACGAAGAACGATTCTTTTTTGCAGACTCAACGGTGTTTGATCTGTTCAGTTTCCCGCTTGTTGAAGGAGATCCCGGAACAGCTTTGGTACGGCCCAATACAATTGTAATAACCGAACAGATAGCGCAAAAATATTTTCCGAATGAAGATCCCATGGGGAAAACACTGACAGTTGATCCCTTTGGAGATGGCGATCTGACAGAATTCGAAATTACAGGGATCCTGCAAGATCCCCCCCGGAACTCTCACGTTCATTTCGATTTTTTGGCTTCGCTGTACAGCACCGACGACAATCTCGAACAATTTGCCGGTTTTCAACCCGTCTTTACCTACCTTCTGCTTCAAGAGGGCACATCAGAGGAGGCACTCGAGGCCAAACTGCTCGATTTTATTCATCGCAACTGGACCGACGATCCCTGGTACACAATTCAGTTGCAGCCGATGCTGGATATACATCTGCATTCCCAGCTCAGGTCAGAAATGCAGGCGAACGGGAATATTCGTTATGTTCAGATTTTTGGGATCATCGCTCTGTTTGTGCTTGTGATCGCCTGCATCAACTTTATGAACCTGGTGACTGCTCGTTCGATCAACAGAGCAAAAGAAGTGGGTGTGCGCAAAGCCGCCGGTGCGGCAAGAACCCAACTTATCCGCCAGTTTCTGACCGAGTCGGTGGTGCTGAGCCTGATTTCCGGGGTGATTGCGCTGGTACTGGTCGATCTGTTTACGCCGATATTTAACAACATCGCAGGCAAAGAGATCAGCGTTTTTGCCTTTTTTGGGCCCGTGACCCTGGCAGGATATATCGGTTTGATTATTGCCGTGGGTGTAGCAGCCGGTTCTTATCCAGCTTTTATGCTTTCGCGATTTAAGCCTGCGAACACGTTGAAGGGTAAACTGATAGAAGGAGGTTCTGGAGCGTTCTTGCGAAAAGGACTGGTTGTATTTCAGTTTGCCATCTCAATGGCGTTGATTGCCGCTACCGGTATCGTGTATAACCAGTTGAATTATATTGAAACAAAGGATCTGGGATATGCTGAAGATCAGATCATGGTGCTGCCTCTGAACGATGAACTCAGGGATCGGTATCCTGCCTTCCGAAGTGAGATGCTACAGCACTCCGGCATTTTGAATACGTCTACCTCTTCGCTGGTTCCGACAATGGGAAGCAGCCACAACGGGTATGAAGTAGAAGGGATCGATAATAGAATAAACTTTTCCACCTACTATATTGACGAACAGTTTATTGATACATATGGAATGGGGACTACTAAAAACTACCCG
>DEMS01000033.1 GCA_002359315.1 Bacteroidetes bacterium UBA2664 | reverse complement strand
ACTTTATACATAGAAGGATGACAGTGCGAAGGTTGTATGCAGGGTTACGGTTGAGGTTAAGAACCTAAACCGTTGGTCCGGCATTGATGATGGCATCACTGCTTTCTTCTCTGTACTTCTCGAAATTTTTACGGAAGAGGGTGCCTAGTTTGGCTGCCTGTGCATCATAGGCAGAGGCATCCTTCCATGCTTTTCTGGGGATAAGGATCTCCGAAGGTACATCCGGACAACTCGTCGGGATTTCAATCCCAAATACATTGTCTTTTTCAGTAGCTACACCATCCAATTTGCCTTCCAGAATGGCGTTGATGATTCCGCGCGTGTTTTTCAGATTGATGCGTTTCCCTGTTCCATAAGCGCCCCCAATCAAACCGGTATTTACCAGCCACGCTTTTGAGCCATGTTTTCTCATTTTTTCAGCGAGCATTTCAGCGTATCGGCTGGGCGGCCAGACCAAAAACGCCGCTCCAAAGCAGGCTGAAAACGTTGCCTGCGGTTCGGTCACGCCCATCTCTGTACCCGCTACTTTTGCTGTGTATCCGCTGATAAAGTGGTACATGGCTTGTTCAGGTGTCAATTTACTGACCGGTGGCAGTACACCAAAGGCATCATAAGTAAGGAAAATGATATTGTTCGGATGCCCCGCTTCACATGGTATCTTAGCATTTTCGATATACTCAATCGGGTAGGCCGCTCTTGTGTTTTGAGTGATACTTACATCATTATAATCGACTTTTCGTGTGACCGGATCATAGACCACATTTTCGAGGACGGTTCCGAACTTGATTGCATTATAAATTTCCGGTTCTGCCTCTTCACTCAAACCAATTGCTTTGGCATAACAGCCACCCTCAATATTAAAAACACCGTCATCACTCCAGCAGTGTTCATCATCGCCGATAAGTTTGCGGCTGGTATCTGCAGAAAGAGTCGTTTTTCCGGTTCCCGACAACCCGAAAAAGAGTGCTACGTCCTTATCGTCGCCTTCATTCGCTGAGCAGTGCATGGATAGCACATCTTTTTTAGGCATCAGATAGTGCATAACAGTAAAAATCCCCTTCTTCATTTCACCGGCATACTCCGTTCCAAGAATGACCATTGTGTTGGTTTTGAAATTCACATCCACACTCGCGTCAGATGTCATGCCTTCAGTAAACATATTGGCAGGGAATTTACCGGCATTGTAAACCACAAAGTCAGGATCTCCAAAATCGGCCAGTTCACTTTGAGTTGGCCGAATCAGCATGTTATGCATGAAAAGTCCATGGTAGGGCCTTTCGGTAATAATACGAACTTTCAGGCGATATTTGGGATCCCAGCCTGCAAACCCATCAATTACATAGAGACGTTCACGCGTGTTGAGATAATCGATAGCTCTTTGATGGTTGATCTTATAGGTGTGTTCATCGAGTGGAATATTGATATCTCCCCACCAAATATCTTCACTCATTTCCGCTGTTTTAACAACGCGTTTATCGGCAGGACTCCGGCCGGTACGCTTGCCTGATCTTACGACCAGGGAACCGTTGTCTGTGATGACAGATCCGGGATCATATTTAATGGCATCTTCATAGAATTTTCCGGGCGCCGGATTTCGGATGATATCTTGTACAGTTATTTTATGTTTTGACAGGTCAAATTCCGTAATACTCATGCGTTAGCTCTCTATTTTTAATGAATAAGTTGGTAGCCTTAAAACTAATGATATTATCACTTAAAAGCACCAAGAATCGGCCTTGATGCTTTTCTTTTGGCAAATAGTAGAGAAAAAATCGAAGCGCTTCCAATAAGTTAACATTCTGGATGCTCGAATATCGGAATCTCAAAATCTTAATAACTCAAAAAAAATTCAGAATTCCAGACGTCAGAAATGAATTCGCATAAGTGTCATACTCTATGAAGTGATAGTTTTATATTTCTCTGATTTCGAACAGTTCAGGAATTTCAGAGCTCCAGCCAAAACGGCTTTTTAATTTTTCACTTAGTATGTTAGCGGAATTAGGTTCTCCATGAATGAGGAAGATCTGCTCGGGCGGAAATTGCAGTTCCGAAACCCAATGGAGCAGTTCTTCTTGGTCTGCATGACCCGAGAGACCCTCCAGCATTTCCACTTTGGCTTTAACTGAATAATATTTACCAAAAAACTTCAGCTCCGAAGCCCCTTCCAGCAGTGCCCGGCCTCGGGTACCTTCGGCTTGATATCCGGCCAAAAGAATCGTCGTTTCAGGCTTAGACAAGTAGATTTTTAAGTAGGAAAGAACGCGTCCGCCGGTAACCATCCCACTGCCTGCAATCACAATTTTTGGTTGTGGGTCGTCGATAATTTCCCAAGTCTCTTTATACGATTTAACCTCACGAACACGATGACTCAACTGCTTAAATTCATTAGCTGAGAGCCGGTGCCATTTATGATGCTTATGAAACAGATCCGATACACTTGAACCCATTGGAGTGTCCACAATGATGGGAAGTCCGGCAGGCAGTTTCTTTTTCTGATGAAGCTGCCAAAGGTGATACATCAACAGTTGGGCTCGTTCTACGGCAAAACTGGGGATGATAAGGCTGCCGCCTTTTTCCACGGTTTGGTTAATTACCCGTATTAATTTTTCCTGAATATCATGATCCGAATGAAGGCGATCGCCATAGGTGCTTTCAAGCAATAGAATATCAGCCTTTTCAGGTTTTTTCGGTTCATGGAGAAGCGGATCCGCTTTTCGGCCGATATCACCCGAGAATACCAGTCGCTTGCCGGCGGTTTCAATCTCAATGAAAGTGGCGCCCAGTATATGTCCGACATATTGAAATCGAACTTTCAGCCCATCCAGCGGTTCAATCCAAACACCCTCCGGTTGAGGATCAAATCTAGACACGGTTTTCTCCACATCCTCCGTATTATAAAGCGGAAGCGCCGGTTTATGTTTTGAAAAGCCTTCCAGATTCGCCCGCTCCGCATCCTCCTCCTGGATTTTGGCACTGTCGCGTAAGATGATATCGGCAATATCGAGGGTCGGTGCAGTGGCCAGTACCCTGCCAGTGAATCCCATGTTGATCAGTCTGGGCAGAAATCCGGTGTGATCTAAATGGCCATGTGTGAGAAGAACGAGATCAATTTCTGATGCTAAGACGGGCAGTTGTTGCCAATTCAGTTCGCGCAGTTTTTTTATGCCCTGAAACATTCCGCAATCGACAAGGATTTTCATATCAGGCAGTTCCAAAAGGAATTTTGAACCGGTGACTGTTCCCGCTGCTCCCAGAAAGTGTATTTTTGGCCTCTCACTCATAGTTTACAGATTTTGAATTACAAACAGCATCTACCTCTTTTCGGACCTTTGCCGCTTTACGGTTGTCCATCCCTATTTTGCCCAGATGATCGGGGTTCTCATGCAGTTGAGTACAGAAGATCACTTCCATATCCAGTAGCATAGATTTCTCCTCTCTGTTGAGGGAAGAAAGAGATGTAACCGGATGCAATCCGACCCGGGAAATCAGCTCTTTAAGCCCGTTGTTTTTGGGATAATCCCAGCTCAGCAATTTGAGTCCGGCGCACTCTCCATACTGCTCGGCATCTTGTGTAAAGCGTGTATTCGTGACGATCCATCCTTTATGGACTTTATGTTTATGACCCGGCAAGCTCATCCAGTTTTTCTTTACATCCAGGAAGCGGGATTGGATATACAGAGGCACTTGTACATTGCAGGTATTCTCCTTTCGGTTGTGAAATTTACATTCGATCATAAAATGATCATTATCCTTGGATGCGAGCACATCGATTTCATGGTTGACGCATTCACCCTTCACAATTACCCCTACTTCGGTTTGATAGCCCATTCGGTTCAGCATCTCTGCGACAAACTTTTCAAAGGGGAATCCGGTGGGGCCAAGTTCAAGGATCGCTTCTTTTAAATTGTAACTGACGGCAGCTTTTTTAGATGCATTTTTAAGTTGCCGAAAAGCTTCTTTATAAATTTTCCGGGTAGTGATACCATCATATAACTTCTCCTCTATAGAATCTATGATCTGCTTGATGAGTTCCTCTCCGGCACCGGCATTTGATAGGGAACGGCGCAGCTTGGATTCATCGAAAGCCTGTTTTTCCCCGGAAGCTTTAGTGACTTGGACAGTAGCGGTTGACATATTATTTAATTCCATTTGATGATGTATTCCTACATGTAAGTAAACATTTTGAAGGGTTAAATCATACTGGAATTCAACCGGTACCGCGTACACAAGCGGAGATGAATAACTTTTAAATACGACTGTTGAAAAAGGCGGCTGCAGAGGTTTTTATTATCTTTATTGCACACTTCTTACCATTAACTCTTCATCCAGTTCCACTACAGCGATCCCAATACCCACTGCGGTTTCCTGTTGAGGATGAACGTACCTCAGATCCCGGATGATCACACTCCACCCATCGTCCAGCCGGCGCACTTCATATGCCGGGAAGCGAATCCAATTGAGCAGGCCACGGATATCCGGAGAGTTCAGGGCTGCCTCTGCGACCGGGTTCGGATCTTCGATCGGAATCGGATCCCCGGTGAGCTCAAAACTTTCCGGGAGCAGCCAATTCATTCTGAACCTGTAATAATGGGTGTCTGAAGCGGCAATACCGGTTCGGAGAAATATCCGCGCAGGAAGCGGGTTTGCCATCACCTCCATGATTTCAGCACCCTTTTCATAGAGCTGAGTGCGGGCATGGGATGCTGTTAATTTTGATCCGGTGATCATGACTGCTATATAGAGAAAGAGGATGGAGAGAAGTGTGATTGCAATGGGCCGGGTGGCATTGCGATGACGTCCCGACCATCGGACGATGACAATCGCACTGATGCCGGTCAGCCAGATTGCTTTCATTGCTGTCGGGACAATTTCTGCTGTGGTTATCAGGGCTGTGGCAACCGTTCCGAGCAAGATCCAACCGCCGATACCGGCCCACGATTTGGATCTCGCCAGCACCACTCCCGAGCCGGCGAGAAGCCAGAACCACGGGTCAATAATAAACAGGGTATCTCCATAGAACCAGGTTTGACTGAAGGGCATGAGCAGCCGGATGCCGTAGGTGTTCAGCAAGTCAAGAAGCGGATGGCTCCAGACTCCCAGAAATGCGATACCGAGAAGCATCAGAGGTTGCATCGGTGGGCTTTGGATTGATTGGTTGCGGTGCTGTTTTCGTTTTTGAATCAAACGGTCGATACCAAGCATGAGGCCGGTTAGCAAAAAAGGCCAGATGAAAAGTGCAAGGATGCCGTGAGTCCACCCCCTGCGAAACCAAAGTGCAAAATCGGAGCTGACCAGCATGGCCAAGGCGTCGATATCAGGGGCGTTTGCCCCAATAATCAAGGTCGCCGTTGCCAGTGCTGTTTTATGTTTGAGCCCGGCTTCGGCCAGGGTCGCTCCGAAGAGTGTGTGTGCAAGTGGGTCCATTAATTTAACACCATCTCAATCTTAGAAGGGTTAAACCGATAGAGATAAGGTGCCCGGTGAGAGCCGCCGTCGTGCCGTTTCCCGAGCCTTTCCAGAATATCCAGGTTCAGCATTCTGCGCTGGAAATTACTTCGGGTCAGCTTTTCCTGATAAACAGCCTCATACAGTTTCTGCAGTTCCGGCATGGTAAACGTTTCATTCAACAGATACGTGGATATTACTTTTCGGTCCATATCCAATTGTAAGCGTCGGATCGCCTTATCGATGACCATTTGATGGTCGAAAAGAAGCGGCGGAAGTTCCTCAACAGGTGTCCATTTGATTTCACAAATAATGGCTTCATTGACTTTCAATTGAAGTTCCGGACTGTTCACAAGCGCATAATAACAGACGGATACTTTTCGATCGGTAAGCCACTGTTCAATTTTTTGCAGCCCGAATTTTTTAAATGCATCCAGTGCATTGGGGTCGCAGGTACGTCCGGCATTGCCGGCAACATAGAACTGCTGTAAATAGATCTGATCCAATCCGGTCATCTCTTCCAGATTGCGTATTGCCGCTTCATCTACATCTTCTTCTTTTTTGATGAACCCACCCGGAAGCATAAAATGGTCAGACGTTGTGAGACGCAGCAGCAAAACATGAAGTTTCTCATCATGATAACTAAACAGGACACTATTGATAGAAACATCCGTCAGAAAGTGCTCTTTCATCATGGTTTCATCCACATGGACGGGTATTGGAATGTGAAAAGTTTCTGTCGTTGTCATCGGTTTTACAATTCCCGGTTCAGTATAACTATCATCAAATGGTGAAAATGGAACTCGTTCCGATCAAGCCATCTGAAATATATTGATTTATAAGAAATAAATTTATATTGTATCACATTGATACAATAGAGTATAAATACCATAAAATCAAAAAAAAGAAGACGACATGAAAAAAACAGGAATTGTGATGGGTGCATTAATTTTAATGCTTGGGACTATTTTTTCAGCCAATATCATGGCACAGGGGGACACCGCGTCTGATGTGGATTATTTCGCGGACAATTGGGAAGTGATGCTGATGGGCACACCCAGTGGGGACGTTTCAATGATCTTTCATCTTACCCGTGAAGATGGAAAGCTGAAGGGTGAAATTACAAATGAGTATAACGATGATGTAGCGGAGATAGAGTCCATCGTTGAGAGAGAAGATTCGATCACTTTTTACTGGACGGCCGAAGGACACTATATCAACGTTGATTTCAAAATAGTGGATGAAAACAGCATGACCGGTTCACTCATGGGTATGTTCAATGCCACTGCGGATCGAGTAGTAGAATAATTTTTTTGAATGCTGATACCTGAGGATTTGTTAGATAACTACAGCATAGTAATCTTAACTAAAATAAGAGAGAAAATGTCAGTAGTTAAAGTAATAGAAGTAATCGCAAGCTCAGAGAAGAGTTTTGATGATGCAACAAAAAATGCTCTCAAGGAAGCATCAAAATCAGTAAACAACATTCAATCCATCTATGTGAAAGAGATGAATGCTAATGTTGAAAATAATAAAATTACGTCATATGGCATAAATGCCAAAGTTTCGTTTACTGTGAACTAGTAGAGACTCTTCGAATTCAAAATAACAAGCTTAAACAATAAGACCCGGTGAGAAATCACCGGGTCTTTTTTATTTGTTGAGTTAACAAATCTCCAACAAGTAAGTAAATTCTGATACTTCCAATTTTAAATTTTGGGTTTCACCTAAATAACTTTCACGAAACAATATATGTCTTGTGAATATATTTTATAAGTTTTGAATTACTTTTTCAAGACGGTCGCGAACCTGATTTGCGATTTCTCCTAATCCCTCATTTTCAACGGCCTGCATGGATGCCATCGGGTTTACTGCAGATACTTCGACGTCGCCGTTTTCATGTTCTTCAACAATGACATTGCAAGGTAACATGGTTCCGATCTTATCTTCTTTTAAAAGAGCCTGATGTGCAAAGCCGGGATTACATGCGCCCAGAATTCTGTATTTCTTAAAGTCGACATCCAGTTTTTTCTTTAGGGTTTCTGTAACATCGATTTCAGTCAGTATTCCGAAGCCCTCTTTTTTTAATTCTGCAGTTGTTTTTTCGATGGCTTCATCAAAGGTTCCGTTGAATTTTGTTGATATGTAGTAACTCATAATTTTGTTTTTTTGGTATTCTTAATTAACTCCAGTGACTTTTATTACTCCCTTCACGTGATTACTGGTTTGATTTGTTTCGTAAGAGTATGTCTCAATAGATAATATTTTCTATTCGCTACTATCTTTCTCCATCTTCAAAAAGCGTGCGTTGATGGCAACGATTACCGTACTCAGCGACATCAAAACGGCACCCATAGCAGGACTCAGTATAATGCCCCAGGCAAATAGTACCCCGGCAGCTAATGGAATAGCAATAACGTTATATCCGGTGGCCCAAAACAGATTTTGTACCATCTTACTATACGTTGCTTTGGAAAGTTGAATAACATGGGCTACATCCATTGGATTATCCCGTACCAGAACGATATCTCCGGTTTCGACAGCCACATCCGAACCGGCACCTATTGCAATTCCCACATCTGCGGTGGCAAGTGCCGGGGCGTCATTCACACCGTCACCGGTCATCGCTACTTTCATTCCTTGCTTCTGTACTTCTTTTACTTTTTCTGCTTTTTCATCCGGAAGAACCTCAGCAAATACCTGATCAATGCCCAGTTCCTTGGCGACATACTTAGCGGTCTGACGATTGTCACCGGTTAGCATCACGCACTGTATATCCATTTTGTGTAGTCGTTCAATGGCTTCTCTAGACTCCGGTCGTATCTTGTCACCGAGTGCAACAGCTCCATGCAGTTCTCCATCAAGGATCACAAAAACAACCGTTTTTCCCTGCGAGGAGATCTCTTCCACCTGTTTCTGTGGATACTCCATATTTTCATCCCGGATATAGCCCGGACTGACAACTTTCACCGATTTACCTTTCACTTTTCCTTCCACACCTTTTCCGGTGATTGAATTGAAGTGTTCCACTTTCCAGGATTCACCGGCTTTTTCTACGATGCCTCGGGCAATCGGATGTTCGGAGTTGCCCTCAACTGCAGCTGCATAGTTCAAAAGCTCCTCATCACTAATCTGTTCTTTAAAGTTCAGTATGTCGGTAACGGTGAATGTGCCTTCAGTTAAAGTTCCTGTTTTGTCAAAAATAACAGCACCCAGATTCCGGGCTTCTTCAAAAGCTGTTCGGTTACGGATCAAAAACCCGTTAGTAGCAGCCAAAGAAGTGGAAACAGCTACAACCAGAGGAATAGCCAAACCAAGTGCATGTGGACAGGCAATGACCATTACGGTTACAGTCCGGTTAATGGCATAACTAAGATCTTGTCCTGTAAAGAGAGTCCATGCAAAGAATGTAATCAGACCGGCGGAAATAGCTACGATGGTCAGCCAGAAAGCAGCGCGATTGGCCAGATCCTGTGTACGTGATTTGCTATCCTGTGCCTGTCGTACCAGGTTGATCACCTGTGAAAGGAATGATTCATCTCCCGTCTTGTGAATTTTCACTTTAATGGATCCCTCTTCATTGATCGAACCACCAATCACTTCATCATCTGTTCCTTTTTCAACCGGTAAGGATTCTCCGGTAAGCATTGCCTCGTTGACGTTAGTCTTGCCTTCAATGACAATCCCATCAGCCGGAATTTTCTCTCCCGGTTTAATCAGGATGTGGTCTCCTATCTGTAATTCCTCCACCGGAACATCTTCGGTGCTGCCATCCTCATTTACACGGTGAGCTTCACCGGGCAGTAATTCTGCCAGTTTTTCCAGAGCAGCGGATGCACTCATCACCGAACGCATCTCGATCCAGTGACCCATCAACATGATACCCACAAGCGTGGACAGCTCCCAAAACAGCAAATGCCCTTCAAGTCCGAATACAACAAACAGGCTATAGATATAAGCGACAGAGATTGCCAGGCCGATTAGGGTCATCATACCGGGTTGCTTTTTCTTGAGCTCATCAACAAGTCCGGTCAAAAATGGCCAGCCGCCAAAGAAAAAGACGACGGTTGAAAGGGCAGTCAATATCCAGGTGTCGGCTGTAAATTGCCAATCCACTCCAAGGAATTCCTGGATCATCGGGGAGAGGGCCAGAATCGGAATCGTAAGTGCTAACACCCACCAAAAGCGGAATTTAAAATCCTGCACCATCATCTTATGATGGTCGTGGTGAGAGTGGCTTGAGTGTTTCTCGTGTTTATTCTTCTTTTTATGCTCTGAATGCTCTGAATGCTCTGAATGCTCTGAATGGTCCGAATGCTCTGAATGGTCCGAATGGCCGGAGTGGTCGTTGTGATTACCATTCTTTTTTTGTTCCGAATGCTCGGTATGATTGTGATCTGATTCCATATCTCTATCCCGTTTTGATTTACCTGCTTATCCTAGAAATTATTACATAGCAATGGCTTTTGCGTTATTGATAAAACAATTTCATGTGTAATTTATTTGGATTAAAATGTGCTAAATTCAACAAGTCGCAACCTGATCTGTCCGGATCCGGAAAAAGCAAAACCGGTTTTACCTTCGTCCAGCGCATCATTATGGGTATGTAGAATCGTATTTTCATTTTGATATCCGTAATAATGTTGGCCGGAAGCAGTTATCCTGAATGTATTCCACCCATTGGTTTCAATTACACCGGTACCAAGTACGTTATCTGAACCATTTAGAACCTGTCCTTGTTGAAGTTCCGAACCGGAGATTCGGATGTACTGATAATTCTCTCTGTTTGAGTAATGGTGAATCAGAAGAAATTCGCCGGTGAAATTGATGAAATTGACCTCAACCCGCCCTTCAACGGTATTTAAATCACCGCCGGTATATAGAAAAACTAAATCATCTTGCGCAGTAATTTCAAGGTGCGGCCGCCCATCTTCAAGCGCAACAGTAGCGTTTATGTCTTCCTCGCCATCAATTATAAAAGATTCCGAAAGAACCTGGTCTGCACCGGCACTTATTCTCCAAATCCATGAACCATCATCGCGTATTTCAGGGCCCGACTCTTTCCTGAATTCTGCCAGTTTCTGCGCCTGCTCTTCTATCTGCTTGTGTAGCCGGTCAATTTCACTTACCCCCACCCCATGTTTATATACCAGTTTGGAGCCTAATTCACCGGTATACCATAGCATACCGACACCGATCAGAGCCGGTAAAATGAGAGCCGGCCGAATCCAGCTTTTTTCAAGTTTTTTCCACCATGACCATAGCCGCATCAATGTAAAAAGAGAAAAAAAGATCAATGTGTAGAGTGCAAAGTCTTCATGAGTTGTAACTACCGGTACGGCATCACCGGTTACAGAAACCGTTTTTACAGCCTGACGGCCGGAAAAAAATGCAGCAAATAGCCCAACAGTTCCTGTGGTATAGAGTGCTAGAACTGTATTGTGTAACCAGTCATGATTTTTGAACCATAGTCGTGAAAGATCAAACAGTACGGCGATCACGAGCAGTGCGATGGGGAAGTGAACTATGAGAGGGTGTATGTTTGGGATCCAGTCTGGAAGCATAGTTTATGAGTTATGGTTATTTGTTGAACAGCTTTACGATTGCATCGGGGGACATGGCACGGTGCCATAGCTGCAAAAAACACAGCAATCACCTTCCTTTGGCCGTATGTTTTTACAACACTGTTTACATGTCCAAAAAAATTGACATGCATTCGTGGGCATGGTTTCAGTTGAGGTAAAGTTACATTCTGGACAAGTAATTTCGGATTTGAGTGTAATCATCATCTGTAAAGTTAACGTGGTATTAAAGTTCTATCCTTTCGATCACTTCACCGCATGTCAGCATGGTTTCCGGTAAATAGGGATTTTGAATCTGTTCTTCATTGCTAAGCCAGTTTGCACCTTCATTTCCAAAAGCCATCGGGCAGTATTGGTGATATACGACACCGTCAATGCCAAAGAGCTGTACTGCATTGATCAGCTCATCGGACAACCGGCGAAAAGCATCACGGGCTTCTTCGATGTCATCCGTTGCAGTGATCCTTCCGGCTTGTTCCATTAACCTTTCATAACTCTCCATCCAGGCCATATGCCCATTTCCGGACAATCCATGGATGCCGATCTCTTCCAGTTTTGATGCAAAGGATAAAAAGTGTTGTTTTGAATTTTCCAGGTCGGACTCTACAAGAGCATCTTTTCCTTCTAAGTAGATTTGAATGGCTTCCGTAAGTTGTGACCGAAATTGCTCGGGGACATCACTGTACCGTTCGATGGATTGTTCTGTGGATTGTTCTGCGGTTTCACTCATTTCCACATCGCCATGCTGGTGTCCCATTGGCACTGCGTTGGTTCCGGGCTGCCGATTCATCATGCTGAAACGATCCGCAAGCTGAAACTCACTATCTACACGAAATGCACCGTTAAACACCACTTCCTCACCTTCTTCGAGGCCACTTTCAATCACATAGTAGTCGCCCGATTTCACACCCAGATCCACTTCACGCACGATAAAGCGCGGTGTATCGGCAGTGTTGTCTTTTACATATACCAACGAACGCGGCCCGGTCCAGAGAACCGATGATGATGGAACCATTAGTTTTTCTTCGTCCTGAACGGCCGTCAGGGTACCGGTCACCAGCATATCGGGACGCAAATGGCTTTCGTTGTTTTCAATGTTAGCGCGAATTCGAATTGTTCGCTTTTCAGGGTTGAATGTTGGATCAATATAATCCACGACAGTTTCGTAAATGTGGCCCGGATTGGAGCGGGTGCTGAATTCGATCGCATCTCCTGTCGAAATCCATGCGATATCCTCTTCATAAGCATCCAATGTAACCCAGAGATGGTCCAAACTCCCTACTTCATAAATAATAGTACCCTCAATCACATGCTGATCATCCACAACATTTCGATTCATCACAAAACCATTAACCGGTGAGAGGATCTCCATATTTGTTTGAACAGTCCCGCGCTCAAGAATCTGTTGAATTTGTTGATCAGAGAATTTCCAGAATTCGAATTTTCTCACTACTGATTCATACATTCCCGGATTTCGATCTCTGTTTCGATAAGCTTCAATCAATTCCCGTTGTGCAGTTACCACCTCAGGGGAATATATCGTAGCCATCACCTCACCCCTCCGAATGGGTGCACCGACGAAGTCAATATTTACATCGTGAATCTGACCTGCAAAATGTGTTGTAACATAGCTTATACGCCGCTCATCTAATGTAACCCGACCTGGAAGGACAATTTCCTTCTGCGGTACTTCCCGGATCACCGGTGTGGTCTGGATATTGGCAAGTTGAATAGATGCTTCAGTCATCACCATGCTGTAATCATCTTCACTCTCTTCTGATGTTACCTGTATCAGATCCATGCCGCAGATGGGGCAGGAGCCCGGTTGGTCACTTCGTACCGAAGGATGCATGGAACAAGTCCATACTTCTTGTCCATTTTCGGTAGTCATTTCATGATCATGTGTGGCAAGGTTATCTTGCTCATGTGATCCTCCAAAAAACAGCCATCCAATGATAAAACCGAATAAAAGGACAGTAGCGTAAATGAGTATGTTTGTTCTTGTGATTTTCATGATTCTGTATGTCTGATTGTTATTGAATTTATTTTTGAGTCGGTATTGCCTATTTGGGTGAATTATTTTTTGATAAATGAATATCCGCCAATTAAGCTTTCAATATTGGCTATGGCTTTGTTCTGATTTATCACCGTTTCGATCCGTTCATATTCCAGGGCCAGCAGTTCTCGCTGAATTTGAAGCAGCTCATCAAAACGGATTGCGCCTGTGGAGTACTCTTCACTCATGATGGTTAAGGCCTGTCTGGCTCTGGGAACCAGCTCTTCATCAAGCAGGATGAATGAACGTTCAGCCGATCGAACCTCTTCCAGCATCTCTTCCAGTGAAGTCATGAGTCGGTTTTCGACAACATCCTGTTGATGATCAAGAGATTGCAGCCTGAAATTTGCCTGCTTTTTTTGAGAATCATATCGTGAGCGAAAGAGAGGGACGCGTACAACAGCCATAACGATGATACTCTCTCTGGCGTCCGGAAACATAGACATGGGTCCAAAATCGCTACCCATTACCTCCAATCCGATTCCAAAACTAGGTCTCCCATCCAATTTTGCAAGTCTGAGCTGTTGCCCGGCAGCACTACGCTCAGCAGTAATGAGATCAAACTGAGGATGTTGCTGAAGAATGAAGGATTGTATCTCCTCCTGTGTATATGGCATTGGTCGGGAATTCAGCTCATCTGCAATCATTACATCTGCAGAGGTTTCACGATTTAGCAGTTCATTAAACCGGGCCTTGATTGGGTTTAAACTGTCTTGAAGGTTTGCAATTTGGTTGAGGAGACGCTGTTCTTCCATCTGAATACGAAGGATATCGGCCTGACCGGCACGCCCCGTTTCATATCGGATTTCCACCAGTTTTTCCAACTCCATTACCAATTCCACATTTTCTCTTGTGATTCGTATCTGTTCACCAATTTTGGCAATGTCGAGCCAGTAGATCTGCAGATCTCTCAGTATTTCAAGCTGGCGTGATGTTACTCGAGACCGGTTTGCATCTGCTGCGGCCTGCTGGAAATCGCGTTTTGCATCCAGTGAACCGAACCATGGAAACATCTGCATTGCGGATATGGAGAATCGTCCCAGCTGGGATTCGGACATCATTGGATTGAAATCATAGGCTATATTGATCTCAGGATCCATTAACACTCCCGCTTCACGTACTCGCTCACGGTCTGCCTCAACCATTGCCTGCATTGATTGCAATTCGGGGTTTTGCTCAATGGCCATCCGGAGATATTGCTGAAGTTCGGGATATAAGTTGTCTCCAAATAATGCCTGTTCCGTCTCTTGGGGAGAGAGATGTAGTGGGGTATCGAATTGACTAGGTGTATTTTGAGCATGTTGGATCTGTGGTACAAGCAATATTATTGCAATAGCAATAATTGAAATCACATTTAGATGACTTTGGTGGTGAAAGGTTCGTCTTGGACACCCCCCTGCCCCCCTTATTAGGGGGGAGTTTTCGCTTAGCAGTTCTTTACTTCGTGGTTGTTCGCTTCGCTTCGAATCACTTTTCACCCTTCGACTTTGCTCAGGACATGCTTTTATCCCGAGGTGTCGGGACTGTCGCTGACGCTCCAGCTTCTCGGTTTGTGGCTGTTCGCATCGCTTCGAATCACTTTTTCCTTTTTCCTTTTCACTTTTCACTATTTTTTCACTCATAACGTTTCCTCCAATTTATTTTCAAGCTTCAGGCTATTTTCTTTCCAGATAGCGTAGAGCAAAGGGACCAATAACAGCGTCAGAATCTGAACAAACATCCCGCCAAAAATGGGTATTGCCATCGGGACCATAATTTCAGAACCTTTCCCCGGGGATGTCAGTATGGGGAGAAGAGCCAGAATAGTGGTCCCCGTGGTCATCAAACAAGGACGAACCCTTCTCATGCCCGCTTCAATGGCCGTTGCATAAATGCTTTCACGCCCCTCCGGTTTTTTTTGTTCAAAAAGCTGTTCCAGGTAGGTGGCCATCACCACGCCGTTGTCTACCCCGATACCAAAAAGCGCCAGAAAACCAACCCAAACCGCCACACTTAAATTGATCGTATCCATATGGAAGAAATCCCGTATTTCTACCCCCAATACAGAGAAGTTGAAAAACCAGTTTTCTCCATAGAGCCAAAGCAGGATGAATCCTCCCGACCAGACCAACGCAATTCCCGAAAAGACGATAAAGGATACCGGTGCAGACCGGAACTGAAAATAGATGATCAAAAAGATGATCAGCAGTGTAATCGGTAACACCACAGAGAGCCGTGCGGATGCACGCTGCTGGTTCCTGAATTCACCTTCAAACGTATAACTTACTCCATCCGGCACAAGTAACGAACCTTCCTGAATACGTTGATCCAAACGATCACGTACGCGATTAATAACATCGATGGGTGCATAATCCGGTAGCCGGTCAAAAATGACGTAGGCACTCAGGAACGTATTTTCACTTCGGATATTCATCGGACCGGTCTCAAACCGGATTTCGGCAAGCTGGCCCAGCGGAATCTGACTGCCGTCCGGCGAAGGAACGAGGATCCGTTTGATATCATCGGGATTATTTCTGTATTCCCTGGCATAGCGGACCCGCAGCGGATAGCGTTCCCGGCCTTCAACCGTCATGCCCAACATCTCTCCGCCGATGGCGGTACTGATCACCTGTTGCACATCCTGAATGGTAAGGCCATGCCGAGCGATTGCACGTCGGTCGATATCTATTTCCAAATAAGGTTTACCCACAACGCGGTCTGCAAATACGGCAGTGGGCCGAACACCTTCTACATCACGCAATAACGGCTCAAGACTTGTGGAAAAATCATCAAGTGATTGAAGATCCGGGCCGCTGATCCGTATTCCCATATTCCCGCGCATGCCGGTTTGCAGCATAATCAGCCGGGTTTCAATCGGCTGCAGCTTGGGTGCAGAGGTAATTCCCGGCAGGTCGGCTGCCTGCAGAATTTCATTCCATATATCATCTGCGCTTGTGATGTGGTCTCTCCACTGCCGATAATATCGTCCCCGGTTATCAGGGATCAATTCACCGTTTTCGTCGCGGACAAACTCACCGTTTTCAACCTTATATCGCACTCTGCGTCCGCGGTCATCCGTTTTATATTCACTTTTATACATAATCGTGTTTTCAAACATCGACACAGGTGCGGGGTCAAGTGCAGATTCCGCCCGGCCAATTTTTCCCACCACAGTCTCAACTTCCGGAATGGATGCAATTCGCATGTCCATCTCTCCTGTTATTTGCAAGGCCTCTTCAACTCCGGCATGTGGCATGGCAGTTGGCATGAGGAGAAAAGACCCTTCATTCAGTGTAGGCATAAATTCTTGTCCTAAACCGGGGAATTTACCATCCAGTGCAGACCATAATCTTGTCTCCTCAATTTCGATTCCGATCGAATTAAAACCGTTCGCTACATACCTGAAGGATGTATCAAATCCACGCCAGGTAACAAGTCCAAAAATCAGTATCAATACCGGAAAAGAGAGGAACAAGGGTTTATGATGCAGTGCCCAATCGAGGATCCTCTCATAATATTTCATGAAAAGCCAGAAAAGCCCAAAGATGATTCCGACCGTAAGTATGATGAAAATCAGGCTGAAAGAAACCGGATTTTGCGGACCCAGCGGAAGCCAGCTGCCTGCAAGTAGCCAGGCGACTCCCAGTAGTATAATAACATTATTCACCCACGGTACCCGGGGCCGGTATTCCTCATAATAAATTGCTGCAAGATTATTGATGCCCAGGGCTAACAGGATCAGCCCGCCCCAACCGTAAATAGTGATCGCAATAATCAATCCGGCTGCGATCAAAACGCTGTTCCAGAAGATCTTCCATTTTCTTTTTTTGATATTTTGAGAGAAGAGCCAGTGTGCAAAAGCCGGAATCAGAGTGACGACAATGATCAGGGTAGCTATCAGAATGAATGTTTTGGTCCATGCTAATGGCCCGAACAGTCGCCCCTCCTGTGCTTCAAGCATAAAAACGGGAAGGAAACTGACGATGGTGGTCATCAGGGCAGTTATCACAGCCGGACTCACCTCAGCAGTAGCACGGTAAATGGTTTCAAGAAGATTTTCTCCGGGATCTTTCTCCTCCATATGCTTGAGCATATTTTCAGTCAAAATGATACCCATATCTACCACAACACCGATCGAAATGGCAATGCCCGCCAGAGCAACCACATTGGCATCTACCCCCACGTACTTCATCATTATAAAACTCATCAACACAGCCACCGGTAGAAGTGCAGAAATTACAAGTGATGTACGCAGATGCATCACCATAATGATGATTACGATAATGGTGATCAGGAGCTGCAGTGACAATGCCTCTTCCAGAGTGCCGAGTGTTTCGTATATGAGTCCGGTACGATCGTAAAACGGCACAATTTTTACCTGGGAGATCGTGCCGTCGGATAGTTCTTTTGTAGGTAAACCGGTTGAAATTCGTTCAATCTCTTCTTTTACACTATTGATCACATTCAAGGGATTTTCCCCATATCGGGCAACAACCACACCACCCACTGCATCTGCACCGGCTTTGTCGAGTGCACCACGGCGTTGTGCAGGGCCAAGTTCAACACGAGCTACATCTTTAATTCGGACAGGGACGTTATTTCGTGCGGTTACAACACTCTCCTCGAGATCTTCAATAGATTCAATGTACCCCAAACCCCTGACCAGATATTCAACCCGATTCATTTCGATGGTACGGGCGCCCACATCGAGGTTACTTTTGCGAACAGCATTGGCGATATCTAATACGGTTACATTGGCTTCGCGCATGGCCACCGGGTCAATATCAACCTGATATTCTCTTACAAAACCACCGATACTGGCTACCTCAGCTACACCTTCAACCGCATTTAGTGCATACCGAACCTGAAAATCCTGGATGGATCGCAATTCGTGCGGATCCCAGCCACCGGTGGGATTTCCATCGGAATCATACCCCTCCAGTGTATACCAGAAAATTTGTCCAAGCGCAGTTGCATCCGGACCCAGTGACGGTTGAACCCCTGCCGGCAGTGTGCCACCGGATAAAGAATTCAGCTTTTCGAGAATTCGGGATCGGCTCCAGTAAAATTCGATATCATCTTCAAAAATGATATTGATAGATGAAAATCCAAAAACAGAATTGCTGCGAATGGTTTTGACTCCGGGAAGGCCCAGCAGCTGCGTAGTTAGCGGATAGGTGATCTGATCTTCAATATCCTGAGGAGATCTGCCCGGCCATTCGGTAAAAACAATCTGTTGATTGTCCCCAATGTCGGGAATAGCATCCACCGGAACCGGATCACGCGGGAGAAAGTCAATATCCCAGTCGAAAGGAGCTGTGGATATACCCCAACCTGTCAGTGCCAGAAACAGCAGAAGTGCAATGAGTTTATTCTCGAGAAAAAAGCGAATGATTTTGTTTGTCATGGAGTATTCGTTTTAAATAAAACGGGTGTTCAATTTTTAAGTTCATGAGTTTCGAATAGCTGAGAGAAAATATTGATTACCGGGCCTTAAATTTGAACCACGAAGTCTCTACTACGCCGTCTACTTCGCTAAAGCTACGTAGACCAAGAAAGCTTCGAAGAGCGGGCTCAACTACGCCAAGACTTCGAAGAGCAGGCTCGAAGACACGAAGATCTTTATGCCGGCAAAATGGGTGGTTCAAGTGAGGTCAGCCCAGGTTAGGGGTTTTCTCAGCTTTCAAAGGGGTGGGCTAAATCAGGTAGGTATCGTATAGAAGCCACAGGGGCGGTTTAAAATGGTCGATACGAAGTTGTTGATCAGAATGGATCAGTTCAGTTGAAGGAACAAGTAGTGATAATGTCTCTGTTTCGATAAGAGTTACCGTAAAATTATTATTGGTAACAATCCACTCCGTATTATTCAGAATACTCAGACTAACATTACAGGCACAGATTATACTCCAATCACAGATATGATTTGGATGAGAATTACTAGTCTCATTTTCATCCGATTTATCACAACAACTGTGATCTGATGCCATAGGCTGTTCAATCGGTGAAGGTTTGCAAAAATCAACAAGCTGTTTTGCATGTAATCCGGTAGGCATAAAAAGCGCCGCAAGCAATAGTACAGCTACGGCTTTTACGAAATGTTGATATGTACGCTGATTAATTTTCACAAACTAAGGATACGATTAATAAGGGAATAACATAAAAATCCCAAAAATATTACACAACTTCATTAAATGATCGAAACATTGACCAGTAAAATCAGACATCGCAGAGTTCAACGGCTTCCCGCAAACCCTCCATTGGATCGCGGGTAGGGATAAATTCCTGTCCCACGAATCCTTCATAGCCTATTTCAAGTAGCGCATTCATGATAGCCGGATAATTTAGCTCTTGTTCATTATCCAGTTCTGCGCGGTTAGGTACACCTGCTGTGTGAATGTGCCCGATCAGATCCGTCCCATACTCCTTAATCCTTGCGATGATATCGCCATTCATGATTTGAACATGGTAGATATCAAACAGAAGTTTTGCATGTGATGACCCAACCCTTCTGATGATATCCGCACAATAGTCGATATCATCCCCTTGATAACCGGGGTGTCCCCTGGAATCGTCCCCTGAAACTCGTGAGTTGAGGTGTTCCATGCAGATGGTTACATCATGTTTTTCTCCGTGGAGTGCAAGTTCTTTGAGTCCGGCAACCGTATAATCAGCACCCTCATCTTGGGGAATCATCCCTGCATCCGGATTATCCAGATCGCGGTGTTCAAATCCTGTAAATGTGATCACATTTTTAACACCTGCTTCGGCGCACTCTTCAATTCGTTTTTTTGTCAGGGCGATCACTTCGTCACGATATCGGGGATTATTCAGTCCTTTTTCAAAAGGCGGGTCCGGCATTCCGTTGGTTGCCATCCCGCAAACCAATCCATACTTTTTCATGGTTGGCCACTCATTGGGACCCACAAGTTCAATTCCTTTTACCCCAAGGGTCACGGCTGCCTCACAGAGTTGATCCAGTGTCCATTGATCACCGAATGACATATAAGGCCATGACACCAAAATTTGATTGATTCGTCCGTTTCTCACAGCTTTGCCTCTGTTTTTTGCACTGCCAAAAAATTTACCGGGAATCGCAGCTCCTGCTAACATGGCAGCGGAAAATGTGGCACTGTTTTTAATCATGTCTCTCCTCGAAAGCATGGTTTTTATATTATTTTGGTTTGTGATAGCCATAAATTGAATCCTTCCCTTTATTTATTTTAAGAGTTAATTCCTGTAAACAGAAGATATTAGGGTTTTTGGTAAGTAATTATTTCGGATCTGTAATATATATTCAAAAAGATACGAACCCCACCAAGCAAATATAATTGTTAAAAAATCTGACAGCTACAAATACCAGTTTTAGTACCGGGGTTTCTTTTTAGTAATTAAGCTGTGAAAACTATCAGTAATTCTTCAATAAATGTTTTTTTCGTAAATAGAATCAAGCAGTGAAGAATATTTTTTGGCAAATAAGTTAAAAAAAGCAGTACTTGAGGTTAATGGAACCAAGTGATGAGTTTTACCAAACCGGCTGAGCGCGATAAAACTGGCAGCCCGGATTTGGGACAGATATCGTTTTAGGCTCATGACCTTAAGACCAGTAGTTACTACAAAAATTTATTTAACCGTACCCGACCGGATTAAGAAAATTTCCGGTGATAAAATTCATAACTATAAATCAGAAATGATCATGAAAATTAATCGAAGGGATTTTATTCGCAAAACATCACTTACAGCCGCAGGTGCGGGACTCTTTACTATTTTACCCTCCTCGGTTTGGGGCGCAATGGTAGCACCCAGCGACCAAATTAATGTGGGTTTGATCGGATGCCGGGGTCATGGTTTCTCCATTTTAAGACATCATCTCTCAAATGAAGGAGTCCATTGTGTGGCATTATGTGATGTAGATGAGAACGTATTGAACAGCAGGGCTGCAACGGTTAAGGAGATTAATGGAGATGAGCCCAGGTTATTCGGAGATTATAGACGAATGCTTGAATTGGATGAGATGGATGCAGTGATTATCGGTACTCCTGATCATTGGCATTGTCTCAATTTTGTTCATGCCTGTGAAGCCGGAAAGGATATTTATGTTGAAAAACCTCTCGGCAAGACCATTGCGGAGTGTGCCATCATGGTGAAAGCTGCAAATCAGTATAATAATGTGGTTCAGGTTGGCCAGCAGCAGCGCAGTAATACGGGATTTTTGGAAACCGTTGAAATAGTCAAGGCGGGAGATATAGGCAAGTTGAGAAAAATTGAAATATGGGCAAACTTCAACTACGGACTCGGTGCAAACTTTACTGAAAATAGTGAAGTTCCGGATGGAGTCGATTATAATTTTTGGTTGGGTCCGGCTCCCGAACGACCATTTAATCAAGCAAGATTTCACGGTTCCTGGAGGCATTTCTGGGATTATGGCGGCGGACTCTTCTCAGATTGGGGTGTACACTTGCTCGATATGGCCCTTTGGCCGGATGATCTTGTTGGTGGCCCTGATAAAGTGATGAGTTATGCTGCGAATACTTCAGAACGATCAGGAATGAGAGAGACATTTGATACAATGAGTGTGATCTACCCGAAAAAGGATTATGTGATTCAATATGATATGACCGCAGGTATTGAAGTGGGCCGCTGGGATCAGCCTTATGGAGTTGCCTATATTGGAGACAACGGAACAATTGTTGTAAATCGACACGGGTATTCACTTCAACCGGAATATGATAACAGCAACAACCGTCAAAGGGCCGAAACGCGTAGTGTGAGTACGGGCGGTGATGCTCACGGGCCTCATGTGAAGAATTTTCTGGATTGCATAATATCCCGAAATACTCCCAGATGTACACCTGAGATGGGTTATGCGGCGGCGCTGCACGCTCATATACCCAACATCGCGGGAAGGGTCGGTGAGACCCATCTGGAATGGGATGAAGAGAACATGCGGTTCACAAACAGTGAAGCTGCAAATGAACTGGTTACACCGGTTTATAGAGCACCCTGGAAGTTACCACAATAATAATCCGGACAGACTGCCCCTGTCCGGATACAACAATCGGTTTCATTTAAAGGAACAAACTCTTTAATGTATTGGATTGGTTTAATATCAGGGATTGCACATTTTGGATTATACTTTTTTCGAAACGATTATCAAAAATAACTGGAAAACCCAATTTGAATACCCGCAATTTTTGCCGGTGGATTACCCAGAATATCCTGTTGTTGCATATACCGGTAATTTAAACGTAGTACCGTTTGAGCAGAGGGCCTGAAGCTCACACCCGGAATAATGGCCCACAAGTCGTCTGAAATATTCCCCCCTGTTTCCCTAAAGGTACCCACATTCCAGTCTACGTACTCCAGCCTGAATGCCAGGTTCAGCACTGCGTTCTCAAATCCGGCCAACGGCCGCTTTAAAACCGGTTGTACGATATCCACGAACCCGCCTTGTTGCCGATTTCCGAATTGCTGGCCGTAGGTTTCCGGCACATCCACCCTCACCCAGGCCCATTCACCGGTTATATAGGTACCTGTTATATCCAGCGAGGTATTAAAATCTACGGCATAAACATCCAATCGCCTTTTTTCATCCAGAAACAACCCATCATCCTCAAAGGTATTGTAAATCCCTCCCATATAAGAAACGCCTATTTCCCCGATGTTTTGGTTTTTCACAGCCAGTTTACCAGTAATCAAAGGCATACCGTTGTTACTTTCTTCAAAGCGTTCGGTATTTTCTTTGGCCGCTGGTAAAAAGGTTCTGTTTTCTCCGTTTGCGATAATGCTGTTATTAAATCCGTTGGTGAGATAGATCTCGTAGCCAAAGCCCCAATTGTTTACAAATCGTTTTCCGTACAGGCCAAAGCCTACGTTACTCCATGTAGCAGGCAGCATTTCGGTCATAGCGATGGGCCGGTCAATAAATTCCCATTTTGGGCCGTCATGGTTCTGATTAAAGGCTCCGATGGGATTCATGATGATACCTCCACGAAAATTGAGCATCGGGATAACGCTAACATCCAGTGCGGCAAACTCAATGGCTATTTTTCCTCCGCCCTCCTCAAATTCTGTTTCAGAAAGAAACCTGATTTTCGGGTGAATTGAGGAGCCTACAAAAAGAGTAAACCGAGGAATACGGAAGGTATGGCCTTCGGTAATCCCGTCCTCTCCCATATATTGATAATCGGCCTCTATATAGCCGCCTACAGAAACATGTGATGTACCAGTCTGATAAAACGGGCGCTCATAAACGGCATCCATATTCATCGCATTTGCCGATACCGTATCGATTCGGGTATCTTTGAATAGAGTGCTGTCAATCTGGGCATTGGCGTTAATGGCACAGGCAAGAATTAAAAAAAGTAGTATAGTTTTCTTCATCGAAGTTAACACATTGTTTTTTAAATTTTTGAAAGGTGAAATTATCCCATATCGATTTTTAATTTCATGCCTTCGATATGTACAGGAAAAGTTTGAAGCGGGGTTTCTGCCGGACCATTCTGCACTTCTCCGTTTTGGGTAAACTCACTTCCATGGGCGGGGCACTGAAGGCGATCACCAAATACTTGCAGTTCTGTGCCTTTGTGAGTGCACCTCATGAGCAAAGCACGATATTCTGTATCAGATAGCCTGAATATGGAAACCGGGAATTTCAACCGGTTGTTATAGGCCACTATATATTTCCTGAAATTATTTTCCTCCTTTTTCTCGAGTTCAAAAGCAGATAGGGGAACGAGTAGAAAATCGTCTTCCAATTCAGCATTAAGATATTTTGGTCCTGAACAACCTTCCAGGAAAAATGAAGCTCCCATCAAGCCAAGGCAGCTGAAGCTGCAGGTTTTTATGAATTTTTTTCGTTCCATGTTTTCTGTTTAAAGAGATTCCAAAAACTTGATTAATGCTTCTTTTTCTTCGGAGGATAGCAACTGAAATTGCTCGTGGCTGTATTGAGCTTCACCACCATGCATCAAAATGGCCTCTTCAATACTTTCAGCCCGGCTGTCGTGCATCAGGAAGTATTTCCCGCCCTGTGAATCGGGCGATAGGCCCAATCCCCATAATGGAGGGGTTCTCCATTCATAGGTTTCCGCTGAGCCTTCTGTGGCTCCGTCATCCAAACCGGGGCCCATATCGTGCAGTAAAAGATCAGTGTACGGGTAAAATGTTTTGTTCGAAAGAGCGGCGATGTCCGATTCCGGAGTAGTCCATTTTGGGATATGACAAGAACTGCATTGGAGGGTATTGAATACTTCTCTTCCATGCATAATATCCGGATCGGCCGGCTTCCGCTGTATGGGTGCCTTTAACGTTCTAAGATAAAACACCACATCCCTTACGGTTTGATCCGATACTTCCGGGTCAATCGTCAAGTCCGAGTAAACATCCTTTGGTTCGAAAGTTGAGGTGATGCCAATGTCCTGATTGTAAGCTGTAGTGGTTTGATGCAGTAAATCAACTGCAGCTGCTTTTTTGCCAAACCGGCCTATATATTTGCCATTTTGTGACTGGTGATACCATTGCGGAATGAAATAATCGGGGGGAGTAATATAGTTGGGAACCCCGGAAATTCCATCTCCGTCTTCATCATTGGGGTCGGCATTTTCCAAAATTTGAGCATCTGTTAACGCAGCAAGAAGGCCCAAACCGGTTACGGCCGGAGGGGTGAATTTCATATGTGGAGTTCCTTCAGGCAACTTTTCCGGCTGATAACCGGGAATGGCCCGGTTTTGAAGTTGGGGTGCACCCGGCAAACCCAATGAAGTATTGGGTTCAGTTTGTCCAAAACGTGTAAGAGTGGTAGAGGGATGTCCTTTTCCATCTCCCGGGTGACAACTACCGCAAGAAGTAGCCACAAAGATAGGCCCTAAACCCGTTTCAGGAGTGAAAACATCATCATTAAAGGCAATATCTCCTTTCAGAAACTGAAGTTGTTCTTCATAAGAAAGGCCGGATAGAGGTCCATCCAGAAGATCTTCATCTGCCGGTTCTTCCGGGACAATAATATCACAACCCATGACAAACATAAAGCCTAAAAAGCCGATCCATTTAATCCACGTTATAAGGGTATTCATATTTTTATAGTTATAACTAAAAATTTAGCAGACTCTAATAAATAATTTAGTACATACTAAATGTATATTATGTTATGCTTAAATGCAATTAAATTGATTTAGAATGGCATTTTTGATAGGAACAGAGAAGAAGAGTTATAAAATTGATCTTTTAAAATGTAGTAAAAATCTATTTTGGAGGCAGATTAGGATCTATATCCCAGCAGTCTCAACGCATTAAACACAACCACCGACGTAGATCCTGCATGAGTTATCACTGCAGGTCCGATACTCAATCTAAGGATAGTGGCAGGTTGAAAGCTTCTTTTCAGGTTTGTCTTTATAATCCTGAATCTGTCTGCCCAAAATCTTCTATCACTTAAGTCTGTGCTATTATAATCCCAATACTCAAGAATTCTTTCACAAGGAGACGAAAATTTAGCAACCATGCCTTTTATACCCATTCCAACAAAAAAGAGGTAGTGGATAAGATAACAACAGAGGATGATACGAAAAGTGTCGTAGAGAAATTCAGCTCTGCACTGAATTAAAGAGTTTTAAAATGTGGTTGTACGTTTTTCAACAAATTACTTTAACATTGGATATTGATCACGAGACTACGTTTTATGCCTGTCTATCTAAAAACCATTTCTGAACTTGTTTGATAGCTTCCTTAATGGCTTCTCCTTCTATATATCCTTCCTCTTCCATTAAATGGTTGGCAATCTCAAGCGCCTTTCTTCGTACTAAAGGATTCAATTCCCTCAGGTTGTATCCAAAATCTTCAAACCTCCTTCCCATAATTTTCCTCTTATTGTTATTAGTTATTTTAAGCTGCTAATTTCTTTCTGGAAATATTCAAGATTTATATCCCAACAATCTTAATGCATTAAATACCACAACCACGGTGGAACCTTCATGAGCTATCACTGCCCACCCGATATTCAAGCCAAAGATCGTAGCAGGTACTAGGATGGCAACCATGCCCAAGCTCATCCACAGGTTTTGCTTGATGATGGTTTTGGTTTTTCGGCTCAGCCCAATGGCAAAAGGTAGCACGGAAAGCTTATCAGCCATCAATGCTACATCAGCAGTTTCAAGTGCTACATCTGAACCGGCTGCTCCCATGGCAATACCTACGGTACTGTTAGCCATCGCCGGGGCATCATTGACGCCATCGCCCACCATAGCTACTTCACCCTCCATTTTTCTAAGCTCTTTGATCGCTTCAACCTTGTCCTCCGGCAGCAGGCTTCCTTTGGGATCGTCTATGCCAATGGCTTTGGCAACGGCATCGGCTACCCGTTGGTTGTCACCAGTGAGCATAATGAGGTGAGTCAAACCAATTGAGCGTAGTTGTTGGATAACCTCTTTGGCATCCTCTCGCGGGGTGTCCATTAGTCCGATGATTCCAAGGTAACGCTCACCTGAGCGTACCACCATGGTTGTTTTTCCTTCTTCTTCGAGCTTTTTAACCTGATCTTTCAGTTCTGCGGGAATGTCTGTACCATCGGTTTCTTCAAATAACTTCAAATTTCCAATAGATACAGGCGAGTTGTTTATCATAGCTTTAACCCCTTTTCCTGTAACGGATTCCAGATCTTCTGCGTCAGGGAGTTCAGCTCCATTTAATTTCTCTTTTCCATCCCTGACTACCGCAGCCGCCAGCGGATGATCACTAAGGCTTTCGACCGCTACCGCCACAGTGAGGAGTTCTTTTTCATCGGCATCCTCAAAAGGAATCGCATCGGTTATTTTGGGTTTACCTTCTGTTAGCGTCCCTGTCTTGTCAAAAGCCAATGCTTTGAGACCCCCCAGATTCTCCAATGGGCCGCCACCCTTAATAAGTACTCCGCCTCGCGCCGCACGTGCCACCCCACTTAATACCGCACTTGGCGTAGAAATAGCCAATGCACAGGGACTGGCAGCCACTAACACTGCCATTGCTCGATAAAAACTTTCTGAAAACGGCTCATCAACAACTAGAAAAGCAAAGTGAAGTACGACCACTAATACAAGCACTGAGGGTACGAAGTATTTCTCAAATTTATCGGTGAATTGTTGCGTAGGTGATTTTTGCGTTTCTGCTTCGTTCACCAACGATATTAATCGAGAGAGAGTTGAATCCTTTGATAGTTTAGTGACTTTTACTTCCAAGCTACCGTTTCCGTTGATAGTTCCGGCAAAGACCCGATACTTATCTTCAATCGAATCCGGTTTTTGTTTGATGGTGTCCATGTTGGTGAACTCCATTTTATCAACCGGGACACTTTCACCGGTAATAGGGGCCTGATTGACGCTGCTCTGTCCATTAATGATGACCCCATCGGCAGGGATTTTGCTGTTGGGCTTAATAACAATAACATCTCCTGTCTCTAGTTTATCCACTGGAACTTCCTCTGTATCTCCATCCGTTTTTCTTAGCGCGGTTTTAGGAGCTAAGTCGGCCAAACCTTTAATGGCATCACGAGCTCGTCCCATCGCATAATGCTCCAATGAATGACCAAGACTAAAAAGAAAGAGCAGTAGTGCACCTTCTGCCCACTCACCAAGAATGGCAGCACCGATCGCGGCAACTAACATCAGAAAATCGATTTCAAAATTTCCTTCTCTTAATTCAGTGAACGCTTCCTGCACCAGATAAAAACCGCCAAAGAAATAGGCACCTATATATAGAGCAAGGGAAGCCCATTCGGGAAATCCGCGCACAAATGATAGTCCGAATCCTGCCGCAAGGAGTCCGCCGGATATCAGTGAAAAAACTAACTCCGTTTTCTCACCAAATATACCGCCATGTTCGTGATCATGGTCATGATCTTTCTCTGTTCCTTTGTGTTTTTTCTGCTTTAAGGTACTTGTTTCTTTATCGCTCTTCGAACGAAGCCCCATTTCATCAAGTTTACCTAGCAAACCATCCTTCGAGGTTTTATTGCGGTTGAACTCAATACGAACCTGACCCGATGCAGAAGCATAGGCATCCACAACACCGGGTATTTTGTTTAAGCGTTGGGTGATAGTGCGTGCATGACGAGAATGGCGAATACCTGAAATATTATTAACCAGGTGGCCAAACGTATCGTGAAGTTTTGCTCCTGTGGTTTTAGCAATTTCTTTGATACGTTTAAGCGTAATTACATGTGGATTATAATGGATACACAGAATAGTTTGTCCATTATCATCCAGTTTTACGTGGGCGTATGAAATGCCGACCCTGCTTTTAAGGGTTCCGATGAGTCGTGGGACACATGGGTCGTCGATATCAGGAATATCCGGTAGTAAAACAGGTAATTCAATGGTTACTTTTTTCATAAGAATAAAAAGTTATATAGTGAAATAAACATTAGAACTTGCTAAAAAATCCACTTAAATATAATTCCAGCCACACCGATAATTCTGTGATGGTTGATCTATTTGTGAATCAATGTTCGTGTCCGCCCTCTCCTTTTTTCATTTCGGCAAGTAAGTAATATGCGCCTTTGGTTACAAAACGGATATCTTCTGATTGAGATTCAAAGAATCGTACTTCCGTGTACCCGGTGTCGGTAATACCAGGGCGGACTTTGATCACTTTAAATTCCTGCTCTTCACCTTCTTGGGCATGGTCAAAATCCTCTTCATTACTTCCGGGTGTATCAGTTTCTTGCAAGGCAAAAACAAGATATTCTTCTCCATCACGAACTATAGCACCTTCAGGAAGCACTTTAGATTGACTAGTCCCAGTTACGATGCGACCTTCAACAAACATGCCCGGTAAAAGGCCATCTTGCCGGTCTACAATTTCGGCATGCACTCTTACTGCTCTTGGGTTATCCTCAAAGGCTTTACCCACCGAAAATATTCGTGCACGGTAAAACTGGTCATTGGGCTGATTCGTGTACTTGAATAGTACTTTCTGATCCACATTTACTCTATGAATATCCTTTTCGTACACCAATAGATCGATGTGAATGTGCTCATTATCCACGATTTCAAACAGATCTAATGTGGGATCGGCATATTGACCAATGCTGGTTTCGATCACACGTACAAAGCCACCTATGGGTGCTTTCAATTGAATACTTTCTGATATTTCACCTTCTAGTACCTGTTCCGGATTCAAATTCAGCATTCTTAGCTTCGATTGTAGTGATTGCATCTCTGCCAGTGCTGATTCATACTCAGATCGGGCAAGCTGAAGTTCTCTTTGAGAACCAATTTCATCATTGGCAAGCCTCTCTTTTCGTCGATAATCTGATTCTAAGTACCCGATTTGTTGTGCTGTTTTGCGGTAGGCTGCCTGCATTTCAGAGAACAATGGATTTACCAGTTCAGCCAGAACATCACCTGCGTTAACAGAGTCTCCCTCTCGCACGTAAATGTTCTTGACGATTCCACCCAAAACAGCACTTACCTTGGCCTGGTTTTGAGGAGGCAATTCAAGAAAACCGTTGGTCTTAATGGTTTCGCCAAGTGGTAATGATTGCATAGTACCAAATTCGATTCCGGCTGTTTCTATCTGAAGACCGGTCAGGTGCACGGATTCTTCATCAGCATGTTCATCTTCATTCTTAAGTTCTTGGACTTTACCAAATTGGGCTTCCTCTTCATGGGCATGATCGCTCGATTCCTCCTCATGCTCGTGTACTTCGAATTCGTCATGTGCATCAACCTGAGCAGTGGTTTCATGTGTATGATCACTGTTTTCGCTATGCGAAGGGTCACCCGAGCAGCCGGATAATATGAGGCCGAGGGTTAATAAAAGTGCAATTATATATGTTCGTTGATTCATTATGTTAAATTTTAATATTAGTGAGTTTCTTGTAAATAATTGAGTTCAATAATGGCCTCATTTAGGCTCATTACGACTTTATGATAGGTCTCTTCGATTCGTACAGCTTGATTTAAATACTGGGTAAACACCGTATAGCTTATGCTGCCCTCTTCATACTGCCTCGTTGCCGATCTTTGGATCTCAGCAGCATTTTGTTCTCGCCTGGCCTTATAGAGCTCATATTGACGCCACCATTTATCAAGATTTTGTTGAGCCTCTTCGTAACGGCTATCTAGATTTATCTGAATAGTCTGATAATTGGCTTGTGCAATATCTTCTTCAATGCGGCTCGCTTTTACCCTTTGGCGCTGTGGACCAAACCATAGTGGAATTCGGATACCGATTTCCCACGCGAAAAATCCATCTGAACCATTTATACGCTGTCGTTTATATCCACCGTAAATATTCGGCCAGAATCGTGAACGTTCAATTGCGGATTCTTTTTCTTTAACTTCAACTAAACTTTGTCCGATATCCTGTAACGGATGGGATACAATCACCGAATCATTTTGAACAATTGGCATATTAAGGGGTACAAAATGCTCATCCGGTGGAGATAATGGAACATTCGTCATAATTAGATTTTGGAGCCGGTGTTCAGCAATCGACAAATTGGCTTTTGCTTCTTCAAGCTTAGCCTGTACTTCATCATATTGTGACAGAGCACTAATTAGTTCTAATCGGTCAATGTCACCGCTTTCATGTCTGATTTCTGCTACCCTGGAAAAGTCGCGATAAGATTCAGCAAGACGTGTCTGTAAATTTAATAATGCTATGGTGTATCGCCATTGCTGCCAAGCCAACCGAACTTCTTTTCGAAGTTCTGCGCGAGATAATGAAAATCTATTGCGGGCTAGATCCGTTCGTGCACGGCCTGCCTGTCGCTTCCGGATAGATTTCAGCGGAAATTCGAATTCTTGTTCAATACCAAAATTTTCTATACCGCTATTGCCATATCCTGCTTCTTCCTGAGACATGTATAACCGAGTGGCAAAAGGTTCAAAAGCAGTTCGCGATAGAGCCGTTTCCCTTTCAATGGCCAGTTCACCTGCTCGAATCTCGGGATATCGCTCAAGAGCCATCTCCACAGCCTGTTCCTCATGAAGCGTAAGAATAGAGTCTGTATTGGCTATTTGTGCTAAAATTGGAGTAGATGTACCGAATAAAAGCAAGACAATACTTGTAGCAACTACTGGTTTAAAATTCCAGTTCCATGAACGATTTTCTACCAAACTGTATAATACAGGTAACACAATCAGGGTTAACAGTGTTGCCGTAATCAAACCTCCAATCACTACAGTAGCCAATGGACGCTGTACCTCGGCTCCGGCGGCTGTGGATAGTGCCATCGGTAAAAATCCAAACAGGTCAGTAGCCGCTGTAAGCAGAACGGGTCTCAAACGCTGTCTAGTTCCCATTAGAATCTGTCGATTTACATCGGAAATCCCTGCTTGTTTTAGTTCATTGAAAAAGCTGATTAGTATGATTCCGTTGAGTACTGCAATCCCAAAAAGTACAATAAATCCAACTCCCGCAGAGATACTGAAGGGCATATCTCGCAGCCATAATGCAAATACCCCTCCAATGGTAGCCAGTGGAATGGCTGTAAAAACCAATAGTGCCTGTTTTATTGACTTCAGAGAAAAATAGAGCAGGATAAAAATCAGAGCGAGTGATAGAGGCACTGCAAATAACAAACGTGATTGGGCACGTTGTAAATTTTCAAATTGACCTCCATAGGTAATATTATATCCCGGCGGCAGATCCAATTCCCGCTCCAGACTTAGCCGGATTTCCTCCACCAGAGTTTGGACATCCTGATTACCTGTATTCACGCCAATTACAATTCTACGACGGGTATTATCCCTGGAAATTTGTGCCGGGCCGTCTTCATAGCTAAATTCGGCCATTTCTTGAAGCGGAATCTGATCTCCATCATAAGCAATGGCGTAAAGATTTCGGATAGATTCCAGATCGCTTACATGAGGTTCGGCCAAACGAACGACAAGGTCAAACCGTCGTTCTCCTTCATAAATAACACCGGCTTTACCTCCTGCATACGCGCTTTGAATCAGTTCATTAACCGTTTCAATGTCTACGCCGTATCGAGCCATCTGACTACGGTTATACTTCACTTTTAATTGGGGTAGCCCGGTAGTTTGCTCCAGATTGATATCTGATGCGCCGGGGAGTTGGCTAATGATCGTACGAGCCTGTTCACCAAGGTCAGCAAGAATCTGTAGGTCTTCCCCATAAATTTTTACAGCGATATCTTCACGGATTCCTGTCATCAGTTCATTAAAACGCATTTCAATGGGCTGTGAAATGGCAATTTCAATACCAGGTAGCTGAGTGAGAGTGGTACGTATTTTATCCAGAAGTTCATCTTTAGTGTCCGCACTTACCCATTCACTTTTGTCTTTTAAAATGATAAACATATCCGACATCTCCAGTGACATTGGATCGGTAGGAATTTCACCTGTTCCGGTTCTGGATACTACCTCAGTTATCTCCGGAAATTCATTCAATAGCATTTGCTCCATTTTGGTATTGTTATCGATGACTCTACTCAAAGAGGTTCCGGGTTTTGTAATGGGGTGAATAGCTAAATCTCCTTCGTCAAGTTGGGGTATAAATTCTCCACCCATACGACTGTATACGAATAAGCTTGTGACTAGAAGTAATACAGCACTTCCGACAACCAAACCTTTATTGCGAAGTGCTGAAATTATTAAGGGACGATATATTCGGTAGGTCAAAAAGTCCATAAGGTATTGGGAAAACTTAAGTTCCCCCCGACCTCCGTGCTTAAGAAAAAGCGCTGATGCAGCAGGTACATAGGTAAGACAGAGCAGAATGGCTCCGATCATTGCAAAACCGAAAGTTAAAGCCATGGGTTGAAACATTTTTCCTTCAACTCCGGTGAGTGTAAGAATGGGTACAAATACGATTAAGATAATTAACTGACCAAAGAAGGCTGAACTCATCATTCGCCCCCCCGATTCTATGGCTAAATCATCGATTCGTTTGGATAGGTTTTCCCCTTTCAATTTTTGGAGTTCTGGCTTTTGAGAGGAAATCAGATACGATGTGAACTCAACGATAATAACCGCACCATCAATTATAATTCCAAAATCTATGGCTCCAAGGCTCATGAGGTTAGCAGTAATCCCAAATGTATTCATCATTCCAATTGCAAAAAGCATAGCCAACGGAATCACTGATGCTACAATCAGACCAGAGCGAATATTTCCTAAGAGAAGTACCAGGAAAAAGATTACAATCAATGCTCCCAGTATGAGATTTTCTGAAACAGTAGAAGTGGTTTTATTAATTAGTTTTGCTCGGTCAATAAACGGTTCTATGGACACTCCCTCAGGCAAAGATTGCTGAATATCTAAAATGCGCTCTTTTACATTTTCAACAACCTGATCAGAATTTTCACCTTTCAGCATTAATACCTGTCCACCCACAGCTTCACCTTCTCCGTTACGGGTCATGGCTCCGTAGCGTACGGCATGGCCAAACTTCACCTCAGCAATATCCCCAATCAAGACCGGTATCTTGTTTTGGGTATCCACCACAATTTTTTTAAGGTCATCTGAATTTTCGGCTAATCCCTCTCCGCGAATGAAGATTGCCTCCGGTCCTTTTTCCACATAACTGCCACCGACATTACGGTTATTACGTTCCAGCGCCTCCATAACATCAGAGAACGTCAGGTTCATGCTTCTCAGTTTTTCCGGGTTTACGGCTACCTCGTATTGCTTTACATTACCACCCGTACTGTTGATTTCTACAACGCCGGGCACACCTGAAAGCTGTCGTTTGACAATCCAGTCCTGGATCGTACGAAGGTCTGTAATGTCGTATTCATCTTTATTTGTATCATCTACCACAAGTGTATACTGGTAAATCTCTCCCAATCCGGTAGTAATGGGCATGAGTGTAGGTGAACCAAAGGCTTCGGGGATATTGGCACTAGCCGATTCCAATTGTTCGCTGACTAACTGGCGGGGATTATAGGTACCCATATCATCTTCAAAGACAATTGTAACAACAGAAAGGCCCATTTTCGAAACTGAACGCATTTCTTTTACGCCAGGCAGATTTGCCATAGCAAGTTCTACAGGGTAGGTAACAAACTGCTCCACTTCCTGTGTAGCAAGGGTAGGAGTTGTGGTCACGACGCGCACCTGATTATCAGTAATATCCGGCACGGCATCGATGGGAAGTTGAGTTAGAGACCATGCGCCCCAGCCGATCCAGGCCAGCATAAACAAACCGACAATCAATTTGTTGCGCACGGAATAGTGGATGATATTTTCAATCATATCTATTCATTTAAGGTTTAAAAGTATTTGGGGAAGACGGATTTTATACAATATGATCTTTGAGATCTGCTTATGCGTAGTATAAAATGATTGGACAGTGTTTAATTCTGCCTAAATAGAAGAGCGGGTATCAAATAAGAAGACGGGTAACGCGAATTACGTTGAGAGATGTCTTTGGGGGAGGTAAATCTCTTTCTAAAAGTAAATCAGAATTATTTTCTGAGTAGAGAGTAGTGGTAAAGAGAAGTTGTGGAGCAGAAAAATTTGTTGTTTGCTGGTCAACTACTTTTTTTGTTTTTACCAAAAAACCATCATAACAGCAGGAACTGTGAATAGAGTGATATTCATTCTCTTGGTCCTCTGCAATGTGATTTGGGTCCAGATCTTTGTGATGATCCATAACCAATTCATAACAACCTTCATCCGAATTATAAATAAAGAATAACTGGTGTGATTCTCCAAGTGTAGCAACCTGAAAAGGAACAGCTAAAACAAGTAAGACCCATGAAAATGAAAAAGAACCCAGTGCCAGTTTTAGAATCGGGGCTATATGTTTTCGGAGAAGTTTCATTAAGAAGTTAACATAGTGAAAACAGTTTAAATTGTAAAATTAAGTTGGATTATCGTGCTATCTATTATAACAACGATTAAGCAGTATTATTACATTCCTTTGTTTCGAAACATTATTTTTGGAATTAACCAGACGTATGTGGCCATTCCGAACTGCCGTAGGCCTGATTTTTTTCCGACTAATTCTTTATCTAAATATTCATCATACATCATTTATATATACAATCACTTTATATAGATGGAGTATTCATTTGTTGCAATATTGGAACAGAAGACCACATCTTTTCAAATTAAATGACTTCAGTTACACCGGGTACAGGAATCGGATAATTTCCATTTTCATCCGGTTGTACAGGTGCGGGTGTGTCCCAATTCACATCTTCAGGCCGTAGATTGTGGTCAGGATACATCCGTTTTTCTGATGCCAATGCCTTATCCCACTCCAAAAACTGGCCGGAATAAGTAGCCATGAAACCCATAATACTACTCATGGTGGATTTAGTCCCGTAATCAGCATTATTTATGGTATCTCCGCTTCGGATCGCCTGATAGAGTTCATCATGTTCAATTTGATATGGACTCTTATCATTATCGGATTCATAGACAAACTTCACATTTTTTTGCCGATCTAACAAGGCAAAAGGATTTGGACTGCCTGTTGAGGCAAAACCCTCAGAACCGTTAAAATCTTCAGCTACCCGGTTATAACACCCGGGAATTTGCCTGCACTGTGCAGAGATAACGGCTCCGCTTGGATATCTGAACTCTACAAAATTGTGATCGAAGATTTGTCCATATTCACTGCCGGTTCTCACTTCGCGTCCGCCCATACCCTGGGCAGAAATTGGATACTCACCCAGAAACCAGTTAGCGACATCAATGTTATGTATCATTTGATCCAGAACCTGATCACCGGCCTGCCAGATAAAGTGAAAATGGTTACGGATTTGATGCTCTAACTCGGACCATTGTGGCTGTCGGGGCACATAATAAAATGGGCCTTGATTCCAGTAAACCTGTCCGGATATGATCTCCCCGATCTCCCCGTTTTGAATCCGCCGGTACAACTCTCGATAACGTGTTTCATAACGCCGCTGCAAACCAACCACGATATTCAGATCTTTTTCCTTTGCTGTTTTGGCGGCCTCGAGAACCCGTCGAACTCCTGCTGCATCCACAGCGACCGGTTTTTCCATGAAAATATGTTTCCCTTGTCTGACAGCTTCCTCAAAATGAAGAGGCCTGAAAAAAGTAGGTGTCGTCAGAAGAACTACATCAGCGAGAGCAATGGCTTGTTTATACCCATCAAAACCGATGAACTTATGCTCTTCGGGTACATTCAATTTATCTGATCCGCCATATCGTTGAACCAGTCCATTGTAACTCTCCTCCATCCGGTCTTCCAGAATATCCGCCATGGCGACCAGTTGCACCCCTTCATCGGCATTTAAAGTTTGAAATGTTGCACCGGTCCCGCGATTTCCGCATCCGATCAAGGCCACTTTCAGTGTATCATTTCCTCCTGCATAAGCTGAAGCACCAAGAGGTAAGGTACTCAACATCAAACCCCCGGCTGTGATGGTTGATGCTTTAACAAAATCTCGTCTGGATAGACTCTTATTATCAAATTCCATCTCTTTTTTCATATTTGAGTATTGGTTTGTTATTGGTGTAGTGCAAACTCAAAAACATGTAACCTTATTCAATGTAAACATTTCTGTAAATTCTTCAGTTAATATGTCGAGATCAGGCTTAGAATTTGTAGAACAAAAGTGTAGATTTCATTATAAGACATTATGCATATGGTTGCACAAGAGGAATTAAGAGCTGTGAGTCGGATTCATATTCATGGAACTTAACAGAACAATTATCATGAGATACTTACCAATTTTTATACTTTTAACTCTTTCAATGGTTTTCATCAGTTGCAGTACTTCCGATAATGTATATAGAGATTCTGAGTCTGTCAGTAATTCAGAGACCGATTTTTCAAAGTACAGAAACCTTTCTGATTATTTAAGAAGGCTGCCCGGAGTAAAGATTGATGGAGTGGGAGATGATATCGATATTCAAATCAGAGGGGCCTCTTCATTCGGAGCTGAACTGCAGCCTCTGTTTGTGGTTGACGGAGTCGTTATGGGGCACAGTTATGGAGTTGTCAATGGTATGATTAACATGATTAATGTTAACAGTGTTCGTGTACTTAGTGGCAGTGAGGCAAGTGATTTCGGAATGCGTGGTGCAAATGGAGTGATCGTGATTACGATGAAAACGGATTGATCCATAAAATAAAATCCAACTCAGCGGTACGTATTCATTCCTGATTCTTGGACTTAATATCACTGCGAAATATTACTTTTATAACATGTGATAAAGGGTTCTATAGTTTAGCAATCCATGATATAATCCAAAAAAGTAAAAAATTTAATCAGATCTCAATGAAACTAATAAAACGAAAAACATTCTTTATGTTCGGCTTGGTTTTTTTGATGGGTGTCGGTGAGAGAACGCAGATCATGTCGGCAGAACAGTGGAAAGAGATTGAAATTACCTTAGAATCAGTATCCCAATACGATAACCCGTACACAGATGTTGATGTTCATGTGGTATTTAGCGGCCCTCAGCAAACTGATATTAGACGCCCTGCTTTCTGGGATGGAGAAAATGTATGGAAAGTGAGGTTTGCATCCCCTTATGATGAAGGAATCTGGCAGTGGGAATCTTTCTCCACAAATATGGATGATGCCGGCCTTCATGGTGTTAGAGGTGAGCTGAAATCAGAACCATATATCGGTGAGAACCCGCTAGTTCAAAAAGGGTTGTTGAAGATGTCTGACGGTAAACGAAATGTTGTACATGCGGATGGCTCGCCATTTTTTGTAATCGGAGATACACCTTGGGCCTTACCCTTCAGGGGTACAGTTGAAACGGTGACACGTTACGCACAAAACCGACAGGAGAGAGGTTTTAACACCGCATTATTGATGTCGGTTCAGCCCGATCGTAATGCTGAAGGATCGCGAAATCGCAGTGAGCCCGGGGGATTTGGAGTTGCTTTTGAAGATTTGAAAGATAGCCGGCTGACTCAGCTTAATGTGGAATATTTCCGGCAACTTGACCGTCTGACCGGCATTTTGCTGGATCATGGTATTGTGCCGGTATACAACCCGGTATTTCAGGGGTTTGGCTGGAAAGGTCTTTCTACACTCGGAGCGGGCGCCGATCCCAGTGAATATTCACGGTATACCAAATATCTTATTGCCCGATACGGTGCACGTCATGCCATGTGGCTGGTTTCTGCCGATGGCACAGGTAGGGAACCGGTAACCGAACCGGCCGGTATCACTACTCATGAATGGGATGCCTACCGCCAGCCGACGGGTATTCATTACAGTCCGTTTGACGATCGATCGGCAAACTGGACCGATGATCCCGGACATGCTTTTCATTACAACAAATCTTATCAGGATGCCGAATGGCTCGATTTCCAGTGGGCACAGACCGGACATGGGGGAGAACATCTGCCCCATAAAGTGTATCTGATGCACGATAATAAACCGACTAAAGCTGTAGCGAATGGTGAACCTACGTATGAACAAATCAATCATTCTGAACATGCAACAGGATGGTGGCAGGGTCATGAAGCATGGCTCAACATAACATCCGGTGGCACGATGGGACACATTTATGGTGCCGGAGGCCTTTGGAACTGGAAAATTTCGTCAGATGAAAGCGGCTGGCCTGCATGGGCCGATACAGAAGCAGCATGGCATGAGGCCATCGAATTTGAAGGTAGCCGGTATGTCGGTTATGTGTCACATGCATTGGAAGGATTGGATATCACCGATATCGAACGCCGCCATGATCTTGCCAACGGAGAATTAGCACTTGCAAAACCCGGTGAACTATATATTGTCTATCTTCCTGAAGGTGGGTCTGTCCGCCTTGAAGGATTATCAGATCCACTTCCAATTCGCTGGTTCAATCCAAAGACCGGTAAGTGGGTAGAGAGCGATATTACAGAAACGGGTGAAGTACTTCATTCACCGGGTCCGGAACCATGGGTGCTGATAGCAGGACATCACGAATTATAAACAATCAGTTTATATCGATGTTGAGATGCATAATCAATAATATCACTATCAACACCGGTTGTTTCAAAATCTAGAAGTGGGAAAATTGAATTCAAGAACTAAAAAAAGACAACAATCAAATGAATCCAAAAGTAAAGGAACTCGCCAAAATGATAGATCACTCTATTCTTCATCCTACATTAACCGATGATGACTTGAAAAGGGAGTGTGAAGTCGCTAAGAAATATGATGTTGCCTCGGTTTGTGTTAAACCATATGCAGTTAAGCAGGCCGTTGAGTTGATGAAAGGTTCTAATGTGTTGGTGGGTTGTGTGATTGGATTCCCGGCAGGAAATTCATCTGTTGAAGTAAAGGTGTTTGAGACTGAAAAAGCGTGTCAGGATGGAGCACTAGAAATAGATATGGTGATCAACATTGGAAAAGCACTTCAGGGAGATTGGGATTACATCGAAGAAGAGATCCGTAGCGTAACAGAGACATCTCACAAGTACAACGCAATTGTTAAAGTCATCTTTGAAACGGATTTTGTGACTCGTACTGAGGACAAAATTAAACTTTGTGAAATCTGTACAGAGGTTGGCGCTGATTATGTGAAAACCTCAACCGGTTTTGGTTTTGTTAAGCAATCCGACGGCTCCTATAACTATACCGGTGCCACCCTCGACGACCTGAAGTTGATGAGAAAACATTCCGGCCCGAATGTAAAGGTTAAAGCGGCAGGCGGCGTGCGTTCTCTTGATGACCTGATCAAGGTAAAAGAAACCGGCGCTTCACGTTCAGGCGCAACAGCAACTATCAAAATGCTGGATGCTGCCATGGAGAGATTTGGAAATAAATGATGGGAAAAGAATATTCTATTTTCATTAAATTTGCCTCTGGAGAATCAATAATCTAAGATTATTATGAAAGAGATAATTATAACCGGTAACCACAAAATATTGAGAATTTGGTTTACAGTTCTAGGAATTTGTGGTGTATTAATTTTAGGTGGTCACACGTACAACTTTTTTAATGGGGAGATGATGGAAAGGTGGTACATAAATTTAGCTTTAGGACTGCTATTAACGATAGGCGCTGGCGGTTACGCATTAGGTTTAATTAATCTACGTCTACCCGAAATTTACTTAAATGATGAAGGAATCCGATCGAGTAAAACCGCTTGGGAGAGTTCATTCAAGTGGGAAAAATTGAAACATATAGAGTTGTATAAAAACAAAATAGAGATACAGTATGTAGAACCCGGGCTGAAGAATGAAATACCTATTCCGTATTTGATTCGCCTGAATTCACAAAATCTGCAAATTTTGAATATCGGATTGACAGAATTTTCAAAAAAAATAATGTAGGATTTTCTTCAAGACTGAGACTTTAAATTAATTAAACCGATAAAAATTGAAGATAAGAATTACAATATTTTTGATTACGAACTTCCTTATTTCAACTACTTCGATTTATGCTCAGGGTGACATCAAACTGAATCAAATAGGATTTTATCCGGATGCCCCAAAAATAGCGATCCTGCCGGATGGCGCCACGGGCATCTTTCGAGTTGTTGACATATCTACAGATGAGCCTGCTTATGAAGCGGAAACCAATGAACCGAAATTCTGGGACCTTTCGGGTGAAACCGTATCGATTGCTGATTTTTCCGATTTTACTACTCCGGGCAGATATCGAATAGAGCATGAATCGGCCGGACACTCATTCGATTTCGCAATACGAGATGAGATCCTGATAGATCTATCGAAAGCATCCATCAAAGCATTTTATTTCAACCGTGCATCAACAGAACTGATAGAGGAGCACGCCGGAAGATGGGCCCGTCCGATGGGTCATCCGGATGAAGTGGTCTACATCCACGAATCGGCAGCAACGGAGGAGCGTCCGGAGGGATATGAGTTTTCCTCACCGAAGGGCTGGTATGATGCAGGTGATTATAATAAGTACGCGGTCAATTCCGGAATCAGCACCTATACACTTCTTGCTGCGTTTGAACATTTTCCGGAGTATTATCGGAACCTGGATCTGAATATTCCTGAATCCGGGGATAAAGTCCCGGATCTGCTGGATGAGATTCGCTGGAATCTGGATTGGTTGATAACGACTCAGGATCCGCATGACGGCGGCGTTTATCACAAAATAACAACCAAAGATTTCGCAGGAATGGTTATGCCGCATGAAGCAACGGCCGATCGGTTTGCAGTGATGAAATCCACAGGTGGCACCCTGAATTTTGCAGCTGTGATGGCTACCGCTGCGCGTGTTTATAATGAATATGATCCGGGTTTTGCCGGGGAAGCACTGGAGGCTGCTGAATTTGCCTGGACATGGGCGGTTCAGAACCCGGAAGTCTATTATGAGCAGCCGTCTGATATTCAAACAGGCGCGTACGGAAATCGTAAACTGGAGGATGAATTCGACTGGGCTGCAGCGGAGTTATATATCACCACGCGAATTGATGACTATTGGAATGCAAGAGATTTTGACCAGATAAATGTGGGGATTCCAAGCTGGAGTTATGTGAGGCCACTTGCTTGGGTTTCACTGGCACATCATCGCAATAATCTGACAGATGCAGCTGATCTCAACCTGATCGAAGAAATAATTATGGGACAGGGTAATGAGCTTCTGGAGGAGTATGACCGATCGCCTTATGCAATTACGATGGGCCGATACGGCAGAAGTGATTTTGTATGGGGTAGCAATGGTGTGATAGGGAACCATTCACTCATGCTCATACTGGCCTATCGGTTGAGCGGAGTAAAGGATTATCTGGATGCAGCTCTTGCGAATATGGACTATCTGTTGGGTAGAAATGCAACGGGTTATTCATTCGTTACCGGGTTTGGCAGCAAACCACCGAAGGGAATTCACCACCGTCAATCAGCAGCGGACGGGATTGAAGATCCGGTGCCCGGGTTTGTGGCCGGTGGGCCACAAGCGGGTCAGCAGGACGGCTGTGAATATCCGGCTGATCTGCCTGCAACCACATTTCTGGATGATTGGTGCAGTTATTCAACCAATGAGGTAACGATCAACTGGAATGCGCCGTTGGTCTATCTGACTGGTGCACTTGAGGTTTTTAAAAATCAATGACCTTTACTTCAAATACAAGTCAAACCAATCTACCGGAACTCGAAGCTTAAAAGTAGAACAAATCAACCGTCTGGCTATATACCTTTAGATGTTGAGATAATGATCAATATGTATGAGACTTGAAGTGGTTCCAATTCTTCAAGGCCTTTCTTCTGAATCATGATACCTGAAAAATCAATCGATAGATGCTTAAGAGCAATAAATTAATTCTAAATCGATAAAGATAATAAAAACTGTAACATACTTCGGTTATATGCATCATTAGAGAGAGGGAATTTGTAAATGGTCAACATTAGAAGTTGTTTTTGAATTTTTTTTGTAAGGAATTTCCGGAATCCGGTTCATACATATATAGAACTAGTTTTAAATAACAAATAGTAGCTATTATGCATGAAGAAAAGGAAAGTGCAAACAAACAAACAAACAAACAAACAAACCCTATACACTTATAGAATATAGAACAAGGCAGGCTGTTCAGCTTTTGGAGGATCAGATTAAGGTTATTCCAAATGTGCAGAGTTGGGCAGATGAAGCCGGAGTTTCACGGAGATGGTTATGTAAATCCATGAAAAGGGTTTACGGAAAGCCGCCAAAAATCATTCTACGGGAAATGAAATATGAAAAGGTAGTACATTTAATCCTCAAAGAAGGTGTGGAAGCAAGCTGCTATGCTGTAGCACTTGATGCGGGGTTTGAAAAGGCGAAAAAAGTATCCATGTTTTTATCGTCTTTCTATAATACAAACTTCACGGAATTGAAAATGGAACTTCTGCAAAATGATGTTCAAATAGATTTTTTATGGTTGAATGAGAAAATAACATGATTGTCATGTACTCAAATTCGGAGCAAAATGCACAAATCTGGAACAACATTCTCAAATTCGGAACAACTTCTGCTTGTGGGTTTAGATTTTTAATAATTAATTAGTTTTGAAAAACCACCAAAGAGATTGGTGGATGGAGAATATATGTTCAAATTTTAACATTTATTCTAAGACAATTAATATTTAAAAAAAGGTATAATTATGAAAACTTATGTCAAAAATCTATTATCAATGCTAGTATTAGCAAGTTTTTTGCTTTTAGGGTTAGTTGAAGGAAACGGTACAGCTGAAGCATATAGTGACCCCTACTATGGATGGGTTTGTCCTGATGACCAGTATAGTAATCCTGGACAATGTGATCCAAATCAAAATGCAACAACTTGTACTTGGGGGCCAAGTGGATGTGAAAACGGAGCACCAAAACCAGGTGGGTCCACATAATTCCTCATCTTTTTGAAACGGGACAAGCTTTCAGATATCATCTTGAAAGCTTGTCTTAATAAAAATAAGGTGAATATGCTTAAAGATAAGATTTTAGTATTTATATCCATTTGTTTGTTGATTTCTTGCGCCAGGGAATCGAACACAAGTGGTGTTACGCTGCACCCAGTACCTAAAAAAATGCCATACTCAAACATTGAAGCTGAAATGCTACAAGTTCAGGATGGAGGGGGATCTATTGATAAATTTCCAGAAAGTGTACAGTTGCTTTATACTATTTTAAATGATGAAAGTGATGGCTTGCATCATTCGGAGACAATATTATTAGCCTCCGGTGTAAATGATACATTGTTAACCACGGGTGATATTGATGTTTCATCAGTTAACGATTCTTCCCTTTTGATCCTTGATAAAAGGACAAATCGCCTGATTCAATACGATGTAAAAGAGAATAAATACCATGATATTGCTAATCAAGGAAGGGGGCCTGGAGATTTAGATTTTTCCAGGGAATTATCTGTCTTTGATAACAAGGCCTTTATAGGTATGGGTGTTTTCCAAATATCTATGTTCACATGCCACAATGAACTATGTGAATACGCCAAAACAATAAATACGGATTTCAATAACTATTCTTTGGCTCCTGGCGATGGGCACATTAAATTTTTAGGAATTTCTCGTTTTGGGGGGGAAGATGACCCTGATCCTTCCAATACAGATCAAAACTTGATTCATAAAATTAATTATGATGGTGAGGTACAGCAATCGTTTTTTCCCATCTATCGCGATCGATCACCCCTTATTAGAGAAGCTATGAATTCACGTGGAAGAGTACGATTATTTCCTGAATTAAATGTCATAGTAGTGGCATTTGCCGTGTTTCCGTATCTATATGTGCATGATGCTGAGGGAAAATTGACTGATATTTATGAACTTCCAGATTTTATTCAAAAATATTATGAATCTGAAAAAAGGGCAGGTGGATATAGTAGTCGTAGTATATATGCCAGTAATTCTACTATCTCTCATTCTTCTCAATTAAATGAGAGATGGTTATTGCTTAGATTGAGAGAAGTTAGAGATCTTGAATTTCATGGAATGGAAGAGGGCTTTACAGGCACTCAATGGTTTTCATATTATTCATTTGATGTTGCTGAAAAAACATTATACAAAATAGGTGATGATACAATAAAGCCTGTCGGTGAGAGTCAAAGAGTGTTGCATGTTGTTGATCAGGGTGTGGTAATCAATGAAAATGGGTTGCTTTATTTGTTGTTGAATTAAACCTAAATACGGACACCAATTTTATGAATAAAAAAGAGTTTACTTTATTATTTCTAGCTTCCATTGTTCTTTTTTTGATAGGCTTAATATATGGTCTAAAAACGAATGAAAATGCAGATACTACATCGATGGGGAGTATTGATTTATCAGGTGGGGTGTATATCCGATTGGTTTTTATAGGCTCTTCAGATTGTTTTTTTTCGAATAACAAGGAAACGCATCATATGATTTCTTACATAAAATCCGAACTTGATGAAGCTATGAAAAACGCTTCATTAAAATTTATTTCAACAGGAATGTCATATGATCACTCAAGTAATAGGGCGATAGAATACTTAGAGAAAACGGGACCTTATGACGAACTTTTAATAGGTGGCGGAGCATTTAATCTTGGCGTTATCAATTACACATCAGGCGGTTCTTCAACTCCAAAATTAATGTTATTTGTCGAAAAGTATGAAACAGATTTAATTGGTCTTAATATGAATAATTTTAAAGACTCACAACATCTTTTAAAAACATATACAGGGCAGTTTGAAATACAGGCTTTGTATGATTTTATAAAACAATCATCAGATCGTGATTTGGCAGGGTACCTTGGAATAAGTAACTACATAAAATAACTTATTTATACGCTGTATTCTTCATATTTAATTGTAAAATTATTTTACATCCAGAACATGTCTGAACCCAGATGGCGGTAATGATCGTAACCCAATGGATGCAAAACACCAAACACGCTGACAGGATTTATATCCAATAAGATGTCATATCGAATAATCGGATTCACTTCAGGAACTTTTGAAATCTGATAATATTATATACCAGGCTGTTCAGAACCTGAGTATTTAATTACTATTTCAAATACATATCAAACCATTCAACCACCCGATTCATGAAATCAAGCTGATGTGCCCGCTCTGTGAGGCCGTGGGGCTCCCTTGGATAGAGAACCAGGCCGGTCGGAATGTCAAGCATATCCATAAATTGATGAAGCTGAATGGACTGTTCCGGATGGACACGATAATCTGCCAATCCATGTGCAACAAGCAACGGAGTGGTTGACTGGTAAAGCCAGGCGACCGGTGACCGTTCCCAATTCTGGCCCGGATTATCGAACCAATATAGATCCCAATGCACAACACTCATTTCGTGTGGAATATCCGTGGTGCCCATAAAAGAAGCCCAGTTTGAAAGCCCCGCAAAGGTGATTCCGGCGGCAAAATAGTCGCTATATCTCGTGGCAGCCCATGCAGAAAAATATCCACCATATGATGTTCCGGATATTCCAACTCTCTCAGGATCAATGAGTCCTATATCGTCTAGATGTTCAATCCCAAGCAGAACATCATCAAACTCCTTTCCACCCAAATCCCGATGATTTGCAGAAGCGAAGGCTGTCCCACGGCCACCACTTCCCCGATAGTTTGGTTCAAAAACCACATACCCCTCATTGGCAAGTACCTGTACAGGATAGAGGGCACGCGTGTTCCATCCATTCATACTGATACCTTCCGGTCCGCCGTGGGGCAGTACAACCAGCGGATAACGAACACCCTCTTGATAACCAACCGGTTTCACCAAAATACCTTCAATTTCAAGGTCATCTGCGCCGGACCATGTGATCGAACTCTGTTCTCCAAACTCCCGATCCGATAACCAACTGTTATGAAACGTGAGTCTCTCATTGCCTCTTCGTAAATTCATCACGTAAACTTCACCCGGATGAGAGGATGTGTTTACAGATGCTGCAAAAAGACTTCTACGGGCATCCATGGTGACATTTCTGAAAATCAAATCATCACCGCCTGTTAACATTCGAGGTGCCAGACGGGCAAGGTCCATCGTGTATAATCCGGTTGCAGATCTTTCCACAGCCGTAAAAAGCAGTGTTTGATTATCCATCCAGTGGATAGATTCAGGTGTTCCCTCCCAATTGGCCGGTGTTACATCCCGATTCTCACTGCCATCAGTGTTGAGCAGCCAGATTCGTTGAGCCAGTGGATCGCTGTAAACTTTTCCGGCAAGCACAGCCAGATACCGGCCATCGGGCGACCAACTCATGGCTGCCTTTTTTCCCGGCGTCGACATTAACTCTTCAAAATTGCTCCCATCCTGTTCTATCAGGGCATACCTCGTATACATTTGACCCGCGTCTGCTCCCGGTTCATCACTGACACGAATGGCCAGGCGATTGTCAACTGTAGACCACGCAAAATCCCAGATATACATATTTTCAGGAGTGACGATCGACGCTTCTCCATCTCTGGGTTGAATCCATAGCCTTGAATAACGCAAATTTTCCCCGGCTACAATCATATCAAACCCTTGTTCTTCTTGCCTTTTTCGCTCTTCGGAAACGGGATCCATTGCGGTATATGCCAGCACAGAGCCATCTGCATTCCATGAATAATTACTCAGGCCATGCTCTGCAGTAGTATGCCTGGTCAAGTCATTGCCGGATGCATTTACAGAGTAAACTTGAGTTTGATTGTGATGTTCTGCGATCCGGGAAGTAAAATAGAGGCGTCCATCAACACCCCATAGTGGAGAACTAGCACTCCCCGGTTTCTCAACTACAGCCACAGGATCACCGCCTATTGAAGGGATGATGTAGAGCTCGGAATAATTTCTGCCAATGGATTCGCCTTCACTGCGTGGTACACTTAAGGTATAGGCAATGTGATCTCCATCTGAACTCAGGGCTACTGCCCCTACTGTTTCCAATTCAACGATATCATCTGGAGTTAATCCCTGAGCTATCGATGGATGGGTGAAACCAAATAGAATTAAAAAAGTCGAAAAAACGATTATAAAAGGCCTGATTTTGTTCATCATAATTAATGGATTTTGTGTAACTCATTGCCATGAGATCCTGAAATAAATTC
>DEMS01000041.1:38630-42322 GCA_002359315.1 Bacteroidetes bacterium UBA2664 | reverse complement strand
AAAAAACGTTGTGCAACAGACACCTCCGCCAGGATGACGCATTTCTTTGTGCCTACCATGACCGTCGCACCACACTCAACCAAGACCGTCATCCTACTCTCCAACCCGTCATCCTACCTACCCCACCCGTCATCCTGAATTTATTTCAGGATCTCAGGGCATTGAACATTGCAAAACCTACAGCCCATGCAGAACTCATAAGCCCTGAGATCCTGATCTTCATCAGGATGACGCGTTAAGAGGTGATATCAAATATCAATTTCTTTCGCTAACCTCCATTAACAACTGCTCTATCGCCTTATCCAACTGCTGATCAACACCCTGATCTATCTGTCCCGGCATATTTTTCACTTCAATCATCGGTTCTGTCTGATTGTTCTCCATCCACTCCCCGGACATATTACGGGCGCTCACCGGAACCACACCCCAGCGGGTTCCGTCAGGTAAACCTTCCCATCCGGCAAAACTACAGGTCCCAGGAACCGGCATACCTACCGTAGTACCGATCTCCAGTTCGCTGTATGCACTTGCATAACAGTGTCCATCCGAATACATCCCCTCATTGATGATCGACAATGTCGGTTTTGTCCATCTGGATGTCGGTTCACCACCGACATCTTTATCGGCAGTAGCATAGGTATTGAATGATTCCCCTGTAAAAAACATCGCCAGGTCGGCAACCAGATCACCTCCGCCATTAAAACGGGCATCAACAATCACTGCTTCCCGATCACTGTATTTGCCCAGCATTTCGTGGATCACATCCCGATAGGGACCATCACTCATTCCGGGGATATGCACATACCCCAAACGGCCATTACTTTTTTCATCTACCTCTTGCTCATTCATGCGAACAAATCTGCGATAGAGCAGGCTCCGTTCCTCTCCAAGCGAAATGGGTTTCACGGTAATCTGTTTGGATCCTTCAATACCGGGGCCTGTAACATCAAGCAGGACAAACTGATCTGCCTTTCTGTTCAGATAACTTGCAACGTCACGATCAGGAGTTATGGCCTCACCGTCAATTTTTTCGATGATCATGCCCGCTTCGATATCAAATGCTGCCTTATCAAGCGGCCCGCCCGTTATCACCTCAGCAATACGTATTCCGGTGCCTGCATGACTATAATCTTTAAATATTCCCAATGACGCTGTCTGATCCGGATTTTCGATACTTTTACTGTATCTTGCACCTGCATGAGAAACATTTAGCTCCCCGATCATTTCAGAAATCATTTCGGCAAACTCATATGAATTTCCAACGTGAGGAAGATATTTTTGATATTCTTCATATAGCAAATCCCAGTCATTGCCATGAAAGGTAGGCTCATAGAAAATATTCTTTGTGCGCACGTATACATGTTCAAACATCTCTTCTCTCTCTTCCACCTCATCATATTTCATCTCTCCCCGAATCTGAATTGGAGTTGAGGAGCTGCCGGAGATGTCAAGTTTTGAAATAGACCCTCTGCTCAATAAATACAAATTTTCCATCTCCTTGTCCCATGTCAGGCTGCCGGAGCCTGTATTGAGCCTTATGGCTTGTTTCGTTTCACGGGTTCTGAGATTGGTTTCCCATAAATTATAATTCCCCTCGAACTGAGTTAGATAATAGAGTTTTTCACCATCTTTAGAGAGTACCGCGTCACTTAACAGGCTGGAGTGAATGGTCAGCCGCGCAATTCTGTCTTTCATTCCTTCCATATCAAACTGAAGGGTCTCTACTTCGTCATCTTTTTCCTCTTCATCCTCAGCCTCATCCTCATCCTCATCATCGCCGGCTTTTAGAGCCTCTTCAATCTGCTGCATCACCTTGTAATCTTCTTCACTCAGGTTATACTCATCCCACTCTTCCTGCGAAAAGAACATAGTATAGACATCCATTTCTGTACGCCCACTGGTTGCATAACTACGCATTCCGTCCCTGTTACTGAACCAAATCATCTGTTTGCCATCATTCACCCATTTGGGTACATAATCCATATATCCGCTTTCAGTTAAATTAATTCGTTCATTGCCATCTGCTGAAAGCAGCAGTACTTCGCTATTGTGAAGTAATTTACTCCACCCTACCAGGAGCCATTTACTATCCGGACTCCATCTGAAATATTGATCCCCATCCCTCATATGAAAGATATCCTCCGGTGTAAGAAGGTCTACCGTATCTCCCGATTCCAACTCCTTTACCCGGAGTGTTCTGCGATCGGCTATATAGGCCAGTTTTTTTCCATCAGGCGAATAAGAAGCCAGGTAGTTATCAACCTCATCACTTACCAATACCTCCTCGTTTAAAAGAGTAGATGCATAGAAGAATGGCTCTTCATCCCGCACTCGGGTTGATTTATAGATGTTCCATCGCCCGTCTCTCAGGCTTGAATAAACAACCCCATCACCGTCCGGTGTGAAGGATACAAAACGTTCTGCCTCGGGTGTGCTGGTAAGCCTTTTGGTCAGCGCCCCATCTACTGTCGTCACAAAAACTTCACCGCGTGCGATAAATGCAATCTCTTTTCCATTGGGGGAGATCTCCATCTCCTGCACACCGCCATTGATCGAGATATAACTGTCGGGATTTCGATTCGCCTGTGTTCGGATAGTAACGTCCACTTTTTGAGGCTCCTCACCCTCTCTCATTGTGTAGAGCTCGCCATCGTACCCAAAAGAAAGGACTCCATTTCCGTAGCTCAAAAAGCGAACCGGATGAAATGTAAAGTGAGTCAGTTGTTCATTCACACTTGGGTCCTGGATCGACATTTTATGGATATTGAAAAATCCGCTCTGCTCACTCAGATAGTAGATCCACTGGCCATCACTGCTTAACACCGGTTGCCTGTCTTCGCCCTCAAAGGTGGTCAACATCGTATGTTCATTACTTTCGGTATCATAAACCCAGATATCTCTGGTAATAGAAGATCGATGATGTTTTCGCCACTCATTTTCACCCCCTTTTTTGTCGTGATAAACCATTTTCAACCCATCACTGCTTACTTGCACATACTCAGCCGGAATCGTAAACAGCTGGCCGACCCGTCCGCCATCAACCGGCACGTTGTAAAGTTCCGGTTGTGATGTAGTTGGAAACTGGCGATGTTTGACATCATCCTGACGAACCGCACCAAATATTACATGTTCATCATCATGAGAGAAGCTATATGGGCTTTCATCATTGGAGTGAAATGTCAATCTTTCTGCCGGCCCCCCCACAGCATCCATCACAAAAACATCAAAATTCCCATATCGGTCGGAGGCAAATGCGATCTTCTCACCGTTTTGGCTCCAAACCGGCATAAAATCGTGTGATTCATGAAAAGTTAATCGGGTTGCATCCCCACCCTCAGAAGAAACCCTGTAGAGATCTCCCTGATAGGTAAAAACGATATGATTCCCATCCGGGGATATGGCTTGATATCGAATCCACTGCGGATCATCCTGAGCCAAAGCGACCCCCCAACTAAATGTTAGAAATAGAAATGTGATAAATGTTTTCATAAGTCTTCTTTATAATTTATGAGCTGAGCTCTTTGAATTTAATTTTTTACCGTCATCCTGTTATATCCTTCGCACTGATTACCCACATCCAACCACGACCGTCATCAACTCTCGACCGTCATACTGCCCTCACACTGTCATCCTGCTTACAAACCCCGCGCCGTCATCCTCCATCGACCGTCATCCTTCTCTCACACTATCAT
>DEMS01000041.1:0-38431 GCA_002359315.1 Bacteroidetes bacterium UBA2664 | reverse complement strand
CACTATCATCCTTCTCTCACACTGTCATCCTGAATTTATTTCAGGATCTCAAGGCACAAAGATATTCAAAATATGTTGATCTTACTGAACTCATAACCCTGGAGATCCTGATCTTCATCAGGATGACGCAGGGCTTAGTTTTTTATCTTCAACAGGATGACGCATTAATTAATATATTCCATTCATCAGAATCTCGCATGGTTTAATAGTCCAGATTTTCATCCAGATCTTCATCGGTTACGGTACACTGAACACCCTCCATCGGTACATCCACGCCGGAGATCCAAACCAATGAATTTAACACAATTGTTCTGAATCCGTCAATTCCCCAGTTGTCGTGAAAATGTCCGCCCGTAAACCCGAAACCGCGGCCCCCATCTTTGCGGTCAACCACCCACGACATGATTTCACTATCCCCTTTTGCTTCTTGTATATGATCATATGGGCCCTGTGGATGCACATATGGGCCATCTCTGGTTTCATCAGAAGGCGTTGCAACCACCAGGGGAGTTACGCCTACCTTATCCTGCCTGAAACGCATATTAAAATACCATTCATCCCGTGCGGTAAAAGAATCCACCCCTCTCATTGTCGGATGATTTGGCAGGTTATCGAAAGTAACATCCCATATTGGGTTTACGGAATAAGCTGTTTCATAATATCCGCCAATCCACTCTTTATATTCACTTCCGCCATTCTCAGCCGGTACTTCCACAGCATAGTGAATGGCACCATATCCCATCCCCCGATCGATCTGATTCTGGATCAGTGCCAGTCTTTTTTCCTGAACCACGGGATGATTACTTCCACCGTCCATATAAAAAACAGCGGCATCAGCGGTTTCAAATAGCGACTCATCCTCCGGCCATCCCTCAAAATGAGTGGTTACCTGAAGGCCTTCAACTTCTGCAATACATCGTTCAAACAGCAGGACCCCCGCACGATGCTCATGAGTGCCGGTGCTATGACTTGCACTGCCTGCAATAAGCATTAAATGTTTTGGGGGATCGGTTGACTGAAGAGCATCAGAAATATCATGCGAGGAACTTGTCGCAGAAAATGCAAACAGAAAGAGAAGTGTCCAAGCCATAATTACTCTCAAGTTTTATCGTTTTTATTATATCTGAATATATTTTATCTAACAGAAGATAATCATTGAGAATTTAAATTGAATATCAAATTAATCAGGTTCATAAATTTAAAATTATTTTCAGTACTGCTTTAAGAATCTTTGTACCATCTTTGTCTATTCAATTCTAATCCATAAAAATTTTCTATAACTTTACGGATAATTATAAAATGCTTTTTTAACATCATCATATGAAAAATATTCTCATCACTGCTATCGCTTTTTTATTCATTTTTACTGCTTGCAGTCCATCAGAACAGGAACAAGCTCAACAGGATGAGCGACAAATGCAGTTACAAAGCCAGGTGGTAGAGTCCTCTTCAGAATTTAATCAACAAATGTCTGCCGTTCTGGATCATTATTTTGACCTGAAAAATGCCTTGGTGGAATCGGATGCTGCAAAAGCAACTACATCTGCAGAACTGTTGCTCATGGAAACTGATCAAGTAGATGCAAGCAGCCTTGACCCGGGGTCTGCGTCAATATGGGATTCTTACCGGGAGATTATATCCGGCAGAACTGAAGAGTTAATCCCTCTTACGGATGTGGAACAGCAGCGATACCAGTTTGAATATATTTCGGTGGCGATGATTGATATGGTTGAAATGTTTCAGCCGGTAGGATATGAAATCTATCATCAAACTTGTCCGATGGTAAGAGGCGGATCCGCAGATTGGCTGAGCCGAGAGGAGCAGATTGAAAATCCTTATCACGGGGACCGAATGATGAATTGCGGAGAAGTACTTCGCAGGATTTAATTTCACTGACCGTAAATATAAGAATATTAATTAGCTACAAATAAAACCTTTGTATGGAAAAGAAAGTGTTGACCTATCAAAATGATGACATAAAAGTCAGTTATGATCTGAAACGGTGTATCCATGCTGCAGAATGTGTCAAAGGATTAAATGAGGTATTTGATCCGAAGAAAAAACCATGGATACAGCCGGATAATGCTGCGGCCGACAGCATTGCTGATGTCATTGAAAAGTGTCCGACCGGAGCCCTGCACTATGAACTGAAGAACAGCTCACGCACTGAAGACCCATCCATCAGAAATCGTATTAAACTGCAGAAAGACGGGCCAATCTATTTCTTTGGAGATATCGAGGTACAGGATTCGGATGGAAACACAATTTTAGAAGACACCCGTTTTGCTCTATGCCGATGCGGCGGATCTTCCAACAAACCGGCTTGCGATAACTCGCATAAAAAGCTGGATTGGAGTGCCGGTATCGACGCCGATACATCCCGTATGCCGGAGATCGAAGAAGAAAAACATGCCAACCTGATCATAAAGTTAATGGAAAATGGTCCGGCCATTCTGGAAGGAAGCTACACCCTTGAATCTGCAAGTATTGGAAATTACAGCTCTGATAAAGGGGTTGCACTCTGCCGATGCGGAGCTTCTTCCAATAAACCTTTTTGTGATGGAACTCACAAAGAGATTGGATTCGAAGGATAAAAAACCAAACACTTGTACATACAATGAACCCCAAACATCTCTTCATTTCCGGCTCCCTGTTAATGGCATTGGCGGTTGGTTTTGGTGCTTTTGGAGCACACATTGTACAGGATATGCTTACTCCTGATCGATTTGACGTCTATAAAACAGCCGTCGAATATCATTTTTATCATGCGCTTGGACTCCTGATTATCGGTTTAATCAGTCAAAGAATGAAGCCCTCTGTATGGATCAAATGGAGTGGTACCTGTATGATAGCGGGAATTCTGATCTTCTCCGGCAGTTTGTACACACTGACGCTTACTGATACATCATGGCTGGGTGCTGTTACTCCATTGGGTGGATTTGCTTTAGTTTTGGGATGGATCTTTTTGGCAATAGGCATTTTAAAGCAACCGAAAGAATAAGCACTTCGCTATTCACTCACGTCGGCCCGCTATCAATTTTTTATTGAACTTTTTCAGAACCCTGTAATTTCAGTGATTAATTTCTGTTATTTAAGGGATAGGTAATCTCTCCCATTAATCTCTATAATCATGAAGAACTTTAAATTTTTATGTATACCAATTCTCTTAATTCTCCCTTTTCAACTGCTGGCTCAAAATGAAGTGGAAAGAGAGAGGCTTTCATTGCAGGGGCTTCAGGAGTTTGGGTTTACTGCTACTGTTGAAGGCAGCAGAACGATTGCCGGTGATCCAAATTTGACGCCGGGAATGCTGCGTCAGGATGCAGTTAATCAACTCAGAGAGGCGGAAATTCGTTATGTCACAGATGAGGAAGTCAGCTCCTCAGCAGATATTCCATTTCTGTTTATGCATGTCAATGCCATGGAACTGGAAAATGGTTTGGTTCCATTTTCCATTGAACTGAGGTTGTATCAACCGGTGAAGCTGGTTCTCAACAGAGATCTGCAGACTTCCGCCAGCACCTGGGAAAACAGTGTGGTCGGTATTGTAACCCTGGACAGGCTCCCGATGATCAATGAAGCCGCCAGTTCTTTAGTTGCTGATTTTTTAGAAGACTATGCGGTACACAACCGGCGTTAATAATCCCCCTCCAACATCTGCATAAACTCAATCTGTTCACCATCCGGCCCTTTAAAAGAAACCGTTTTGGTTACGATATCTCCTGCATAAATGGTTCGGATGGGTGTTGCTTCCATTGCTCCATTGCTGACTGCCCGATTCAATGATTCCTCAATATCTGCGACTTCTATTCCAACATGCTGATAATGTGAATGGGCAGTAGTTGAATCATAAGCTGAAGGATTTTCAATCATTTCAAAAATAAACCGACTGCCGGGTAATCTCATCAATATCATATTGACCGGTACAACATTTTGGCTTCCACTTTTATCTTTAATCGTCAACTCATCAATTCTCTGATGATTCTCAAGACCCAAAGCGTCACTGTAAAAAGCGATTGATCGTTCCATATCCGTTACATAAAGTACTACATGATTGAACCGGGGAATTTCTTCAGCCACCCTCTCACTTGTACATGAAAAAGCAGACAAAAAAAGGAGAATCAACAGATACGAGCCCATTTGATGGGATATTGTAATTGAATTCATAATCTTCACTATTGATTCATTATTAGATTTTGATGAGAGTTCAAACTAAATCGAAGATACTGCTTTTAGACAAAATTGCTATAGTTCTGATTGGCTCATTTTTAACAATGAACCTGATTCGGTAATCTTTTTTTTAAGTATTATATCAGTTCCTTACTGAATGCCCGGTACGTCTTTAAAAAAAATTCCCTTCTAAAATCCTACGACTGAATTAACCGAACTCTTTTTTGGTATACCTTTTTCGTCGTTTCTGCGTACCTTTGCAACGGTAAAATGTTATTCAGTGTTAGTAACACTACAGCATAAAAATTGATCTACAGAATTCATGTCGTTGAAGGAAAAATTTAAATTTAAAGACCGTCTTATTAAAGGGATTGAGCTGGACGGACAATTTAAAATCAGTGTGGTAAAAACCACTGACGTTGTCCAGACTGCAAAAGAAAATCACCATCTCTCAATGCTTAATACCGTACTGCTGGGGCGTGCCATGACCGCAGCCATGTTACTCGCTTCTGAATTAAAGGGTGAAGAACGAATTAAATTACAATTAGAGGGAAACGGTCCGGTCGGGATGATCACAGCGGAGGCAAACCGTGTAGGAGAGATGCGTGGATATGTCCTGAATCCTTCTGTAGAACTCGACTACAGCGACGATCAGGTTTCGATCGGGGATGGAATTGGATTGGGTTTGCTTACAGTTTCAAAAATCTTATACAATGAAGCTGAACCGAGAACAAGTACCATTGAGATCATTAAAGGGGATGTTCTGAGTGATATGGCTCACTACATGGTGCAATCGGAACAAATACTCTCAGCATTTCTGCTTGATGTGGATCTGAATAATAGTGGGGATGTAAAACAAGCCGGCGGGATATTAATTCAGCGATTACCGGGCGCCTCTGAAAAGGTATTGAACGACCTCCATAAAGTCCTCGAAAAATTACCCCCGGTCTCAGAACTGCTTAATGATGACCTCTATATTGATGAAATCATGGAGCGTGCAGCCGGTACTTATAAGATCAAAGAGCTGGACAGGCAACCGGTTCATTTCTTTTGCCGATGTTCGGCAGATCGGTTTAAAAATGCACTCTCGATGCTAAGTTATGATGAACTTAAAGCGATGAAAGGCGAGGATCAGGAGATCATCTGTCATTTTTGCGGCACGAAACATACCGTTACCAAAAAGGACCTTCATCCTATTATTGAATCCGCAAAGGCAAGAATGAATTAACTTTTCTGCTTCTGTTTGATCACTCTATATGAGAAGTGCATTGATTCTTTTGAATAGATTTTATTGATCTATCGAAGCCCATCTTCTCTAAAATTGATTTTAAAAAAAAAGTTCGGGTTTGATATTATTTATTTAGATTTACTCACTAAATATTTTGGTCAACCAAATTTTCCATCCCATGAAAAAACTTTTCAGTTTAGGACTTTTACTTTTTTTATTGATTCCAATTCAACTTTCTGCTCAACAATCTGAAATTTTCTCCGCTGAACTACAGACGCTTATCGAAAGTGTAGAGGAAAAAGTAATTGATTGGCGACGGGATATACATCAGCACCCGGAACTCGGAAACCGTGAATTTCGAACTTCTGCACTGATTGCTGAGCATTTGAGAAGCCTGGGTATCGAAGTCCAAACTGATGTGGCTCATACCGGTGTGGTTGGCGTATTACATGGTGGACAACCCGGCCCTGTGGTTGCCCTTCGTGCGGATATGGATGCCCTGCCTGTTACGGAACGTGTGGATATTCCATTTGCTTCCACTGTAACATCAGTATTTAACGGTCAGGAAGTAGGAGTGATGCATGCGTGTGGACACGATACACACGTCGCAATGTTAATGGGCACTGCCGAAGTTTTGGCTCAGTATCGCGACAATCTGAAGGGCACCGTAAAGTTTCTATTTCAGCCGGCTGAAGAAGGTCCACCCGAAGGGGAAGAGGGTGGAGCTGAGTTGATGGTAAAAGCAGGTGTTTTGGGAAATCCTGATGTGGATGTCGTTTTTGGAATACATATAAATTCACTGCTTGAAGTAGGACATATCAGTTACACGCCGGGAGGAACCATGGCGAGTGCTGATGATTTTCGAATACATGTAAAGGGAGTGCAAACCCATGGAGCCTATCCCTGGAATGGAGCTGATCCCATCGTAGCATCGGCTCAGATCATATCTGCATTGCAAACCATCGTTAGCCGGCGTGTCACGCTGATTGATAACCCCGCAGTGGTAACGGTTGGAATGGTACGGGGCGGTGTACGATCCAATATTATTCCGGAAGAAGTTGAGATGATGGGTACGATGCGGGCGCTGCATCCGGATGATCGCCTTGAAATCATCGATCACATGCACGAAATTATCGAAAATACTGCCCGTGCAATGGGGGTTACAGCAACATTGACACTACCGGTTACTACTTCGTATCCTGTTACCTATAATGATGTTGATCTGACAAACAGAATGGTGCCGGTGATTGAAGCAATTGCAGGTCCGGATCATGTATCTTTACGAAAACCGGTGATGGGAGCGGAAGATTTTTCATTTTTTTCGCAGGAAGTTCCTGGGCTGTTTCTGTTTCTGGGAGGCCGCCCTTCTGATGTTCCGGAAGATGAAGCGGCTGCCCATCACACCCCTGATTTTTTTATAGATGATTCACAATTAAATCTGGGTGTAAAAGCGTTTGTTGGAATGACATTGGATTACATGGAGAACCCATAATTCAGATTGGCTATCTTTATTCCGAAACATCCGATTATAAAACTGAAATAGATTAAATCAGATTTATTAATTCTGTTGTATCACATGATCAAAAAGTAAGGAATTCTCTTTTATACAATCTTTTTTTGATAAGATTTAACAGCCAGTGCAGCACCAATGATTCCGGCATGATTCCGGCTTTCAGCGGGGACCACATCTGTTTCAACATCGATGTAAGACGCAAATTTCTTGAAATCTTTACTTACTCCGCCACCAATAATAATAAGATCCGGCCATAATAATTTTTCGATAAGCTGCAGATATTCATTGACTCTGCCTCCCCATTTTTTCCAGCTCAGATTCTCTTTTTCCCGGATAGAATTGGCCGCATAATGTTCTGCCGGACCGCCATACATCGGCAAATGTCCCAGTTCCGTATTCGGAATCAATTGATGATTATTAAATATAGCGGTACCAATCCCGGTTCCGAATGCAGCTACCACAATGGTTCCAAAGCAATCTTTTCCGGCCCCAAATTCCACCTCCGCAAATCCCGCGGCATCTACATCATTCAGCAAATGGGTTGGACATCCGGTCTTTTTTTCGATTCGGGCAGATGCATTTAAACCGATCCAGGCATCATCAATATTTGAAGCTGTTTTAATGATTTCACTCTTGACAGCTGCAGGAAACCCGCACCCCACAGGCCCATGCCAATCAAAATAGCTGATGATATCCTCAATGGTGTCGAGCATTGCTCCCGGTGTTGGCGGTTGCGGGGTAGGTATGCGATGACGCTCTGTAGTTAATTCACCTATTCCTGTGTCAACAATAGCCCCTTTAATCCCTGAACCACCTACATCAATGCCTAATATTTCCATACTTGATAATACTAAAGGTGACTCTGAAAAAGAAGTTTCAAATGTAATATCACTACTACATGTGCAGAACCTATAAAACAATACCCATCATTTGATTAGAATTACACGGCAAAAGAGGAGCCGCATCCGCATGATTCACTGGCATTGGGATTGTCAAAAGTAAATCCTCGTGCATCCAGTCCATCCGGATAGTCAATTTCGATACCATCTAAATACATCAAGTGTTTCGGATCCACAATAATATCCAACTCCTGACTATGAAAAAGCTCATCTTCATCTGTTCGGATATCAAAACCCAGTTTGTAACTCAGTCCGGAGCATCCACCTCCTTCCACAGCGACCCTTAAATAGAGCCCCTCGTCCAAATCTTCACTTTCACGAATTTTTCTTATCTGTTTAGCGGCACGATTCGTTAATGAAACCGGTACCAAATCTGACTTTTCTTTGCTCTGAACCGGTTCATGTACCTCTTCCTCATCAACATCATCGATCAGGGAGGCTATTACATCATCTAAATTATCTTCTGACATCAAATTTACCTACTTATTCACAGTTTTATTTACCGGTGACATTCGAAAATGCGAAATAATCCGTTTCATATTTTCGAAATAGTTTTAGAACACCTGCACTCACCAATTTAACCAATATTCTGGACGCACGAAATGTAGTTACATTGATAAGCTGAGAGTATTTTAAAACAGTAATATCATTGTATTCATTCAGATAGCGAAATAACATCTGTTCTCTCTCCCCATACTCAAAAGTAACCCCTTCCTCAGAATCTCTGGTTTTGAGTACTTCAGTTAGCTCGTCACTGGCTAATATACTTTCATCCTTTTCCCGAACAAAAACCAAACGTTTCTTTTTACCTTTATTATAAACTGGTTTTTTTTCTGCCTCCTCTACCTGAACAACCATAACATCCGCCGGGCCGGCATGAATCAGTTCAATTCGTATAGGAACAGCCGGTACACAAATTTCATACGCTGCTTTATAGAGCAAATACTCCTCTTCAAAATAAGCCGAAATTCCGATAATGTTTTTATAATCATCCACCCCAATTAAGATCGTCCCTCCCTTTGTGTTGGCAAATGCGGCTATTTCACGTGCGATCTTTTCGGGAGTTGGAGTCTTTTTTTTGAATTCAAGATAGGTTCCTTCACCTCTCTGTATCAGATGACGAAGATCAGATATATTCATATCTGATATAACAATCTCGCCTGTAGGCAGTAACATAACGACTACTTTAGTTGTTTTGGGGTAATAACTGCTTTTTTATGTAATTGAAGAAGCCTGATCCAAACTGCTTTTTTCCGCTTTAGATCAAAATTTCATCCTTGGCCTCGCGTGTCATCAGTTCCTCGACAGCGTCTCTGGGGTTCATATCTTTAAACAGCACTTTATAAACAGCTTCTGTTATCGGCATTTCAATACCATTCCTTGCCGACCATTGATGCACAGATCTGGCTGTTTTTACACCCTCTGCGACCATGGTCATGCCGGAAGTTATTTCATCCAACGTTTTCCCGCGGCCAATGTTATATCCAACAAAACGATTTCGACTATGCGTGCTGGTGCAAGTAACAATTAAATCCCCCATTCCGGTCAGCCCGGAAAAAGTATCCTGAGACGCCCCCATTACGCAGCCCATTCTTTTCATTTCATGCAGGCCCCGTGTCATCAATGCTGCCTTGGCATTATCTCCCAGCTCAGCGCCATCTATGATACCGGCTGCAATTGCCATTATATTTTTAAGTGCCCCTCCGATTTCGGCTCCTAAAATATCCTGATTGAGATAGACCCTAAAATAGGGAGTCATAAACGTTTCCTGAATAATCCTGGAAACACGTTTAGAATATGCTGAAGCGACAACGGTAGTGGGTTTGTTTTTGATAACTTCTTCCGCATGACTCGGTCCGGTGAGGACACCTATTTGATCTTCTAAAATGGTGCCTTTCAGCACATTAACCAGGATTTGAGAAGGTGTTAAAAGTGTATTTTCTTCAATACCTTTTGATACTGTTACAATATATTCATCCCCGCTCAAGCTGGGTTTAATTTTTGAAGCGACCTCTCTTAAGGCATGGGTTGGTGTTGAAAAGAGGATCATTTCACAATTTTCTACACACTTTTTCAGGTCAACAAAGCCTTTGATATTATCCGGCAGTGTAACATCTGAAAGATAAGAGGGATTTCTATTGTTCTTATTGATCCCCTCAATAACTTCTTTTTCTCTTGCCCATATAGATACATCATGCTTTTTTCCTGCCAGAACGGATGCTAACGCGGTCCCGAAACTTCCTGCACCAATTACACTGATTCTCACGATTCACCTCCTTTTTCCTGGCTCAGCCTACCCTTTGCAGGTTTAAAAGACTGAACCCGATTCTCAGTACCTTCAAGTAGCCTTTTTATATTTCCTTTGTGTTTAATCACTATAGCAAGAGACAGGACACTGCTGAATAGAATGATACTTCCGTCTATATCCCAGTTAAATCCATATCTCAGTATTAGTTGAGAAAACGGATAGATCAGTGTAGATATTATTGATGCCAATGAGACATAGCGAGTCGAAAACATCACAATCAAAAAGATGGCCAGAGAGATACTGATAGAGACCGGCTCAATTCCGTAGAGCATTCCACAGGCAGTAGCAGCGCCTTTACCCCCACAGAAATTTGAATAGACCGGAAACATATGTCCTGCAACAGCGGCTACCCCTGCAAAAATTAATATCATGGCTTCCGGTTCCCAGCCGCTGTATAAAACAGCCGGCCCATCGCCAATACTCCATGCAAGCTGACTAATAACCGTTGTACAAAGAAGGCCCTTTCCAAAATCGCATATCAGTACAACCGTACCCGCTTTCCATCCAAGTATACGAAAGGTATTCGTAGCACCTGCATTTCCGCTGCCGTGCTCCCTGATATCTATTTTAAAAAATGATTTGCCAATCCATAGTGAAGATGGAATTGCGCCTATCAGATAACTCAACAGTACAACAACAAGAATAGAAAGCATTGAATGTGTTTCGGTTCAGTATTTGTTAGCCTCAAATTAACAAAAAATTCAGCATCGCTGAATGACGATATAAATTCTTACAAATGCCTCTCTGCATGGTAGGAAGATCGAACAAGTGGACCACTTTCTACATGTTCGATTCCTAATGCTTCTCCAATTTCTTTATACTCTGCAAATTGATCCGGATGAATCCACTCAACCACGGGGTGGTGCATTTTTGTGGGTTGCATATACTGACCAATGGTAAGTACATCCACCTTGTGATCTACACAATCCTGCATTAATTCTATGACCTCTTCACGCGTCTCTCCCAATCCAACCATAATTCCGGATTTCGTTCGCAATTCCTGCTGTTTACAACGCAACAAGAGTTCTAAAGAACGTTCATATTTAGCTTGTGGACGTACACTTCGATAGAGCCTTGGCACTGTTTCTAAATTGTGGCTCAATACATCCGGGGGTGTGTCAATAACAATCTGAAGCGCATCCCAGACACCCCTGAAGTCTGGAATCAATGATTCAATGGTTACCCCTGCAATCGTTTCTCTTATTACTTTGTGACACTCAGCAAATATCGGGGCTCCGCCATCTTTTCGTTCATCTCTGTTGACGGATGTCAGGACAACATGTTTTAATTTCATTTTATTGGCTGCATCCGCAACTCTGCGCGGTTCATCCCAATCCAGCCCCTGAACTGGCCGGCCGGTTTTGATTGCACAAAATGCACACGATCGTGTACAAACATCTCCCAGAATCATAAATGTAGCCGTACCGGCACCCCAACACTCGCCCATGTTCGGACATCGCGCCTCAGAACAGACCGTATTCAGGTTGTTCTTGCGGATTGTTTCAGAAACTTCCTTAAATTTTTGGCCTGAGGGCAATTTTACTCTTAACCAATCAGGCCTTCTTTCAGAAGGAGAGTTATTTTCTAATACATTTAGTTCCTTAATCATAGTATCTCTATTAGTCCAAAAAGCGTTATCATGGACGCGTTAAAGTACGAAATATTCTACACAGGTTCAGCATGGTGCACACCCTTTTTACAGGATTTGCTGTTGCATGAAGGAGTCTTTGGCATTTATAAAATCTGGTGTAGAGAAAAACCGTATCATAATAGTTCCTTATCCCATTTTGGGTGTTTATTCTTCCTCTGTATGTCAACATCAAAAACATCTGAAAACTTGTTCAGCAATATATTCTTTACCTTATCCGGGTCTATTTTTTCACCTATAATTTTTTCCAGACTGGTAACATTTTTACCCTCAATTCCACATGGGATGATGTGGTCGAAATAGGAAAGATCTGTATTGACATTAAGAGCAAAGCCATGCATCGTAACCCATCGTGAGCACCTCAAGCCCATTGCACATATTTTCTCATCCTTTACCCAAACACCTGTTAATCCTTTAATTCTCGTCCCGTATATATCAAATTCTGAACATGTCTGGATAATGACCTCTTCCAGATAACGCAGATAACGGTGGATGTCTGTGAAGTACTCTTCAAGATCGATGATAGGGTATCCTACGATCTGACCGGGTCCATGGTAGGTAATATCTCCGCCTCTGTCTGTTTCAACATATTCTGCCTCAATAAGTGAGAGTTCGCTGATATTCTTTAACATATTGGATTTGTCGCCGCTTTTACCAATGGTATAAACATGAGGATGTTCAGTTAAATAGAATTGATCGTTGATATACTCATCCTCAGAGATTTTTTTATCGGCAAATCTCTTTTGATCGACCAGTATCCTTTGCGTTTCTTTTTGTAACTCCCAGGCTTTGGAGTACGGCATTCTGCCCAAGTCGTACAATTCTACTATTCTTTTCATACAAACAAGATAATGAAATTGAGAACTAGATACTTTCGGGCATCAATTATTCAAATCTGGCTGAATTTCTTTTAACCGGCTGCCTCAATTCAAAGAACACCTATAAAAATGAAAAGTGAGCTCATTCCTAAGCCCACTTTTCGTGTCCTGTCTTCTTCAACTACTAAACGTTCTTTTAATGGTTGAATTAGGTTCTGATTGTAAAAATAACCGGTAAATTAAACTGAACCCGTACCGGCCGGCCGCGCTGCATTCCCGGAGTAAATTTTGCCTTTTTAATAACACGGATGGCTTCTTCATCACACCCGCCACCGATGCCACGCATCACCCTGGGATTTTCAACTTCACCTCTTTCATTAACAACAAACTGTACATAAACCCGGCCTTGAATATTTGCACGAAGTGCTTTATCGGGATATTTGACCTCTTTTTGCAGAGTTTCCAAGCCTCCGATCAACTCCGGCATCTGCTCTACAATAACATAGAAATCATCCTCCGGCTCATCATCTTTCTGCTCTGCCGGCGGGGGTGGAGGGGGTAAATCAAGCATCGCACCAAAATCCAGTTCAGCATCAATATTGATATCAATATCCTCAATAATTTCACTGTTTGGCACGGCTACAGGAACCGGCGGCCTGGGTGGAGCCGGCACTTTCTCTTCTTGTTTCGTTTGAACAATTTCTTCCATCTCAACCACTTCCTGTTCCGATACATATATGATTTCTGACTCAGCAGGTGCCAATTCTATCTTAACAAGTGCTGTCAGGATCAGTAATGCCAGAATCAGGCCTGTTTCCCATAAAATGGTATAGTAGTTGCGAAGATTTGCTTCGGGCTTTCTCTTAATATTTGGGTTTGGCTTCAGTCTTTTGTTTTCCATGACCGTTCACCTCTTTGTTGTTAAATTAGGACATTTATTAATTTTGGACACTCTTGTCTATAATTAAATGTAGAAAATAATTGTGTATTTTCCGTGTATTTTTAGAGAAAAAGATAATTTTATCTTCTTTATGGAAGCGCTTCCTGAAAAAATGCCGTTTACTCCTTTAAAATGAAGAAAAAGACATGAAAAAAATTTGCTTCAATCCTTAAATATTGAAGAAATATTCCTGAATTCCTCCATTTGAGTGATGAATGATAGATTCACCTCCAGAAATAAAAAAAGCAACCACCATAGCTGATGATTGCTTTTTTATAATTTACTGGCTGTTTGCCGGTATAAATGCGGTGCCTATTTCTTGGGTTTTGATCCAAGATGTACACCCTCACCATACGCCTCAGCTGCAGCTTCCATCACCGCCTCACTCATGGTCGGATGAGGATGAACAGCACTGATTATTTCATGCCCTGTGGTCTCCAGCTCTCTGGCAACAACAGCTTCTGCGATCAATTCCGTTACATGCGAACCGATCATATGACAACCGAGCCATTCCCCATATTTTGCATCAAATATTACCTTTACAAATCCTTCTTCATGACCTAAACCGGCAGCTTTACCACTGGCTGAAAATGGAAATTTACCTACTTTGATCTCAAACCCTTCCTCTTTGGCTTGTGCTTCAGTGAATCCAACAGATGCAATCTGAGGTTCACAATAGGTACATCCGGGAATATTTTTATAATTGACCGGACTCGGTGACTCACCGGCAAGCTGCTCTGCCAACACCACTGCCTCATGAGATGCTTTATGTGCAAGCCATGGAGCCCCGATCACATCACCAATCGCATAAATACCATCAGCAGATGTTTTATATGTGGATTTATCGACTTTAATTGCTCCTTTTTCGACCTCTACACCTGCCTTATCAAGGCCAATGTTTTCTACGTTACCGGTCACCCCAACAGCAGAAAGAACAACATCAGCTTCTACTTCCTCAGTGCCTTTTTCGGTCTTAATCGTAACTTTAACTCCTTTTCCTTTCTTCTCTACTTTCTCAACAGAACTGCCGGTAAGGATATTCATACCTTTTTTCTTATAGATCTTCCCTAACTCCTTGCCGATATCTTCATCTTCAACAGGAACCAATGTTTTTTGAAGCTCAACCAATGTCACCTCAGTTCCGATCGAATTGTAGAAATAAGCGAACTCAACTCCGATTGCGCCGGCACCAATAATTACCATCTTCTTTGGTTGAGTTTCTAACTGCATGGCTTTTTCCGAATCGATGATCATCTTCCCATCAATTTTCAGATTTGGAAGTTCTCGCGGCCGCGCACCGGTCGCTATAATAAAATGTTTCGCTTTTACACTCTCTACTTCTTTCCCTTTTTCATCCTGTACAGAAAGTTCTTTACTGCTTTTGAATACTCCCGCTCCATTCAGCACTTCAATTTTGTTTGCTTTCATCAAAAATTGAACACCTTTACTCATTTTGTCTGCCACTTTGCGACTTCTCTTAATCATCGTATCAAAGTTTGCAGAAAACTCTTTCACATCTACACCATAATCAGCAGCATGGGAAATCGATTCAAATACTTCTGCCGATCTGAGTAATGCTTTTGTAGGGATACATCCAATATTGAGGCAAACACCTCCCAAAAATCGTTTTTCAACTACGGCTGTTTTAAACCCAAGCTGAGACGCTCTAATCGCCGCAACATATCCGCCCGGTCCGGTTCCAATTACACAAACATCAAATTCTTTTGCCATGATGAGTCAGTTACTTTTTATTCGTTTTAATTAATACTCTTCAAAATTTTCTAATCTTACACTCTTACTTTATAGAAGCATAGAAAGGTAAGGAATCTATGGAAGATTTATAAACTGAGAGTGTGTAAATCAGATGAAATGAAAAGAATTTCGTTTTCCGAACCTAAATCTTTTCTCACTTTTCTTATAGATTTTTGAAATCTCCCCTGTCTTTTCTGATGAAATAGTCTTTACTGGCTTCTATGACCTTGGGAGCTAAAAGAATGGTGCCCAGCATGGTCGGAATGGCCATCATTGCGAACATCCCATCGATTAAATTCACAACCATATCGATCGTTGTGATGGATCCGATAAAAATCGTGCAGATATAAAAGTAGTTGTAATAGTGCTTTCGATGTGCGCCGCCTAAAAAATTAAGGCATTTTGTGCCGTAGTAGGAATATGTAAACATCGTGGTAATACTAAAAATAAACACACAAATAAGCAGTAAATAGGGCCCCACTACAGGTATTCCCTGTTCAAATGCTAAAGCTGTCATGGTAACTCCGTCAACTGCTGTATTGGTCCATACACCGGTCATTAAAAGGGCCATGGCTGTCATAGAACAGATAAGCAGCGTATCGATTGCAGGTTCAAGCATGCCTACAAGACCTTCCCGAACCGGCTCCCTGGTTTTTGCGGCCCCATGCGCCATCGCTTCAGTCCCAATTCCGGCTTCATTGGAGAAAGCTCCTCTGCGAATTCCATTCGATATGACAACCCCTAAAGCGCCCCCTGCAGCGGCCTGACCGGTAAACGCATCCGTAACGATAAGCCAGAAATAGTACGGCACATCTACGATGTTGTTAATAATGATATAGACGACAGTGAATACATAGATTAATACCATCAGCGGAACAAGGCGTGAGGCAACATGGCCAATACGTTTGATGCCACCAAAAATTACAGTGGAAACTAGCGCGACCAGCAGCAGCCCCATAATGATATCAGAAAGCCTGAACCCGGTTTCTGTGATCCAGGAATCAGCTAATATCATTGTATTATACCCTAAAAGTCCCCTCTCTGCCAATATGGTATCCCGAACGATTTGAGTAAGCTGGTTCGCCTGAAACATTGGAGTACAACCAATTAATCCGGCAACACTGAAAAAGGCGGCCAGTGGTTTCCATTTTTGCCCCAAACCCTCTGTAATATAATACATCGGCCCACCCTGAATATCCCCATTGGTATCCGTCCCCCTATACATTATCGAAAGGGTACAGGTAAAAAACTTGGTAGCCATCCCCACAATAGCTGTAATCCACATCCAAAAGATGGCGCCGGGACCGCCCACTCCAAGTGCAATAGCCACACCACTGATATTTCCCATTCCAACAGTTGCGGCCAGGGTACTGGAGAGAGCCTGAAAATGATTGATATCCCCCGGCGCAGTCGGATCTTCATACTTCCCTGAAAGCACCTGAATGCCATGCTTAAAATTGCGATAGGGCATGAACCGGCTATAGAATAGAAAAAAGATACCGCCACCAACCAAAAGCACCAGAAGAGGGGTTCCCCAGGCGTAGTTTGCAAATGTTACAATGATCTGTTCTAACGTTTCCAGAGCTTAGTCCTCGTTATTGTTGATTGATATTAGTGACTTTTACAAGCCGGGATCATGCAGGCATCAATGGATTTCCTTTTTTGTAACTTCATCCATTCTTGCATAACTGATATAATCCGTATTTGGTGGCTTAATATCAGAATTTCTAAGCAAAAGTGAAATTTGTGCTCTGTGATATTGTCCATGAATTATCAAATGCTGGCAAATTTCCTGTTGCACCAAAGATCAAACAAAAAAAGTTGTTGCAGTCTCTGTCTATCGTCCATTTTTTAAATATTTATCCTAATATGACAATTCCGAAGTATCTGGAGATTCCACTCAGAATAAATTGAACACTGATCGCAAGAGCAATGAACCCCATCAGTCGTGTCATGACATTCAATCCGGTTGGACCGATATATTTTGCCGATATCGGAGCAAGCCTCAAGATGATATAGGTTAGCAATACAACGATGACCACTGAAATACTGTTGACCAGATAATCTTCAAACCCTTCTGCCTGTGTAGCAAAACCGATTACAACGGCAATACTTCCGGGTCCGGACAAAAGTGGTAACGCCAATGGACTAAAAGAAATGTCTTCTTTCTCCAAAGCCGCAGCTTCATCTTCGTCTGTCAGTTTTCTGCCGCCTTTTTCCGGATTTAACATCGAATAAGCAGCCCGCATAATAATTAACCCCCCCGCAATTCGAATTCCTGCCAGAGAAATACCAAAAAAGCTCAATATATAGGTCCCAACCAATAAAAACGTAATCAGGATCCCAAACATGTAGAAACTCGCTTTTTTGGCAACCAGAATTCTCTCTTTTTCTGTATTCCTATCGGTTAATGAGAGAAACAGAGGCATTGCAGCCAATGGATTAACTACAGAAAAAAGGGATGTAAAGCTTGCAAATAAGAGTCCGGCAAAACCGATGATGGTAATCGTTTGTTCCGGAAAAGATTCAGTTATCAATTCAATCATGACTCAAAGATAGAGATGATTTCAGCAAATCTGAATCGCCATTTATTGTTTCTTGATTTTTTTTATAAAATTCAAGGATCTGCGATTCCATTCAATTAAAAAAGGGGATCATCAAAAATTACCCTTCAGATGAATAGAAGAATATCATTATCTTAAACTTCTCGATTCAATGTTCATTCATCCCAAAATTTTCATGGATACTATTTTAGAAAAAGTCGATTCAATTATTGCAAATAACAGTACCAGAGACCAAAAATTAAAGGATATCTGCATATTGTTGGATCGTGAAATTGAATCATTCAACTGGACCGGTTTCTATCTTGCTGATCCGGACGAAGATCGAATGCTCATACTCGGCCCCTATGTCGGGGAAGAAACAGATCATACCAGAATCCCTTACGGTACGGGAATTTGTGGCCAGGCAGCAGAGACACTGGAAACATTTGTAGTTCAGGATGTGAGTAAAGCCGGTAATTATTTAGCATGCAGCCTGGATGTAAAATCAGAAATTGTTGTCCCCATCATGAAAGGAGATCAATTTGTAGGTGAACTGGACATTGATTCGCACACACTGAATGCCATTACTCCGGAACTCAGGGAGCTTTGTGAGAAAATCTGTTTAAAATTATCTGTCCTCTTCTAATTCCCTGTCCTTTACCGGACTTATTTTCACATCCAAACGAAGTGGTCATCCGGTTATTACGCCTCCGCCTTCTCCTTGATGATCAAGAAGATGCAACGTTTAATAAGTTTTTACAGTTATACTATCAAACTTTAATAAAAAATACTCGTCAAAGGAGCCGGTAAACAGACGGACGTTTGTAATATTATTTAAAAACCGGGTTTAAAACTTTAAATATTGTTTTACCCCTATGCTGCTGGAATTTATCTGATTAACTTTGTCAGTTATATAAATCTGTTGAATTAAAAAATGAATAATCAATTGAAAACAACAACTTTAAGTGCACTATTACTCTCATTAATACTCATTCTATCTTCTTGCGGGGGTGAGGAAACCAATCAACAGGGCGGGCCCGGCTTTGGGGGATTTGGTGGATTTGGCCAGGCAACCAGTGTTGAGATAACACCGGTTCAAACCGGAACCATATCTGATCAGATTCGCTCGTTCGGTACAATCCGGGCACAGGATGTGGTTCAGATTACCCCACAGGTATCGAACCGTGTCACCCGTATTTTGGTGGATTTGGGTGATGAAGTGACCCGGGGACAGGTGATGGCAGAAATTTATGACGTTCCCTTCAGGGATGCAGTAGAGCAAGCCGAAGCTCAAATCAGGCAAGCAAGAGCAGCGTTCGAAAGAGATAGCACCCAGTTGGAACGTCAACGGGTATTGTTTGAACGTGAGTTAATCAGTCAATCAGAATTTGATGAATTCAGAACAACCTATCTGAACAGTCTTGCTCAGCTTGAATCTGCAAATGCATCCTTAACACAAAGCCGTGAAAATTTAGAAAATACCCGTATTAAATCACCGGTAAACGGGGTTGTATTAAACAGAATGATCGCACAAGGTGACGTGGCCTCTACCGGGCAAGCCATTTTTGAAGTGGCTAACTTGATCGGTTTTGAAACCCGGGTATTTCTGCCGGTTCAAGATTGGGCACTTGTTCAGATTGGACAATCCGTCACAATGAGTTTATCCAGCAGAGGAAATGATATTGCAGAAGGTATTGTCTCCAGAAAAAGTCCGCAATTAGATCCAACCACCGGGCTGGGTGAGGTCGTAATCACTCTTACAGATGCCTCCTCCTCGGTATATCAAGGTGCGCTTGTTCAGGCAAATATCAACCTCCAGACGAAAGAGAATGTTGTTGTAATACCGCGATCCGCAATGGTTGAAAAAGTAGATACATATATCGAACCGGAAACCGGAACCATTGAATTGGACAGAAGTTTCTCTGCATTTATTAATCAAGGCGACTCCATAGCCGTGCGCAGAGAGTTGGTATTGGGAATTGAACAGGGAGACCGAATTGAAGTGTTGCAAGGGCTGAATCCGGGAGATGGATTGATTATTACCGGGCAACGAAGTCTTGAAGACAGATCCAGAATTCGGGTATCTGCCGGAGACCTAAGTCAGCGTTCACAATCAAATACAGAAAACGGTCAAACCCCCGATTTTCAAAATATGACTCCGGAACAGCGAGAAGCAATGCAAGAGCGTCTGCAGAATATGACCCCGGATGAACGCCGGGAATTTAGACAAAGAACCAGGCTGGGTGGCGGCCAGGGCGAAGCCGTGCAGCCTCAGGATAGCACTAATAACAGCAGCAATTAATAGGTCATTCAACCATGAAAAATCTACCTAAACTGGCTGTTAATCGCCCCATTACCTTTATTATGATCAGTATCATTCTGATCGGTTTTGGATTGTATGGATTAAATAATCTGAGATTAAATCTCTATCCGGATGTATCATTTCCAACGATCACCGTTTACAGTACATACGAAGGTGTTGCTCCTGAAGATATTGAGACACTGATTACCCGGCAAATTGAAGAACAAGTTGGAAGTATTTCAGGAGTTCGAAGAGTGCGGTCACTATCCAGTCAGGGTGCATCGGTCGTAAAACTTAATTTTAATTGGGGAACAGATCTTTTTATCGCTGAAACAGAGGTTCGTAAACGCCTGGACATGATCCGGCGAGGCTTGCCCGATGATGTAGATCAACCGATTGTTTTCTCGTACGATCCAAATGATGAACCCGTATTGGTTTTGGCACTTACTTCCAGCACAAGAAGTCCGCGTGAACTCAGAACACTGGCCACACGCCAAATTGAACAGCGTATTGAGAGAATAGAAGGAATTGCATCTGCAGAAACCGCCGGTGGTTTTGACCGGCAAATTAATGTCCGCTTAAGCAATGCACAGATGCGGACGTACAATCTCGATATTGCAGCCATATCAAATCGGCTGTCACAGGAAAATGTTCAGGTTCCGGCCGGTGAACTTACGGAAGGTGAGACGGTATTTTCACTACGTACGATCGGTGATTTTCGAAATATTGAACAGATTCAAAACAGTATCGTCTCCGTTACAGAAGCCGGAAACCCGGTCTATCTCAAAGATGTAGCATTGGTTGAAGACGGTATTGCTCAACCCATCGGAAATGTGCGTGTCCAGGGAAATGATGGGGTGATCATGAACATCTACAAAACCAGTGACAGTAATATTGTGAGTGCGGCCGGTGGAGTTGTATCCGCCCTGGATGAAATACGAACCGTTCTCCCATCCGATGTAAGCCTCGATATCCTGACCAACCGTGCCGATTTTATCAGTCTTTCTATCAATAATTTAGTCATGACCGGTTTTCAGGCCATTATATTGGTCATCATCATGTTGTTGCTTTTTCTTCGCAGTGTTCGCTCTGCGTTAATTGTAGCCATCACAATTCCTATATCCATCATAGCTACTTTCAGTATTATGGATTTTACAGATGTGAGCTTAAATATAATCTCACTGTCCGGACTAACACTGGCAGTTGGACTGGTTGTTGACAATGCGGTTGTAGTCCTGGAAAATATTTTCCGCTTTAAAGAGGATGGCAAAAATGGAAAAGAATCCTCCATGCTGGGCGCGCAAGAGGTTGCCGCACCGGTCGTTGTATCTACATTAACCACTCTGGTTGTATTTCTGCCCATCCTTTTTGTGCCCGGAATTGCCGGACTGTTATTTAGGGATATGGCACTTACCATCTCCTTTGCATTGATTGTTTCAGTACTGGTGGCCATCACGTTAATCCCGGTACTCAGTTCAAGCCTATTCGAATCTGAATTGATTACAACCGATAAAAAAGATCCCGCTAAAAGACTGATGAACAAATTACTGGTCTGGAGAAGACAGAATCTGGTTACACGGATTTTATCACTACCCCTTTTTCTTCTCTATTTTTTGATCTGGCCTTTCTTAAAAGTCTGGACATTTTTAATGACTCAGCTGAAACATATCTTTGCCGATTCATTTTCTCCCTGGTTAGGCAGGCAGCTTGATCGATTGGAAAATTCCTACAAGAATTCTTTGGATCGTGCACTTAAAAGCAGCAAATGGGTGATTCTGGGATCATTCGGATTATTATTCGCTTCTCTGCCAATATTTTACCTTTTGGGTGGCGAATTTTTCCCTCAGGTTGATGAAAACTTCATCATTTTGGATGTTCAGAGGGAACCCGGAGTGAGCCTGATCGAATTGGAGCGTACCATCATTCAGGTAGAAAATATTGTCCGGGAATCTGTCCCCGAAGTTCGGCTGATTGTATCCGATTATGGAGATAAAATAGGTATTGAAGGAGCCGATAATCCGGGAGGCAACCAGGGAAGGGTCAGAGTCGAACTGGTTCCAATTTCCGAAAGGTCCCGAAGCCAGCTGGCCATTACCAATGCACTCTTAAGCGATCTTCAGGCTGTACCGGGTGCAAATATAAAAGAAGTCCAGGAAGATCCGCTGAGCCCGGATGGCGAGACCGGTTTGATCGTTCAGATTTACGGTTTTGATCAGGAAATAAAGCGCTCACTGGCACAAACCGCAATGCAAAATATTCAGGGGATAGACGGTATCGTAAGTGTATTCAGTTCGGCAGATCAGGGAAGGCCTGAACTGCGGGTAGAAATGGATAGAGAGCGTATTGCAAGAGTCGGATTATCAACCTCACAAGTAGCAAACGCATTAAGTAATTCTGTTCAAGGATCCATTGCAACAACCTTTGTAGATCAGGGTATTGAGTTTGAAGTACTCGTTGAAGTAGATCCGATCGACAGAACACAATCTACTTCACTGCAAGATTTACAAATCCAAACTCCATCCGGCGAATGGATGCCATTAAAAAATCTGGCAACCATTGAAAGATATTTAGGCCCCTCAAATATTTTACGGGTCAATCAGGAAAGAATGGTAGAAGTGGAAGCCGACCTTGGTGATCTGGATTTGAAAAGTGCCACAGATCTTGTGAATCAATCTTTGTCAGGAATGGAATGGCCGGAGGGTTATCGGTATGAATTAGGGGGTTCGGCAGAAGAACAGCAAGAGTCATTCCAATTTTTAATTATTGCATTCATGATTGCCGGAATCCTTACCTATATGGTAATGGCCTCTCAATTTGAGAGCCTCGTGGAGCCGTTAATCATTATTGTAACGATCCCATTAGCTTTAACGGGTGTATTATTGATGTTATGGATTACTTCCACAGCGGTAAGTGTTACAGCCATGGTTGGGTTGGTTCTTTTAACCGGTATTGTGGTTAATAATGGGATTGTCATGATCGATTACATTAAGATCCTGCAATCACGGGGAGAAGAGCGCCATTCAGCCATCGTCAATGGTGCCGGACGAAGATTGCGTCCGATACTCATGACCGCCTTAACAACGATTCTTGCCATGGTACCTCTTGCTCTTCAAATTGGAGCAGGGGCAGAAACATGGAGCCCAATGGCACGTGCCGTTATCGGCGGACTCTTTATGTCGACACTGCTGATGCTTTTTGCAGTCCCGTGCATGTATTATGTCATTAACGCTTTTGTAGAAAAAATCGGATTTGATTCTGTGCATAAAGAAGATCCTTTAGGCGAATAGAGGGCTTTACCGCACAGGATTCGGAATACAATTTTTAACAATGATTTTTACAAAATCACAATATTAGATATTCAAAATAACTGTTTATTAAATATGCAGGTACACTTTACAAGTGAATTAAGTAGTGAACCATCTGCTGCTTAACTGGTATAAAACCACGGAACCATTATGAAAAAGATTACCATCACAGAAAAAATATTAAAAAGACCGGTTACAGCGATTATGATGTCGCTCCTCGTGATCGGCTTTGGAATATTTTCTCTTACCAATTTAAAGGTGACTCTCTATCCCTCTTTTGACGTGCCGGTGATGGGGATATCTGTTAACTACTCAAATGTTTCTCCGGATGATATGCTTCGATTGGTTGTAGAGCCTATTGAAGGGGCTGTGATGGGAGTAGAAGGGGTGGAGACCCTGGACTCCAATGTCCGGCAGGGAGGTGCTTTTTTGATTCTGAGGCTGAAACCGGGTACCAGTATCATGGTTACAGAGCAAAAAGTAAGAGAATCGGTTGAAAGAATTCGTGCGCAACTTCCCGCTGAAGCAAATGAACCTGTTATTTTTCAATTTGATCCGGACAGAGCACCGGTGATGAGGGTAAGTGTGGAGTCTGATGTAATGGGGCTGGACGAACTTCGGACACTCTCCACTGAGTTTATTGAACCCCGGTTTGAAAGAATACCGGGAGTGGCATCAGCAGAAACCCGGGGGGGCCTCACTCGTAATATCTACGTCGATCTGCTTCCGGCAGCGTTGGCGCGACATAATATCATGCCGAATCAGGTCGTCAATAGCATTCGCTCGAACAATATTCAGCAACCGATCGGTAATTTGGTGGCTGATAGAATCAGCTACAGTGTCAGAGCTCAATCGATGTACAACAATATTGAGCAAATTTCCCAAACAGTAATCACAATGGTTGATGATACCCCCATTCGGGTAAGAGATGTCGCTGTTGTTCGCGACGATTATGAGGATATCAGAAATATCGTTGAGATCAATGGCCGCAACAGTGTAACCGTTGACATACAAAAACAGTCGGATGCCAACACGTTGGATGTGACCCATCAGGTGATTGCAACGATGGAGGAATTCAGCCCCAATCTGCCATCCAGTATTACAATGCAGGTACTTAGTAATGAAGGCCAGTTTATTGAAGACTCCATCTCAAACCTGGCTCAATCTGCACTGATCGCGCTGGTTGTTGTGGTTATTATTCTATTGCTTTTTATGGGTGGCTGGAGAATTGCTTTTGTGGTTGCCATGAGTATACCGGTTTCTCTTACAGCTACCTTTGCTGCCATGTATGCCCTCGACATCACATTGAATATTATCTCTATAACCGGACTGGCACTTGCGATCGGCCTGTTGGTCGATAACTCGATTGTTGTGTCAGAGAGTATCGCCTATCAGCTGGAAAAGGGGAAGAATCGATTCGAAGCAGCTCTCGCCGGAACCAATGAAGTGGGTGGGGCTCTTTTAGGATCAACATTAACCACCATTGCAGTTTTTATACCCATCTTAACACTCTCCGGGTTTGCAGGAACCGTTGCCAAAGATCTGGCATTAACCATTTCCATTGCAATTGCATTCTCTTTTTTAGCCTCAATAATACTTATACCGGTATTGGCCTCGATGTTACTCAGAAGAGATGAGTTTCTGAAGAGAAATTATACCATGGGTTTTATTAAATCCCTTGAAACCAATTATATCTCATCACTGGAGTGGATTTTAGCAAGAAAATATGTGGTAGTGATTGCAGTATTGGGAATCATATTCGGAGCAAACTACATTTTTGGAAATATTGAAAAAGAGTTTTTCCCGGAGACGGACGAAGGGCAGTTTGATCTGCGCGTTGAACTGCCGGCAGGAAATAAATTGTCTACGACTGCCACGCTGCTTAGGGAGTATACTGACAGGCTCCTCCTCGAACCTGAAGTTGAAACAGTAATTACAAGTATTGGGCAGAGAGGCCGCAGCACACTTAGCAATGCCGGAACGTTAAGTATCACCCTCGTCAAAGAAAATGAACGGGATGAAATTACATCAGAAGTAGCATCCAGACTTCAGGAACTGCTTCGTGAACCGGACGTAACGATTGATATTGCCAATCTGGGTGGAAGTGGAGGCATTCCAATGGGAAGAGGATTTGGGGGCCGCGGTATTCGGGTGAGTTTAATCGGGCCCGATATTGAAGTGCTGCAGAAACTCACCCTTGAAATGGAAGAGGCACTGATTGATGATCCTCAAGTGATCTCAGTGACTAATCCCAGATCCAGTCCGGCACCGGAACTTGTCTATGAACTCGACAGAATTAGAATCAGCCGAACCGGTATTTCATCAACTAATATTGCATCTGAGTTAGGTACCCAAACCCGTGGATCGCGAGCCAGTTTCTACAGGGAAGATGGGCGTGAAATTCCGATTCAGGTTCGAAATGCACGGAATCAGTATCAAAACAGGGAAGATCTGTTTGCGATGGAGCTGGCTCAGTATGAGGATCAGCGAATCCCCGTGTTTGGGCTGGGTGAATTCCGGACCGAAGAAGGACTCAATACCATAACCCGGCGCGATCGAGAAACACTGCTGGATGTGAGTGTCATCGTTAGAGGTGATATGGAGGAATATCAACAACGAATCGTTGATCTGCTTGAGAATGAAATGATTCTTCCGGACGGTTACCGTTATGAGTTTGCAGGATCTGTATTTGCCCAGCAAGAGAGCGGCAGTGAAATCCTTATCGCCGTCCTGCTCGCTCTGATCCTTACTTATATGGTGATGGCATCTCTGTTTGAAAATCTTCGAGATCCATTTATTGTGATGTTTTCCGTCCCTCTTGCCTTTTTTGGGTCGCTCGTATTTTTACAAATCACCGGAACCACACTGAGCGTACCGGCTTATATCGGAATTGTCATTTTGATTGGGATTGTGGTCAATAATGGGATTGTACTATTGGATTTCATTCATCTAAATACAAAAGGCCGTGAAAAAGAGACCGAATACCTGCCGCTTTTCCTCGAAGCTTGTCAACGCAGAATGAGGCCTATTTTATTGACTGCATTAACAACGATCTGCTCTATGATTCCATTGGCTTTAGCATTTGGCGCCGGATCAGAAACCTGGAGCCCTCTCGCCAGATCTGTTATTGGTGGGCTCGCCTTTGCTACGATCATGACGCTTTATGTGGTTCCGGCCGTAGTCATTGGTATTTCGAAAAAAAGAAGAAAAAGTGTGAAAGAAGCCTTTTCAAAATAACAACTCTTTTTTAATCAATTGTACAGAATCCGTTCAAAAAATCTTTATCTGAACGGATTCTGTACGATTTCTTCATCCCTCACTCCTTCAACCCTCATCCCTCACTCCTTCATCCCTCATTCCTCACTCCTTCATCCCTCATTCCTCACTCCTTCATCCCTCATTCCTCATTCCTCACTCCTTCATCCCTCACTCCCTCGTTCCTTTTATCTCTCAATTTCATTAAAAATTCTTTTCAACTTTTGACCTTTTCAACTTTTGACCTTTTGCAAATAGCCAAATGGCCCCTTGCTGCACCAATTTTCGGTTTTTTAAAAAATCATAAATATTATATAAAAATATCCTATTATTTTTGTTATTCTTTTATTGATCATTCTTCAACATAAATTAAGAGAAATCAATGGATAGTGAGACACTCACCTGGCTGTTTATCGTCGGTGGGATCATATTGATGATTTTAGAAACTGTTCTTCCGAGTGGAGTTGCACTTTTTTTAGGGTTTAGCGGCCTCACTGTCGGAATCATCCGATGGCTGGGTTTTTTATCAAATCCACTGTCCGCAATCTTTGTATGGCTTACTCTTACAGTTACGTTGACGATTTTGATACGGCCATTCATCAGAAAATATCTGAAGGGAGAGCGCTCTTTCAAATTTGCCGATGAAGATTATGAAGCAATTGATCAGATTGTGGATGTCGTTGAAACAGTCAATGATACGGATAACAGTGGCAGAATTCGTTTTCAGGGGATCTCCTGGCAGGCACGTACCATTGACGGTACTCTGGAGCCCGGAACCAAAGCACGAATCAGTTATCGTGAAAATACAACCTGGATTGTAGAAAAAGCGGATTCAGATTCTGAAACTTTATTCGATCGGAATCGAGACAAGACAAGCTGATCGGCCGCATCAGCAGATTGACTCCTAAAATTTTTGAATGGTAATATTAACTTTTTTTTATCCCGTCAACATACTTTTTCGTACTGTTTGATGATTCAAGTCTGACCGGGAAATTCTAATTTACAACTCTTGAAATAAAACCATCATTATGTGGACAACACTACTCATACTGGTCATCATAACTTTCTTCATCTTTACACGTCTATTTATCATCGTTGAAATGAGAGAGGAGGTGATTCAGGAACGACTCGGAAAATATAAAAAGACACTTAAACCGGGATTTCATTTCATGATTCCTTTTGTAGATCGAGCGGCTTACCATCAGGAGATGCGTGAGCAGGTGCTTGATGTCCCCAGCCAGACTTGTATCACCAAAGATAATATTGAAGTTTCCGTTGATGGACTTGTTTATATCAAAGTGATGGATTCCTATAAAGCCAGTTATGGTATCTCAAATTATCAGGCCGCATCGGTAAACCTGGCACAAACAACCATGCGAAGTGAAGTTGGAAAACTGACTCTCGATGATACTTTTTCTGAACGGGATCGGATGAATGAAAATATCGTTCGTGAAATTGACAAAGCCGCTGATCCCTGGGGTGTGAAAGTGCTCAGATATGAAATTCGGAATATCAGTCCATCCAAATTGATTATTGATACTATGGAAAAACAGATGGAAGCCGAAAGAGAAAAACGAGCAGAAATCACCAATTCTGAAGGACATCGACAGGCACGTATCAACGAATCTGAAGGAGAGCAACAGAGTCAGGTTTTGATATCCGAAGCTCAGCGCCAACGAAGAATTAATGAGGCCAAAGGTCGTGCACAGGAGATCGAACTGGTTGCAACTGCCACTGCAAAGGGATTGAGACGTGTCGCTGAAGCGATCTCAAAACCGGGCGGAGAAACAGCCGTAAAAACAAAATTGGTTGAACAGTATATCGATGAATTCGGGAAAATATTGAAGAAATCTACAGTCTCTGTACTACCCACAGAAACAGCCAATCTGAAGACATTCTTTGAAGGAGTCGGCAAAATCAGCCATCACACAACCGGAAGGTCAGAGTCAACCGCATCCAATGATAGAGGAGGAAATTAAATGCAAGGATTAGAACTTTTTAGCCAGATAGTATTGGGTCTTTTTGCCATCTTTTTGACGTTCAAATTTTTACAGGCCATTCGATTGGTACCCAATCAATATGCTCATATCGTTGAACGGCTTGGAAATTACAACACCACTTTGGGGCCCGGGTTTCATGCACTCTTTCCATTTCTTGACCGGGTAGTGTATAAATTGGATCTCAGGGAGGAGACGATTGAGGTAGAGCCTCAAGAGTGCTTCACAAAAGATAATGTGAAGGTTGAAGTGGATGGTGTTATCTATATCAGTGTCATGGATCCGGTAAATGCCAGCTACGGTGTTACCGATTACCGATACGCAGCGGTGCAGCTGGCTCAAACCACAACACGCTCTGTAATTGGACTTATGGATCTGGATGAAACATTTGAAGAACGTGCAAAAATGAGTATGGAGGTTGTAAATGTATTGAGTGAGATGGAGAAATCGTGGGGAATAAAAGTGCACAGGTATGAAATAAAAAATATCCTAACTCCTCGCACTGTTCAAAATGCGATGGAGAGACAAATGACTGCGGAGCGTGATCGGCGTGCAATTATCGCAAGATCGGAAGGGGTTCAGGGATCAAAAGTGAATGATGCAGAGGGCAGGCGCGCTGAAATAATCAATATCTCTGAAGCAGAAATGCAGCGGCGTATCAATGAAGCAGAAGGACGTGCACAGGAAATTGAGGCAATCGCCGAAGCAACGGCTTCTTCAATCGAACAAATAGCGGATGCCCTTACACAACCGGGCGGTACGGAGGCAATGCAGCTGCAATTGAGTGAAAAATATATCGGCCATCTATCCGGACTGGCTCGAAAAGAGAATGAAATCATCCTTCCAAAGGATATCTCAAGTTATGACGCTCTGTTAGAGGGCCTCTCAATTCATGACTTGATAAAGCAAAAAAAGAAAAAATAGTGCTCAATGAATAGTACAGATATTGCGGAGATTCTTAGTATAGAATTATCTCTGCATAAAGGCGGTAATTTTATTTTCATCCTGAATGGTACCAAAATCAGATTTTGGATTTCGCTCTATAACGGAATTGAAAAGCTATTTGTCGATGAAAAACTGGTCTCAAAAAAATGGAGCTTCAGAAAAAACTCTGAACACCCTTTTACGCTGAATAACACCCATTATAAAGTTCGTATTTATACCCTTCACAGAGCCAAATATCACTTCAAAACTTTCTTAATGAAAGGCGATGAAGTAATTATAGAACAAGAGGTTAAAGAGAAAACAGATGAGAAAGGTTTAATCAAAAAATATCCTGAATATTTTTTGGGCGCGATCATAGGGGCCCTATATGGGTCAAATATGATTTCACTTGAAGTGACACTTCTGTCTACATTTTTAGGCCTTTATCTTTTTCTCTATTGGACGACCAGCCGAATAGAACCTGTCAGGCCGGCAATTCAATAAACAGAAACCCATTTATTTAACAGTCCGTTTATTCACTTCACGGATGAAGCGATTCTAACTAAAATCTCAATCCAATGATGAGTGAGAGTTGACGAAGTTTTTCCTCATCATTGAAAGTAACCTCATTGAACAGAGTCTTGAATCCGATCGATTGACGAATTTGCAGATCAACTATATAATTTCCTAAACGGATATCCAATCCAACACCGGCTAACCCTCCAATATCAACAGCACTCGTAAATTCATCCAGATCAATACGCTCTCCATTCTCACGTACATTCTCCGCATTTGCTAAAAATCCGATATACGGGCCCAGTACAATGTGTGGCGAAAAACGGTTCTGTTCTCTGTATTTCAGCTTTGCCAATACCGGAATTTCAACGTAATCAAACTCTGTTTCAATCCCTGTAAATTTTGTCGATGTAATGTCGGTAAAGCCTTTTTGGGTGAAGTAAACCCCCGTTTCTAAGCCCAAACTCAAATCATAGGGTAAGTATGTTGGAAAATTGATCACTGCAGAAATGGCAAACACAGACCCATTCCTTGGATTACGGCCATATCCTGTACCATAGATATCGGCAGAAGTAAGACCGGCTTTGATCCCAAATGTTGATTTAACTCTGTTTATTTCTACATCAACAGCATCCTCCGCATCGGGCGATCTCCCTGCCGGTTCCGTTTCGGATTCTTCCTCATCCGCTATTGGCCTTCCTTCAAATAGCTGCAACCCCGGTTCTAATACACCGGCAAGATCAGTGGCCTGTACTCTTTCTAAAGAGAGTAAAACATCTGTTTGATTGACATCCGGGTATGCGTTGCCCAAATAGAATACTCCTTCCTCTAACGTAATTTCATATGCAAAAAAGCCGGCGCCGATAAAATATTCAACTTGTTCAATCTCATCTGTTAATTCAGCTTCAATAAAATCTTCACCCTCAATCCCCTCAGAATAGAGAATGAATTGAATACGATTTTCAGTGGGCTGAATCACTTGAAATGAGTCCGGCATCATAGAAAGATGATTCCGTATAACCACTCCCTGGCCATCTGCCCGTTCTGTGATCGATACACGCTCCAATACAACTTGAGCGTCCACAGATAAAACAGTGCAGATTAAAATAAGAGCCGTTACTAATAAATATCGCCAAAGAAAGTTCATAAATCTGATTAGAAGTAGATTAGTAACTGAATATCTGAATTTTTTGATATAAGTTTTACCTTCATTTGGACTCTACTTTCGATTGATCTTACTTTCATTTGAATCCTACTTTCATTTGGATCCCTTAGATTCAAAAACCTCCTTTAAAAACTTGCCGGTATAACTCTCTTGCACATTTGCTACCTCTTCCGGTGTGCCCACAGCTACAATTTGTCCGCCGCCAAATCCGCCTTCTGGACCTATATCTATAATCCAATCGGCCGATTTCATCACATCCAGATTGTGTTCGATAATGATAACGGAATGACCATTATCCACCAGTTCATTAAAAGAGACCAGCAATTTTGAGATATCTTCAAAATGAAGTCCGGTTGTTGGTTCATCAAAAAAGTAGAGCGTTTTATCCTGGCTTGTTTTGGAGAGGAATTTCGCCAATTTCACTCGCTGAGCCTCCCCGCCGGATAGTGTGGTTGCACTCTGGCCCAATCTAAGATATCCCAATCCGACATCTTCCATCGGCTGTAGTTTATTGATGATTGTCTTCTCATCCACAAAAAACTCAATAGCATCACTGATGTTCATCTCCAATACATCATGGATACTCTTCCCTCTATAATGGATCTGCAATATATCTTTTCTGAAGCGGGTCCCACCACACTCTTCACACACCAGTTCAATATCAGCCATAAACTGCATTTCAATCTTCTGAACACCCTCACCCTGGCATGCCTCACACCGGCCTCCCGGTACATTGAATGAAAAATGGCCGGGTGTGTAACCCATTATTTTGGACTGACGCGTATGTGCAAATAAGTCACGGATTCCGTCAAACGCTTTGGTATAGGTGGCCGGATTGGAGCGGGTGGATCGTCCGATCGGACTTTGATCGACCATCTCCACAGCTTCTGCAAAACGCCCGCCGGTAATCCCTTTATTTCGTCCCACTTTATCTTTCCATGCCCCCAATTTTTTCTGAATGGCTGCATAGAGTGTATCATGTACCAATGTCGATTTACCGGAACCCGATACTCCGGTTACACAGACCATCATGCCCAATGGAAATTCGACATTAATATTTTTCAGATTGTGTTCAGATGCACCTTCTACGACAATCGATTTTCCATTGCCTTTGCGGCGCTTCTCCGGAATGGGAATCTCTTTTTTGCCGCTCAGATATTTACCGGTAAGTGTATTTGATTTCACCAGGCCATCGTAGGTTCCGGAAAATACGACTTCGCCGCCATGGGTTCCGGCAAATGGGCCAATATCGATGATATTATCTGCTGCTTTCATCATTTCCGGATCGTGTTCAACAACCAAGACTGTGTTTCCAATATCCCTGAGCGATTTCAGGATATTGATCAAACGGTCGTTATCTCTCGGGTGCAGGCCGATTGTTGGTTCGTCCAATACATATAAACTCCCGATCAGAGAACTTCCGAGTGAGTTTGCCAGGTTGATTCTCTGAGACTCACCCCCACTCAGGGTGTTTGTAAGCCGATTTAATGTCAGATAATCAAGGCCAACCTCATCCAGATATTTGAGGCGTTTTCTGATCTCAAAAAGAATTTGTCCGGCCACAGACTGTTCATAATCAGATACAATAAGTTCGTCAAAAAAGACTCTGGCGTGTCCAATAGTCATCTCTGTCACTTCACCAATGTGCAGATCATTGATTTTCACATAAAGTGCATCCTTCCGTACACGGTACCCTTCACATTCCGGGCATCGGCTATAACCCCGATAGCGAGAGTAGAGTACCCGCATATGAACTTTATAAAACTGTGTCTTTACATCTTCAAAAAAACCATTGATTCCTACATACCCATCTTTACCATTCCACAAGATTCGCTTTACATCCTTGTCCAAATTTTTATAGGGCACATCAATGGGCAACTGTTCTTTGGCTGCCACTCTTACAAAGTCGCGCAGATATTTACTGAATTTGGGCGAATCAAATGGTGCTACGGCGCCTCCGCGAATGGTTTTGTCTGGATCAGGAATCACCAAATCTTCTTCAATACCGGCTACACGGCCAAATCCTTCGCAAGCATCACAGGCGCCAAACGGGTTGTTAAAAGAGAACATTTGAGGTGTTGGTTCCAGAAACTCAATGCCATCCCGCTCAAACCGATCACTGAACTGCAGCTCTTCACCTTTATGAATTTTGATAGTACATCTTCCATGGCCTTCCCTGAAGGCTGTCTCAATCGATTCAGCAATACGGCTTCGGGTGGCATCATCTTTTTTAATAGCCAGCCGATCCACAAGCACACGATGAGTCTTGGGTGTGATTTTTTTAGAATTAAAATCGTCACGGGTCAGGTCGGTGATACTCTCCTCTTTAATGTGAAGCAATCGGGTGAGTCCCTTTTCCTTCAATACATCAAACTGCTCCTCCTGTTTTCTGCCCTCCCGCAATTCATAAGGAAACAGGATATAAAAACGTGTTTTTTCGTCCAGTTCATCAAAAAGCTGATTGATAATTGATCCCGGACTCTCTTTTTGGACCTCTTTACCGGAAACGGGAGAGATCGTTTTTCCGATTCGTGCATAGAGAAGGCGAATATAGTCGTACAGTTCCGTAGATGTCCCCACGGTAGATCTTGGATTCGTACTGGTCGTTTTCTGTTGAATTGCCATAGCCGGAGAAATGCCGTGCATATAATCGACATCCGGCTTGTCCATTCTCTCCAGAAACTGACGTGCGTAGCTGGACAGACTTTCGACATATCGGCGTTGCCCTTCGGCGTAGATCGTATCAAATGCCAGACTCGATTTTCCCGATCCGGATACACCGGTGACTACTGTGAGCTTGTTTCTGGGAATTTCTACATCTACACTCTTAAGATTATGAACTCGTGCACCTTTTACAATGATCGGCCTGTCTGCAGCAGGTTTTCCATTCGTTGAGATATTTTCCGTAAGAGTTTTGTCTTTTTTTGTCATGAATCGGTTTTCCTTTCGAATCTGGTAAAATACGAAAAATCGATCTCAATATCGGCACTTTTCGTAGAGTTTAAAAGAGAACAACATTCATATGAGATCAATTCGTTTTAATTGGATGGGAGGGGTGATCTGTCACTAATACGCGTCGGTTCGAGCGCAGTCCCGACATCTTTTCCGTCGGGACGCAGTCGAGAACTTCTAGCTAGTGCGATGACATTTCGACTACGCCTCGTCGCTTTCGCTCCTCATCTGCGCTCAATGTGACGTGATGGAGTGTTTTTTTAAAAAAAACCTATTCCGTCGGTTCGAGCGAAGTCCCGACATCTTTTCCGTTGGGACGCAGTCGAGAACTTCCGGTGAAGGCAACCAATCAAAATATTGCGTCAATCTGATGCAGATCAGGATCTTGCTTACGCGTACAAATGATGAGCCGGGTTTTTGGGTTCAATCGGATCAATGGAATTTGCATACTCCTTCACCAGAGATCCTGAAATGAATTCAGGATGACGAAGAGGATGGAGCGTCTCCCTGAGATCTTGAAATGAATTCAGGATGACGAAGAGGATGACGCAGTGGATGGAGCGTCGACCGGAAAGGAGGGATGAGAAGAAATACGGTCGACCTGTTTCAGGTGATGGGATATGTGGACACCTAGAAACTCGACAGCCTGCTTCATGTTCATCATTCCTGCTCTTGGATGACGATATATCGCTTTTTCGAGAATTTCTGAATCTGTTGTATCAATCAACTCCTTAAAGCCACTACGAACCTGATCCCACTCTGTTTTCATAGATTCAAAATCCGGATACGCTTCATCCACCTGCGCAATCTTCGGTGCTTTGTATTTCAGAGGTAAATAAAAAGCGATTTGCAGAATCAGAGTTCGAAACCATGAATCTAAACCTGCTTTTGGAATATTATTACTGCTGCTGATTTTTCTTTGAATATATGCAAGTGAAAGCCTCTCTGCGGTTACGATATGACGCATAACCTGCAGTAGATTCCACGACTCATTATCAGGATTAAACGACCGCTGTTCATCATTCAGTGAATCATAGAATGAAATAAACTCTTCACGCTGTTTTTCAATATTTTGAAAAGTGCTGTTTATTTTCTGTTTCATATAGTGAATTCAGTTCTTGAGTACTAAAAAGTACTTGAATTCACGCTCTGATGAAATGTTATTTTTGGCTAAAAGACAGGCAAGGATATTGGCTTATAAAAAAAACAAGGGGCGACTCACCCCTTGTTTTTGGTAAATTCACTAATTCAATCCAAATAGCAATTTATTCCCGGGTATAAACTACACTCCCATCAATTATCACTACTTCGACATTGGTTAGATATTCGAATGGATCCCCATCGAACAGAACCAGATCTGCATCTTTGCCCCGTTCCAGTGATCCGACTCTTCCATCCACGCCTAATATCTGAGCAGCCCCAAGGGTTGTGGCAAAAAGTGCTTTCTCCATACCCAAGCCGTTTGCAGCAGCAATTGCTGCCTCATATCGGGCAATTCTGGTTTTGGGTACATAACTTTCATACCCGCTCTGAAATGAGAATGGGATGCCGGCTTCATGTAACTTTGCAGCTGTTTCATAGCTGGCATTCTTTGCTTCACCAAACGGACGAATCATCGTCGGATGCAAAATCACAGGCACTCCGGATGCTTTAATTTCGTCCAGTACCAGATAGGCTTCGGCAGCTCCTTCCAGAACCATCGGAAATCCAAACTCTCTTTGAATTCGAAGTGCAGTTACGATATCACTGGCTGTATTGGCCGATACCATGGCTGTCACCTTCCCATCAAGCAGATCCGCTATGACCTCTTTTTTCAGGTCTCTGCTTTGGCTTTCACCCTCAGATCTTTTTTCAGCATAATCCATTGCTCCGATTAACTCCTGACGCAGCACCGCCACTGTTTTAGAACGTGTGCCCGGAGAGCTGAAATTACTTCTCACCCCGGAACCCAGTGTTATTGCAATCATCGTAGTAGAGTCAACCAGGGCTTCATCCAGTGTTCGACCGGTTGATTTCACAATCATCGTCTGACCACTCATCACGGCACCCGGCCCATGACCGGTATGGATGGTTGTCATTCCTTTGCTTTTCACAAAATCGACCAAAAACTCCTGCGCATTGTATGCGTCCATTGCCCTCAATTCCGGCTGGACTGCACTGGATGTTTCCAGTATATCCTGATCATGCTGCTGGTTGTAATAACCGGCTAATCCAACAACTGTTCGTGCGTCAATCAACCCCGGCGTCACAATTTTCGCCTCATATATTTCATAATCAGACGGAATGCGCACACGGCTCGCACTGCCTACCCGTTCAATCTTTCCATCATTAATCAGAACTACTCCATTCTGAATCGGATCACCATCCATTGTATATACAATCTCACCCTTCACTGCAATCTGAGCTTCTGCATCGCCGGCCATTGGGCCTGCAATCAGACAACTCATTAAGAGTAAAAAGAGCATCCGCATATTTCCTGTTGAGGCCATCATATTATTTCTTTTTTCATTCATTCTATTCATGATTAGTGTCCCTCCACATGTACATGTTGATTGGCTGATGCGCGGAAGATTTCATAACCTCCGGTTGCATACTTTCGGTCTTCCGGATTTTCACGATCCCACACTTTTTCTCCTTCAATCCAGGTCTGTTCCACATGTGTATATACACTGAAAGGATCACCCGACAGGATCACAAAATCGGCATCTTTGCCTGCTTCCAACGATCCAACACGGTCATCGATATCCATCATCATCGCACCGTTGATGGTTAATGCTCTCAAAGCCATATCACGACTCATACCTTCTTTAACAGCCATCACCGCGGAGCGGAGTAAAAATCGTGAATCCACAATCGGATCATCAGAATGAAATGCAAACAGCGCACCTGCTTCTTCCAGCATCCGGCCATTTTTATTCAACAAGTTGATCGCTTCCAGCTTGCCGCCGGGCGAATCAAGGGTTATGATCGAAGCCGGAAATCCGGATGCAGCGATCTCATCCGCAACTTTCCACCCCTCACTAACATGTTGTAAAACCATTCGATAACCAAACTCCTCGGCTAAACGCATCGCAGTCAGGATATCATCATGACGGTGTGTATGGTTGTGAACAATTCGTTTGCCTTCCAAGACTTCTACAAGAGTCTCCATCTGAAGATTTCGCGCAGGCATTTTTTCAGGATCATCTGCTGCCTCTTCAATTTTTGCTTTATACTCTTGAGCTTCCACATACATTTTACGCACCAATGCAGCCGATTTAGCACGCGTGCCCGGACTCCCATTGGACCGAAGTGGATTGGTACCGTTTGCCATTTTGAGTCCGCCATAAATACCGGTCTCTTCATCCACAATAATCAACATCTCTTCAATAGTGTCGGCCGGTTTAGGCTTCACATAAACGGTCTGGCCACTCATCAGTAATCCGGATCCCGGCATGATATTTACCGATGTTATGCCACCGGACAGTGCTTTTCTAAATGTACTGCTTCTGGGATCGATGGTATCCAATATTCTGACATCCGGATGTAAAGATGCGGAACCATCTCCACCATCGCCTTCACCAATATGAGAATGAGTATCGACGATGCCCGGCATGATTACTTTTCCCGTTACATCGAACCGATCTGCATTTCTGGGAATCGATACTGAGCCTGCTTCACCAACAGCTGTGATCAATCCGTTCTCTACAATGAGCACCCCGTTTGATATGGCCTCACCGGTTATGGGAATGATTTCTGCTCCTTCAAAAACCTGTGGCCGATCCTGTGCCTGCACGGCAGCAGCCATACAGATCATGATCACCATCAGCTTAAATATTACTTTCATAGAATAACTCCATTTTATTATGATTCAATCTTAAAACAAGTCTGCGAAACTTAGCTATTCATTTTCTGATTATGAAAATAAAAAAAGCCTGCCCTGAAAAAAATCAGAACAGGCTTTAAAAGTTTTGTTTGAAATCGATGGATTTCAAAATGGTTGTTTACCATATATGTAACCTGCAATTTATTTGAGACGTTTCACCAATAATCCGGTTTTCGTTTCATATGCATAATGGAACCTTGTTTTAAACACCCATCCCGGAAGTACCGGCTTTCTATTTAACCGCATTCGCGATTTCATCGACATAGTCAAGCTTCTCCCAGGTGAATTCATCTCTTCCGAAATGCCCATAGGCGGCTGTCTTCAAAAAGCC
>DEMS01000040.1 GCA_002359315.1 Bacteroidetes bacterium UBA2664 | reverse complement strand
ATACCTGATAGCTGATAGCTGATAGCTGATAGCTGATAGCTGATAGCTGATAGCTGATAGCTGATAGCCCCAACAAACAAATCAAAAAAGCATTCCGGCGATCGTAGCTGTCATGAGATTAGCTAAAGAGCCGGCCAAAACTGCCATTAGGCCAAAACTGGCGAGTTCTGACTTACGGCTGGGTGCTAAACCTCCAATACCACCAATTTGAATTGCGATTGATGAGAAATTAGCAAAACCACAGAGTGCAAATGTTGCCATGGTAATTGTTTTAGGAGATATCATTTCTTGTTCTACCATATCAGCCAATTGAAGATATGCAACAAATTCATTCAGAACTACCTTGGTTCCTAAAAGTGACCCCATATTGACAGCATCCACCCATGGTACACCCACAATAAATGCAATTGGGGCTATTATCCATCCCAATAATGATTCAATGGTTAGATTAAAATCAGGGAATGCGTTGTTTAAGCCTGTAATTTCACCGATCTCAAAGAGGAAATAATTCCCCATGGCAAGTAGGGCTATGAATGCCAAAAGCATTGCCCCTACATTTGCAGCAAGCTTAAGACCGACACCGGCCCCGGTAGCAGCTGCATCAATCCCGTTTGCGTCCGGTTTTTCAACGGTTATTTTAACATCCCCCTTCGTTACAGGCTCGTCATTTTCCGGGAAAATTATTTTTGCTATGACCAGTGCTGCAGGTGCAGCCATTAAACTGGCTCCCAGAAGTTGTTCCGCAAACATCAGTCTGCCTACATCCAGAGATACGCCCTGGGCTATCGAGTATGAATTACCCAACATCTGAACGTAAGCAGCCATTACACCACCGGCAATCGTCGCCATCCCGCCGGTCATAACAGTCAAGAGTTCAGATTTAGTCATGTTCTCGATATAGGGTTTGATCACAAGCGGTGATTCTGTTTGTCCTACAAAAATATTTGCCACTACTGAGAGAGATTCGGCTCCGGATGTACCCATTATTTTTTGCATTCCTCTTGCCATGTAGTCTACAATCTTTTGAAGGATCCCATAGTGATATAGTATAGCTGTCAGGGAAGCAAAGAAGATGATTGTCGGCAAGACCTGAAAAGCAAAAAAGTTACCCAAACTGCCTTCCATACCGGGACTCTTTGCAAGATCTCCAAATATGAATTCTGCACCGGCAGTCGTGAAATCAAGTACAATTACAAAAAATGATGAAATCCAGCTGAAAAACAGTTTAGGCCAGCCAAGTGGCGACCAAAATTCAGCCATTACTGCACCTTTTAGAATAAAAATGGCCAGAATGAACTGTATTCCCAGACCCGTTCCAACTAATTTCCAATCTACATTTTTTCTATTATTACTGAATGCAAGTGCGATTGCAATGATTGCAACCATTCCAATGAGGCCTCTAACTATTTCCATCTAATCTGTATCTTTGGGTTGATTTTGAGATCTGTTCTTTGATAAAGGAGGGCGGGTCTTGCCACGTTTTTCATCCAAAGGGGGTCTGAAACAGTGACGTGCCCTGGGTTCATAAGCATCTTTTTCGCCAACTAAAACTTTCTCGTCACTAACAACAATACGTTGAGAAAAATGGGCCAGCATGCCACTTTCAGAGCATATTGCATGAAGTTTTGTCACATATTCTGCGATTGCAAGTAGCTGTGGCATAGGTTCAAAGGGTTTACCGAGATAGTCCATATCCAGGCCGGCAATGATAACTCTTTTCCCGTCATTTGCTAATGTAGAGGCTACATCCACGATTCGGTCGTCGAAAAACTGTGCTTCATCAATGCAAACAACTTTGGCTGACGAGGTTAGTAGTATAATTTGATCTGCTGTATCAACCGTTATGCCCGGCAGTGATGTCTCATCATGTGATACAACTTCTGTATCACTATATCTGTTGTCGATTGCAGGTTTTACGATAACGACATCCTGTCCGGCAATATATGCTCTTCTTGCTCTTCTGATTAATTCTTCTGTTTTCCCGCTAAACATTCCACCGCAAACGACTTCGATCCAACCAATGTTACCGGGTAAAAATGAAGGTTCATTTATCATCTGAAGAAATTACAGATTTGAAGTTATATTTCAGCTTGGAATATATCTCGCACAAGGGAAAACAAAAAGAATTAAATAGTGATCTTTTGAATCATCATACAGAATGAGTATTGATCTTTGCCATTTTCTTAAATACTATTTCACAACCTTTTTAACGACTGATATTGATTATCCATTATGAAAAAACCTGTTGAATTCGGATATCAGATGCCTGCTGAATGGAGCAAACATTCAGCAACACAACTTCACTGGCCATCAAATGTTGAAACCTGGCCTGATATCAGGCTAAAAAAAGTGGAGGAAGTGTATTTAAATATCATTGAATCGCTACATCAGTATGAGCCCATCATTCTGCTTCACGATATTCGTCTGCCTAAAAAATATCTAATAGAAAAACTGAACTCCAGGTCTATAGACCTGAGTCAGGTATCTCTTCACTCCATACCGATGAATGATGTTTGGGCACGCGATTGCGGTCCTATTTTTATAGAGCGTCAGAACGAGGAGACGGAAGAGTTTGCAATTACGGACTGGGAGTACAATGCCTGGGGTGGGAAGTACCCGCCTTTTGACTCTGATAACGCCATTCCGAAATGGTTCTGCGATCACTATGATCTTCCATATTTCAAAACCGGGATGGTGTTGGAAGGGGGCAGTATTGATACGAATGGAGATGGATTACTTTTGACAACCGAATCAGTATTATTAAATCCGAACCGAAATCCCGGTTTAACGAAACCCCAGATAGAACAGTTACTAAAGGACTTTCTTGGAATAGAAAAGATACTATGGCTTAAACGAGGTTTGGCGGGAGATGATACGGATGGACATATTGATGATTTATCGAGATTTTTGAATAAAAATACCATTTTAACAATGGTAACAGAGGATGAATCAGATGTCAATTTTTCTGCACTGCAAGAAAATCTTGAGATTTTGGAAAATGCTGTAAATCAATATGGAGAGTCCCTTCAAATTGTTACGTTACCACTGCCTCAGACAAGGATTATCGATCAAACTGTAGATGGATCACAATTTGTGCCCGCCAGTTATGCCAATTTCTATATCGCAAATGGGGTTGTCTTGGTCCCCCTGTATGATGAACATTTCGACGATATCGCTTTGGACCTTTTCAGTGAATATTTCCCAGATCGGGATATTATCGGTATCGACTGCACCGATCTTGTTTGGGGACAAGGCAGTATTCACTGCATCACTCAACAGCTTTATGGGATAACCCATTTTAATTAATGAGATCGATAAATATGATTCACAATTCAAACTGATTCCAATACACTATAAGTGAAGTTGGATACATTAATCCTATTTAACATAATCCAGCAATTCCCAAACTTCAATGCGTACCGGATCACGAGTTCGCTCAATGTTATCAAAGAATTCACTGACGTTGGTATTAGGATGAGTTTGACTTATCAATTCATCAGTAAACCCAAATTCAAAATCCTTTAAATTTTTAAAGTGATTTCCCGTGGCATAATTGTATCCATATTGAGACCCGCCCGGAATAACAAGACTGAATAATTGCCAGGCTTCCATAGCATCGTTCTCCATTCTCTGCTCATGCAAAGGGCGCGCAATCTCATCCTCCATCATTTGATAGGCATACTCCATTCCGGAGTTGACTTTCATATAGTCCATGCTAAAGTATCTGGCAGGCTCTAAATTGTCTTCACGCACCACGTTATTGTTAATTCTCCAAAGTTCAGAATGGGTTGGAATCATAAAACTTTGAAAATTTCGAATTAGCTGAGCATAATCATCTGAAGAAAATTGATCATTTAACGAATCGTGGAAATCTTCAAATGAACAGATGTAGGAACATATAGAGACGGAAACAAAATTGTGAACTGTATTTTGTGAACCGGGATAAGCAACCCGATATATATACCATTCATTCAAAGCATCTGAGTCGACTCTTGCTTGTTGTAATCTTTTGATCTGAGGCTCAATTTGTGAGATAAAATCAACAATATCGTCTTTTTCAATATGAATATAATCGATATGCATGTAATCACCCTCTTGAGATTGCGCATAAGAATGAGTGAGAGAAATTAATGAAACTACACAGACGGAAAGCAAAAAAAGAAGTGTATTCTTCATAACTGACTCCATAAGGATTGATTAACAGTTATGTACAATTAACAAAATCTTTATTGAATTGGAAAGTAAATTTATGCTTTTAACGAATAAAAAAGCGCTTTTTTAAGATAGGGGACTATTTATTAACGACAACCTCTTTCAATTTGCCATTTTTTATTTCAATGGTTTTCCGTGGGAATTTTCTGATTACATTGTAATCGTGAGTGACCATTAAGACGGCCATTCCTCGATTATTAATCTGCTGAAGCAGTTCCATGATGGAGCCGCTGGCATCCGGATCTAAATTTCCTGTAGGCTCATCAGCTAATAAGAGTCTAGGTTCATTTGCCAATGCTCTTGCTATAACAACTCGTTGTTTTTCACCGCCGGAAAGATCATCAGGCATACTGTTTCTTCTGTGACTTAATCCAACAAGCCCTAATACCTCCAGAACCCTGTTTTTGATGAAACCCGTTTTGTTTCCGGTTACTTGCAGTGCAAACGCAACATTATCAAAGACATTTCTATCGGAAAGCAGTTGGAAATCCTGAAAGACTACCCCAATTCTTCTTCTTAGAAAAGGAACTTTTCGATCCGGGAGAGTGGTAACGTCAAAGTCCGCAACAAACACAGAACCGGATGCCGGTGTTACATCTCGGTAAATTAATTTCAGAAAGGAGCTTTTACCTGCACCTGTTTTACCGATTACGTAGCAAAATTCACTTTGATCGAGTGTAAAATCGATATCATTAAGCACGACATTGTTGCCGTATTTAACAGATACATTATTCATTTGAATTGCAAAAGGACTATTCATTGTAACACCATTGTAATGCGTAAACTATTTTTATGAGCAGGAAGTAATTGAAAACCATCGTAAGCCTCCAATATAGTGAATTCTGTTTTCTCTATTATTGAACGTATGTATTCCTGAGAATATATTTTCTGTTGGTGGATCTCTTTAAACAAATCGGTTCCTGCATCTCCATTTTGTTTTAATTGTTCTATTTGAAATACATTTGTGTGAATTTGACTCTTCGCATCATATGAGCTCTCACGTTGATACTTGTATTTATTACCAATAATATGGGTGTCATTGTCCAAATATTTTACGGCTTTCCTGGAATTTCTTGGAGTTGTAAAATCATAAATAAAAATCCCGTTGGGTGCTAAGATCTTTTTAACATCATGATGCAATTTCAGGATTAATTCCTCTTCCCTGAGATAATTGATACTGTCAAAAATCAGATATACTACATCAAACTGATTTTTACTATTGATATTATTGAAATCCATTACCTCAAAATGAACCTCTGAATTGACAGATGCTCCTTTTTCCTTCGCAACACGAATCATATCAGTACTTCCATCTGTGGCTGTTATCTCGTAGCAATCCAATTCTTCAAGGGAGAGGGCAATCGTACCCGTGCCACACGCCAGTTCAAGAAGCTGGCTGGCTGACGGGTTATGTGTGATGATAATTTCATCGATGTAATCGGCCCAGGTTTCATAGTCCACATCCGACATGACCTCGTCATAAATATCTGCCAAAGAGGAGTAGGGAGGATTAATTTTTGTATCTAAACTCATATAATTATCTATGAATCATTACTGAAACGTTGTTTTGCCATTTTTAATGCCAATCTATAAGCCTCATTGAATGATTGTGAATCTGCATGATTTAACCCTGCAATAGCAAAAGCAGTTCCATGATCTGGCGATGTTCTAATAATAGGTAATCCGGCCGTGAAATTAACTCCATATCCGAAGGAAATTGTTTTGAATGGGATTAATCCTTGATCATGATACATCGCAAGGGTCGCATCATACTGTTTGTATGTATCGGATGCAAAATACCCATCAGCAGAAAAAGGTCCATCTACCAATAGTGAGTTTTTTTTCGCTTTTTGAATAGAAGGAATGATATGATTAATCTCCTCATCTCCCAATACGCCACCATCCCCTGCATGGGGGTTTAATCCAAGAAGTGCAATTCGGGGTTTCTTTATACCAAAATCATTTACTAAACTGTCGTGAAGAATTTGTATCTGTTGATTTAACTTTTCAACATGAATGTTTTCAGAAATGTTTTTGACCGGAATATGAATCGTCGATAGACCGACCCTCATCTTTTTACCGGTTAATATCATCATAATGGACTTACTATTTGTTTTTTCAGCCAAAAACTCCGTATGTCCGGGAACTGAATAGCCCGCCTTTGAAATGGCTTCTTTTGAAATCGGAGAGGTAACCAAAGCATGGCATTTTTTGGTCAGGCAGAAATCAATACCCTTTTCGACAGCGATCATCGCGGCTTTACCGGCATCTGCTGTGATTGCCCCATAGTTCACGTTGAAAGTAGATTCCATCGGAACAGGATATATATTAATGATATCATCTTTGATATCATCCGTGTCACTCATGATACGGTAATTTAACTGTATACCGATTTGCTGCATTGTCATTTCAAACACTTCAGGAATGCCAATCCAGATTGGGGTAGATTTATTCAGATTTAATTTCTCAAGTGTTTTGAGAGCGACTTCCGGGCCGATTCCGTTGTAATCGCCCATGCTTATTGCTATAATAGGATTCATAGTTAAAAATATGGATCTGTGACTTTCTATAAAATAGTGAATTCATTCTCATCAACATACGATGTAAGTTTGACGATATTTTAATCATAAACAGTTAGATTCGTTATTACATTCTCAGAAACCTTTATTATCTTCTAATCGCGTCAAATTCCGGAATTTTAAATGATAAGATGTCCACAATAAAAAATGAAAAATATGAGGCTGTAATAGGTCTTGAAGTTCACGCGCAATTACTTACAAAGACAAAAGCTTTTGCTGCAGTTTCACCTGAATATGGCGGGGCTCCAAATTCACAGATTACTCCTCTCTGTCTGGGTCATCCGGGAACACTCCCCGTTTTGAATGAAAATTTGGTACGTTATACAATTAAAATGGGTCTGGCGACACAGTGTAAGATTTCTGAAAAATCTATATTTGCAAGGAAAAACTACTTTTATCCGGATCTTCCGAAAGGGTATCAGATCTCACAATATGAGACGCCGATTTGCTATGATGGGCATATTTTGATCGAACTGGAAGACTATGATAAAAGAATTGGAATTACACGAATTCATATGGAAGAGGATGCCGGAAAATCGATTCATGATCAGGACCCTTATCATACACTTATTGACTTAAACAGAGCCGGAACACCACTAATAGAAATTGTTTCTGAGCCTGACATGCGGACTCCGCAAGAGGCTTATGCCTATCTTAAGAAGATCAGACAGATTGTACAGTATCTGGAAGTTTGTGATGGAAATATGGAAGAGGGGAGTCTGCGATGTGATGCAAATGTATCGATTCGGCCAAGGGGACAGAAAGAGTTGGGGACACGTACTGAATTAAAAAATATGAATTCCTTTCGAAATGTTGAGCGCGCAATCACTTTTGAAATAGAACGACAGATCGAATTGGTTGAATCGGGCGGGGAGGTGATACAGCAAACTCTTTTATGGGATCCAAATAAACTGGAAACTCGCAAAATGAGATCAAAAGAAGAAGCTCATGATTATCGCTATTTCCCGGAACCGGACATACCGCCAATTATTGTTCATGCCGAATTACTTGAAGAGATTAATTCTGAACTTCCGGAGCTGCCGGACGTTCGATTTACACGTTTTGTAAATGAGTTAGGACTCAGTGAAGAAGATTCTGTTACATTGACAGACAATCGACCTCTCGCCGACTATTTTGAAAGAACGATTAGCGAGCTTAATGAGCCTAAAGCGATTGCAAATGTAATACTTACAGAAGTACTGAGAGTTTTAAATGAGAATAGTTTTACAATTGATTCGTTCCCAATTTCACCATCCGATTTGGCTCAATTGATATCTTTGAAAATGAGTGATAAAATTAATTCTACGGCGATGCAGTCGATTTTTAATGAAATGCTTATTACGGATGAGTCACCCGTAAAAATAGCTGAAAGATTAAATTTAATGCAGGTTTCCGATTCAAATTTTATTGAGCCAATTATTGAAAATGTAATTGAATCTAATCCGGATGAAGTCTCCAGGTTCAAGGAAGGAAAAAAAGCTCTAATAGGATTTTTTATCGGTGAAGTTATGAAACAATCGAAAGGGAAGGCGAACCCGAAACAGGTAAAGGAGATGGTTTTAAGTAAACTTGAAGATTCTTAAAGCATTGACTGAATAGATAAAAGCATATGAACAGCAAATTTATCATTTTTATACCCCTATTCTGTATGATCTTCTTCTCATGTTCAAATGAGAATGAATACCAGAAGAGTACCGCTGTCATAACCGGTAATATAACGGTGGATAGCAATTTGGACAATTCGGGAGACTACAGTGGAATCCGGTTAATGACAACCGCCCGGAATGAATTTGGAATCACGGACACTCTCTTTACTGCTGTCACAGATTCAACCGGTCATTTTGAAGGGATTGCCACATTTACGGAGAGTGATATTTACCCAATGCTCGTATCCCGCAGCTCCAATGTTCTCGGAATAATTAATATGGTTTTTGCAGATGGTGATACCATTCAAATTGCCGGTCAGATTCCAAATATTACCGAATCAGTTACGATTGATTCCAGAGAAAATGAGGTTTATAAAACATTTGAACGTGTTGACAGTAGCTTTGACAGAGTAGTGAATTTTATCAACGCCGGCTATTTTTCAGCTGATAGTGTAGGAATCGAGGTAGAAAAATGGAGTGATATCTATTGGGAGGTATTCGAAACCTATCCCGAAATGTATGCCGGAAAATTAGCTGCTGAGAATTCCATTTCTTTGTTAAGAACCTGGAATGATACTCTAATGGTTTCGAGAGCGGATGAAATTATGGCAGATTTGGGTCGAATTTTACCATCAACATTACATACTGTGATAGAGTATCAAGCGGAAGTGGGGGGGCTCGAAAATGCTGTAGCCAAACTGGATGAATATAGAAAATTGACGAATCGTCGATCTCAATTATTAGATATAGATGTACAGAAAATTGAACTGTTATTCGATAGTTCAAGAACTATGGAAGCAAATAGATTTCTAGATCAGTTTAAGTCAGAATATTCTGACAATCCAATGGCGATGGAGTGGGCTGAAAATATAACTTATGATCTGGAATTTTTGGCTCCGGGTAACCCATTTCCAAATTTTGATTTTATAACTATTTCAGGTGATACATTGTCTAACAGCAGCTTGCAAGGAAAACCATATCTGATTGAGATTACACGGTTTGATAATTTTCTATATCAACAACAGTTCGACAGAACAGTTTCCATATATCAGATTTACCAAAATTTTGACCTTGAAATTGTAACGGTTCCGGTTGCTACAACCGATGTAACACTACAGGCCTTCTTTTCAGAAAGAAGTTTGCTCTGGAATGTTGTTCAGCCCAATTCATTTGATGCGGAAGAGATCGTTGCTCTTCTAAATATTAACCGATTACCCACTCGATTTCTCATAGACAGAGATGGAAACATCATCAGAAGATATATTGGTAATGAGTATGATGATGTTGTCCGGGGATTACAACAGATAACTAACTAACTAATTAAATTAAAAAACATGAAGAGAACATTTTTAATAGCCGGAAACTGGAAAATGAATGCAGGACCCACAGAAGCATCGGCACTGTCAAAGGAAATTGCTTCCTTATGGAAGGATAAATCATTCAGCTCAGAAGCTTTAATTTGTCCGCCTTTTGTATCGATTTCATCCGTGGTGTCCGGATTTGAAGGGAGTGATTTTAAGACAGGTGCACAGAATGTATCCAATGAAGATAATGGGGCATTTACCGGTGAAATCAGTACAGAGATGTTAAAAGATTCGGGGTGTGAATATGTTATCGTAGGACACTCTGAACGAAGAGAATATTATAATGAAGATGATGAATTGGTTGCTTTAAAAGCAAAAAAAGTCGTTGATTCCGGACTGAAAGTAATAATTTGTGTCGGCGAAATTTTATCAGACAGGAAAGCCGGCAGAGCTGAAAAAGTAGTTAAAGATCAGTTGAACACAGCTCTGAATCAGCTGGATGGAGATCTTTCAGATCAAGTAGTTATCGCATATGAACCTGTATGGGCAATCGGTACAGGTGAAACGGCTACCCCGGATCAAGCGCAGGAGATGCATAAATTCATCCGGTCCCTGCTATCTAATCATTTTGGTACAGAAGTAGCCGAAAAAATCCGCATTCTTTATGGCGGAAGTATGAAGCCTGATAATGCAGAGGAATTGTTATCTCAAAAGGATGTTGATGGCGGTCTCATTGGCGGTGCCAGCTTAAAAGCAGATAGTTTCAGCCGGATCCTTGCTATTGCAGAATCAATTTAAAATAGATGAGTAAATATAATGTATTATTGATTGGCGGTGGAGGCAGAGAACATGCTATTGCCTGGAAATTAAGCCAGTCCGAAAAAATTGGGGATCTTTATTGTGCACCCGGGAATACAGGAACTTCCGGGTTGGGTAAAAATGTATTTCTGGATACAAACAATTTTGATGAAGTCGTTGATTTTGTGAAAATGCAGAAAGTTGAACTTGTTGTTATAGGCCCGGAAGCCCCGCTTGTCAATGGCATTTCTGATTATCTGAATGAAAGAAATATTCCGGTTTTTGGCCCCGGTAAGGTTGCATCCATGCTAGAGGGAAGTAAAGAATTTGCCAAAGATTTTATGGTCAAATATGATATTCCTACAGCGGATTATGCTGTTTTCGATGCACAAGATTTTGATGATGCCCTTAAATTTGTCCAGCTAAAGGAGAATTATCCAATCGTTTTAAAAGCCGATGGATTAGCTGCAGGTAAAGGGGTTTTTATCTGTGAGACTGAAGCAGAAGTTGAAAATCGTCTGAATTACATTAAAAATAGCTCTTCACTCTCAAAAGCAGCCAGCAGATTGGTCATTGAAGAATTTATGGAAGGTGAAGAAGCATCTGTATTTGTGATTTCTGATGGACATACCTCTCACATCCTGCATCATGCTCAAGACCACAAAAGGGTAGGAGATGGTGATACCGGGCTGAATACAGGTGGTATGGGTGCATATTCCCCTGCGCCGATATTAACTGATGAAATGCTTGAAAGAGTACAGAATGAGATAATACAGCCTACTATCACGGGGATGCAACTGGAGGAATCAGCTTATTCCGGTATCCTATATGTTGGATTGATGATTACATCAGATGGCCCTAAAGTAGTGGAATATAACTGTAGATTTGGAGATCCTGAGTGTCAGGTCATCTTGCCCTCTCTGGAAAATGATCTGTTGGACCTGATGTTGAGCACGACCCAACAAAGACTTGATGAAAAAACCGTTCAAATTGATCAAAAATATCGCTGTTGTGTTGTTATTGCCAGTGGTGGATATCCGGAAGAGTATGAAAAAGGAAAAGTAATAACCGGAATTGATGATATCGATGATGAGGCACTTATTTTTCATGCCGGAACATCAATACAAAATGGACAACTAGTATCTGATGGGGGGAGAGTACTAAATGTGGTTGGCACCGGTGACAGCTTGAAAGAAGCGATTAACCACACCTATCAAAACGTAAAGAAAATCAATTTTGAAGGATCATTCTATCGGAATGATATTGGTCATAAAGGTTTGAAAAGAATCAGCAAATAAACAATCAACGATTCTATTATTAGAAATGCTTTCCCACGATTTCATCTTCAAATCAGATCAATCATTTGATGAACGCTGCTTGAAAATCTTTAGATATCAAGCGGCAAAATCAGCGGTATTCAGAACATATATTGAAGCATTTGGACTGTCTGAACACAGTGATATTAAAGTCGATGATATTCCTCTTTTACCCATTGAAGCATTTAAGTATAAGCCCATCATTATAGATGAATTAGAATCTGAGTTGCTATTTAAGAGCAGTGGTACCGGTAATATGAAGCGCAGTGTTCATTATGTCCACAATAAGGAGATCTATAAAAATGCAATTACCGAAGAGTTTTATCGCCACTTCCCTTTGAGTGATTACTCAACTCTGTTTTATATGCCCGGGTATGATAAAAACAAACACTCCTCGCTGATTTGGATGGCTGATCATTTGATTCAATGTGATAAAAGTGGATTGAGCAGATATCTGCCCGGGGAAAAAAAGGAGATTCAAGAACATATTGAAAAGGTCCAGAACGAAAACAAAACAGTGGTGCTATTTGCAGCTGCATTTGGGATTTTGGATTTGATTGATTCTAATTTAATCCATTCTCCTAAATCGATGCAGGTTATCGAAACCGGAGGTATGAAAACGTATCGAAGAGAGTTATCGAAATATGATTTAAGGGAAAAAATTTCCAGTGAATTTGGAATTCCTCAAGATCAAATTCACTCAGAATATGGCATGTGTGAGTTATTGAGTCAGAGTTATGCGATTGGCAGTGAATGGTTTCAAGCCCCTCACTGGGTAAAAATTACGATTCGAAAAGATGAAAATCCCCGCGAGATCTGTGAAATTGGAGAAGAGGGGAAGATTGGTATTATTGACCTGGCAAATCTGCATTCATGTCCATTCATCCTTACTGAAGACCGCGGGGTACTCGGTAAAAATAATACGTTTCAGGTCTTAGGACGTTGGAACCCTGAAAACATGCGAGGCTGTAATTTCCTCATAGATTCCTGAAAAATTAGATTTTATAGATATTGAGAAAAGATGGGTTCAATTTCCTTATCGATGTCAGTAATTAATTTTGGCTCAAAGACATTTCCGGTAAGAATTTGAAACAATTCAGCATATCTCTGATAGATGCTCCATCTAAATGAATCGGGCAATTCAGGTAATACCTGCCCCTCTAATCCCTGAAATCCCTTATCCATCAACCACTCTCTCAAAAACTCTTTAGATAATTGACGTTGGGGTTCACCATTCTGAAAACGGTTTTGATAACCGTCCAGGTAAAAATATCTGGATGAATCTGACGTATGTACTTCGTCAATAAGTGTCAATTCTCCGTCATATAATCCCATTTCATATTTTGTATCCACCAATATCAATCCTTTCTTTTCTGCTATATCACTCCCTCTTTGAAAGAGTTGAAAAGCCACTTCCCTGATTTTATGCCATAAATTGGGTTCAACAATTTTGCGATCTAATATCTCTTTTTCCGAAATATCCTCATCATGTCCGCTGGTTGCTTTTGTTGCCGGAGTTAAAATCGGCTGTTCTAACTTTTGATGTTCCCGCAGGCCGTCGGGCAATCGCACGCCGCAAAGTTCCCGGCCGCCATCTCTGTATACTCTCCATGCATGACCGGTTAAGTATCCCCGAACAACAATTTCAATGGGCACGGGATCACATTTTTTGGCAATGGTTACATTTGGATGAGGTACATCCAAAATATGTGTTGCAACGATATCTTCAACACTTTCAAAAGAAAATGAAGCTAACTGGTTTAAAATCTGACCTTTAAAAGGGATCGCTTGCTCCATGATATGGTCAAAAGCAGAGATTCTGTCGGTAACAACAATACCCAGTGTCTTTGAATTTAGTGTATAGACATCCCTAACTTTCCCGTGATATGGTGTTAATGAGATGTGTTCTCCTGTTTGGGTGATGCAATGTGATAGCGCATCAATTTGATCCATGAATTAGCCTAACTTTGGATTTCGGGTTGAATTTCGGGCCATTAGAATAGGATCAATGATTTTTTGAATTTTTTCACCCGGGCCTCGTTTAATAATTTCTGCTAAACGTTTCGTTCCCATAACCCCAACAGAGTACATTTTCTGATCAATGGTCGTTAGATCAAGGTATTTTGTAAATTTGATATTATCATATCCCATGATTCCGATATCTTCCGGAATTCTCATTCCCAGTTTACTAAGGGCATGATATGCGCCAATGGCCTGTGTATCATTTGCACAAAATATAGCATCCGGGAATTCGCCTAATTTTTCATATTCGTAAATCGCTTCAAAGCCGGCTTCTTCTGTAAACCCTGCATGTTTCTCACTTTGCCCCGTTACGAAAAGTTTTTCATGTATTGGCATTTTGAATTCTTTAAGTGCCTCTCTAAACCCCAATTCTCGCTCAGTAGAGGGTTTTGTTTTGAGGACAGGTTTTATCATCCCCAATCGTTGATATCCTTGCTTGATAAGATGCTCTCCGGCTAAGAAACCACCTTTCCGATTGTTTAATTCAAAATAATTGTAATCAGGATGAGAGCTACCAATCAATATGATGGGTATTTCTGATGACTGAAGCTGATGGTGTACATTATCAGTAATTTCAATACTGATCGTAATAACTGCGTCTGCTGTTCCCCTGTCAAAAAAGTTTTCAATACCTTCAGTTGGATTTTTGGACCCAGTATTATAAATCACAATGTCCAAATCCATCTCTTGGATCTCATCTTTCACACCTTTCAAAACTTCAGTGTAGTACGGAGTTGTAAAAGATGGGACGGCAATAGCAAGCATTTGCGGTTCTCTGCTGGCTAATTTCCTGGCACTTACCTGAGGTCTGAAGTTAAGGGTTTTAATTGCCTCATTTACTTTGTCCTTGGTTTTTTGGGATACATTTGGCGAATTATTAATGACCCTTGAAACGGTTGATATTGCCACTCCAGCTCTGCTGGCAACCTGATAGATCGTAATTTTTTTATTCTTTGATTTCATTGATTCCCTTTATTATCAGACAGTTTTATAGCTAAAACATAATATTTCCAATATGAAGACGAATATAACTAAATAAAATTTCAGATTAATATTTCATCGTACTATACCTAAACGGGGACTACTAAAAACTACCCG
>DEMS01000037.1:1384-9318 GCA_002359315.1 Bacteroidetes bacterium UBA2664 | reverse complement strand
CTGAATTTATTTCAGGATCTCCGTAGCTTAAACAACGGATGTCACTATGATGCAGGGGTAGGCATTAAATATGTAAAACTCCATACTAAAGACGTGTTAACTCATATTTTCATGACAAAAAATGGAAAATAATTAAAAAAAATTCTCTGATTAGACAATTGAAAATATGGCCGAACCACTTAAAAACCTCTATTCACCTTCATTTTTTAATCATTTAGGGGATCTATTGGCTGAACTCATTCCGGATTTCAGTAAGAATACATTTATTGAAGATATCCATGATAACGATTGGGAAGATCGCGAGCTAAAAGAACGAATGGTACATATTGCAAATGTATTGCATTGCCATTTTCCCGGAGAGTACAAGAAATCGGTTCAAGTTATCTTGAATCTCACTCAATCGGTGTCAAATAGCCCACTTGCAGATCATAACTTTGAATTTATTTTTCTACCCACTTATATCGAAGGTTATGGGTTGGAACACTATGAAGAATCGATAGAGGCTATGGAGAGTTTAACCCAATTTATCTCTTGTGAATTTGCTGTCAGGCCCTTCATCCTTAAATACCCGGATCGTATGATGGTTCAGATGGAGTTGTGGGCTCTGCATGAGAACCACCATGTTCGGCGACTTGCAAGTGAAGGGTGCAGACCCAGACTACCCTGGGCTTCTGCATTAAATGAGTTTAAAAAGGATCCCGCACCGATCCTCCCGATATTGGAAACGTTAAAATCTGATTCTTCCGAATATGTGAGAAGAAGTGTCGCAAATAACTTGAATGACATCGCCAAAGATCATCCCGATTTAGTACTGGATATCTGCCAGCAATGGATCGGTGAGTCGAAAGAGACAGACCGATTAGTGAAACATGCCTGCCGAACGTTACTGAAACGAGCCCACCCAAAGGCATTGGCAATGTTTGGTTATGATGAACCCACCGGTGTTCAGATAACTGATTTTAAGCATGATCAGAAAGTAAAAATTGGAGGGGGTTTTAATTTTGGGTTTACAATCATTTATAATAAGAACAAGTCAAAGAAGCTGAGAATTGAGTATGGAATTGACTATTTAAAGTCGAATGGTTCACAAAATCGTAAGATATTTAAACTATCTGATTTGGTGTTTAAAGCGGAGAATCGATCCAAATTTAGCCGTTCACAATCTTTCCGCAATATGACTACCCGAAAGCACTACACCGGCCAGCATAAGATCGTCATCATTGTAAATGGTAAAGAGATGGCATCCGGCGAATTTGAAGTCGTTGGGTGATGGTTTTAGTTTAGGGGTCGAATCCAAACAAAGTGCCCATTCACTGATTAGGCTACGAAAATCCTGAAATAAATTTAGGATGAGGGTTTTTTACCCGCCAAACTTCCTGCTAAAACCCCAAGAATCATCAAAACCACACTCAAATACCCAATCCAATTACCAAATCTACTGTAGAATGTTGGTTTTGTATTCGAATAAATCGTAAACCGGAATGCATCTTCGGTCCAGTATTTAGTTTCTCTCTGTACTTTTCCATCCGGCGAGATGATCCCTGAAATACCGTTATTCGCTGCCCTGGCGATCCACATTCGGTGTTCGATGGCTCGCAAACGGGCAAAAGCGAAGTGCTGGATATGTCCATGTGAATCGCCCCACCATCCATCATTCGTAATAATCGTTAAAAAACCGGCACCATTATTTACAAATTGGTTGACCCATCCGGGGAATACAGAGTCATAGCAGATCAAAGCAGGTGTTTTTTCACCATTTACATCAAAAAGTTTGGCCGTTTTACCTAAACCGAAGCCCGATATGGATGGCCAATCTACCCATCCAAAATGGTCTGCTTTCTGAAAGAATTCCACGAATGGAAATCTCTCCACGATAGGGACCAGCTCCCCTTTCTTATACACCTCTGCAGGAAGATCCGGCTGGAAATAGAGTGCTGCATTATAGACGTTAAAAGCAGCACCATTTTGCGTTTGACGGTAAACTTGCGGTCTTTCTCCCTCATCATAAAAATCAATAAAACCACTGCCTGTGATTAATTGAGTGTCCCACACTTTAAGTGAGTCACTGATCCTGTGATAATACTGATTTTCAATTGTGAGATTCGTGTCGATCGCGTTTTCCGGCCAGATAATCAGATCGGTTTGATCGGTTCTGGCACTGTTTGAAAGAGTCAGTAGTTTATCGATGAGTGAATCGACGGTTGGATGTCCGCCGTAGGGTTGATAGGAGTCTGAATTGGGCTGTATGATGACAATTTCCGTCGGGTTCTTATCACTATTTTCAACTCCAACGAACGATATAATGGAAAACAGCGGGAACATAAGAAAAACCACACAACCGATAACTAATAACTTTTTGGATTGATTATTAAGCCATAAAAAAAGGAGCGAAGCTGTCAGCACAACCCATAATGAAATTCCAAAAACACCGGTTACTGAGATAAACTGGATGACTCCGGTTAGATTCGACCACCCATTCCCCAGCGTGAGCCATGGCCAGGCCAGGTCCCAGTTATGGTGCAGAAACTCATAACTAACCCATGTTGCAGCTGCAAAAACGGAGATTAGTATGGGGTTGTGTTCCGATTTAAAAGATTTCCGAATAATCAGAAGCGGGATTAGCATGATCGCTGCATTGGCAAGTATGGCAGCTAAACCGCCGGCAACAGTTGCCATCATCAGCCAATAGGTTGAGAAGAGGTTCCAAAGTACAAAAGAAGGGTAAGCAAAGTAAACAACTTCCCGTTTAGTATCGCATAACATACTCAGCTGAAATAACAGGATAAAAGCCGGAATCTGCAGGATGGACGCGTTAAACGGTGGAAACGACAGTGCCAGTAAGACCGGTGCAGTGAGTGCTAACGCCCATTTATTATTCCAGCTCTTACTCATCATACTCTTTTCCGGCGATCACTACGACCAGTTCGCCTTTTATTGAAGGTTTTTCTTTCCATCTATCCAGTACCTCACCCAATCTGCCCCGATCCACTTCTTCGAATTTTTTTGTCAGTTCCCGCGCGATGCATACCCAACGCTTTTCACCCGCAAATTCGTGTAACATCTCCAGGAATCGGATCAATTTATGAGGACTTTCATAAACTACACATGTGATTGCAGATTCTGTAATCTCTTTTACCCGCGTCTGGCGCCCCTTTTTTGGGGACAAAAATCCTTCAAAAACGAATCGGTCACAAGGGAGTCCGCTTGATGCGAGGGCTGTAGTTACGGCATCCGGACCCGGAATCGCAATGACCTGATATCCGTTCTGATGCGCCGCTCTAACCGCCAAAAACCCCGGATCAGAAATACCCGGCATACCGGCATCACTGATGATTGCGACTTTCTGTCCGCCGCCCAATATATTCAATATATGCTCAACCTTATGGTGTTCATTGTGTTGATGAAAAGAGAAAGTCGGTTTACTGATTTGATACCGCTGTAAAAGCACTGAAGAGGTACGGGTATCTTCACATGCAACAAAATCGACCTCTTTTAGGGTATCGATTGCACGCTGAGTGATATCATCCAGATTGCCGATCGGGGTTGCTATGATATAAAGTGTAGACATGGTTTTTTAATCGTTGTTAATTTAGCGATTGTGTGATCAATTTACAGAAGTAATTTAGCAGGAAGGCCCATTGTGCGATTCTTCGTTGATTGTTAAAAGTTTTAAGCGGTTTGAAGAAAGAGCTGAAATAAATGTAAATTTAATATTGAATATAATTAACGTCGCTTTCAGGAAGCCACTTTTAAGCTATTCATCAAATAGAATTTCTAACTCAATTTTCCTTTATTTTGATCGCAGTAAGCATGCGTGTTTTACATAAAATTCAAATCTTTTCATTACTCTTAGCAGGATTCTTCTTCTTAGCTACAGATCTGCTGATCGCTCAAGGACAACAAAATGAAATGGAAAGTCCTGATGAACAATTTCAAAGAGTGAACAGAGCGCCAACCGTTTACTTGGATTGTAATTTTTGTGATTACAATCATATCAGGCGAGAGATAAGTTTTGTCAACTATGTAAGAGATCCTGAATCAGCAGATATCCATATTTTTATTACCCGAGTTGCAGCTTCCGGGGGATCGATGGCATACGAACTTTCATTTATTGGACTCAGAACATTTTCAGAGATCAGTTTTGAACTGAATTATTTTGCAGAAAGAAATAATACAGCAAGTGAAACCCGGGATGAGATTACTTCTTTATTACAATTAGCATTATCACCTTATATAAGTCAAACCCCTATATCCAATCAATTAAGCTTGTCCTATAATGTATTGGAATTAGAACAAGGCCAGGATCTGGATGAAATCATTGATCCATGGGATTTTTGGGTTTTCGAAGCATATTTGGGATCTGTGAGCTTAGGATTAGAGTCCAACCGGACAGATTTTGACTCCAGATGGGGGATTTTTGCAGACCGTGTAACAGAAGAATGGAAATTAAGATTCAGACCCTACTTTAATTACACACTTGTAGAAATACGAGGAGATGACAGAGATCCTATTCGAAGTTCTATTCAGCGACACGGTATTGACAGTTATGCGATTAAAAGTGTAAATGAACATTGGTCTGCAGGTCTCTTTGCAACTTATTTAACACGAAATGACAGAAATACCCGCCACCGAATTGAAATTAATCCCGGTGTTGAATACAGTTTTCTACCTTATAGTGAAGCAACCAGAAGGGCTATTACCTTACAATATCGGATAGGGTATACGTATGTCGACTATTTTGAGGAAACGATCTATGGAGCAGAAAAAGAAAATCTTTTAAACCATGAGATAAGAGGATCTGTTGATATTCTGCAGCCATGGGGCAGTATTTCAGGGGGCATTATAGGATCCCACTATTTCCACGATGCAGCATTTAGGCGTGCAGTTTTTTTTGGGAGTGTGTCTGTCCGAATAATTGAGGGGTTATCACTAAGATTCAGCACCAATTTTCAAATGATTCAGGATCAGCTATCCTTACCTGCCGGGAGTTCAACTATTGAAGATATTTTATTGAGACAAAGAGAATTGGCAACTGATTATTCACTTAATACCTCGATCGCCATTACCTATACCTTCGGATCTGACTTTTCAAATATTGTGAATACAAGATTCTGATCCTCCATATAAATATTTCCACATTTTTTTATCAATGAGTGGTTATCCTTATCTTAAGAATCCATCTTTATAAGGTCATCTCAGATATACTCTCCCAATATGGGTCGGGTTTAAAGCTCTGCATCACCTTTACTGCTAACTTATTACTTATTTATTTTCATGAATTTTAAACCATCAGGCATCAATCACATCACCATCAGAGTGAATCGTATCGACCGATCGGAAGAGTTTTACGGCTCGGTACTTGGTTTTGAACTGGTTCGGAAAATGGGTCAAAGTATGGCTGTTTACAAAATCGGGGAGGAAGACACATTGGTCATCGTCGAAGCGGAAACAAGTTATGATCCAAATTCAAGGGATTTTCGTGTAGATCATTTTGGATTCTACCTCAATTCATCAGAAGAGGTTGATGAAATGGCAGCTTATTTGCGAGATAAGGAAGTTACGATCTTGAGTGGCCCTTCCAATAGAAAAAAAGGCCGGTTTTTATTTGCGTCTGACCCTGATGGAAATCTCATCGAATTCTTTTACGAGAACGAATAGTGCATCTGCCACTGCGAAACATTGTCAGAATCTTATTTTTAAAGGTTTCGTGGCATGTTATTTGCTTCAAATGCTATCAAACAGAAAGTCTTCTACAGAAAAATAAATATGGACTGAACGATCGTCCGTGATAAAAATGAGTATCAAAGAAATGAGTGCAAAAGAAAAAAAATCGAAGATGAAAAAAAACAGTGATTCGGATCTTGCTGAAGAGCTGAACGGTTCAGAATCAAACATTGAGTCAAATGAAAAAGTTGATGAAGTGGACCGGCTGATTGAGGATCAACAGCAGCGAATCAGGGAACTTGAAGAAGAAATTGATCAGATAAAAGATGCACAGCTGCGAAAAGCCGCAGAGATGGACAACATGCGTAAACGTCTGAACAGAGATAGGGAAATGATATTTCAGACAGCTCGTGAAGCTGCGGTTATTGAATTTTTACCTATCAGTGATGATCTGCTTCGGACTCTGGATGCAATGAAGAGTGCAAGTGGAGATTCTCCATATCTGGATGGTGTACAAATGATAGCAAATAAATTTGATGACATCCTGGCAAAACACAATGTAAAACGAATCGATGAGGTGGGTGTGCCCTTTAATGTAGATCTGCATGATGCGATGCTCAGACAGAAACCGGAGGATGATTCTGTTGAAAGTGATACCGTACTGCAAATTGTAGAAAACGGTTATCAAATGGGGGATAAAACCTTACGCCATGCAAAAGTAATAGTAAGTGAATAAATAGGTTATATGTCAAAACGAGATTACTACGAAATTTTAGGAGTCGACAAAGGAGCCGGTGAAGCTGAATTAAAAAAAGCATATTGGAAACTGGCTATGAAATATCATCCGGATCGCAATAAAGGGGATGATGATGCTGAAAAGAAATTTAAAGAAGCATCAGAAGCGTATGATGTACTCAGAGATCCTCAGAAAAGAGAGCGCTATGATCAATTTGGTCATGCCGGATTAAATGGCGGTGGCTTTGGCGGTGCCGGTGGATATGGAAATGCTGATTTTGAGGATATATTCAGTCGATTCAGCGATATTTTTGGCGGTGATATTTTTGGCGGCGGCGATCCATTCGGACAAGGCCGTTCCAGGGGGAGAAGGGGTTCGGGCAGACCCGGTTCCGATATGAAATTGAAAGTTGCTCTAACCATGGAGGAGATTGCATTTGGAGTGGAAAAAACTCTAAAAGTGAAAAAACACATCCAGTGTGACTCTTGTGGAGGTACAGGCGCCGAAACAGATGAGGATTTTGAAACTTGCTCAACATGTAGCGGAACCGGTGAAGTGAGACAGGTATCCAGAACAATGTTTGGTCAGTTTGTAAATGTGCAACCGTGCCCTACATGCTCCGGTGAGGGAAAAATTATTCGTAATAAATGCTCGAAATGCAGCGGGGAAGGACGCTATAAGAGTGATGAAAAGATCAAGGTTAATATACCCTCCGGTGTGGCGAACGGTAACTACATTACGCTTCGAAGGCAGGGGAATTCAGGAATCAGGGGTGGCCAGCCGGGGGATCTGATTGTTCTTATTGAGGAGAAAAAACATGAGCATTTCAAGCGCGATGGGAATGATATCTATTATGATCTGATGATCAGTATTCCGGATGCTATCCTGGGAACTGAGGTTGAAGTACCCACACTCAAAGGGAAAGCGAAAGTGAAAATAGAACCCGGAACGCAACCCGGGAAACTCCTTAGAATGAAAGAGAGGGGAATCAATGGATTGAATAATTCCGGGTTAGGGGATCAATTTATTAATATGAAAGTCTATATCCCGAAAGATCTGACATCAGAGGAGAAAACCCATATTGAAGCACTCAAGGGGAATGAGCATTTTGACCCGGTCAGTGCCGAAAATCGCGAAAAAAGCTTCTTTTCCAAGATAAAAGATGTTTTTGGGTAGAGGAGTTCTCGACTTCGTCCCGATGGAAAAACACCATCGGTACTGCGCTCGAACTGACGGATTGAGAGTGTTTTTCTTAAAAAACACTCCTCTACGTCGCATCGAGCAATGAAGGAGCCGAACGGCGACGGAGTGTGTCGAGATGTTCTTTATACTAGTTTCAATACAAGTTACTGCCAAAATTCTTTTCAAACTGATGACAGAAGTTGTCACCCATATCATTTATCTTCTGTTAAAATCAAATCAAAGCTGAAGATTCAGATATGGAACCTACTGTGTGGATACTGCTTATCATCCTTTTTTTAATAGGGTACGCTCTGGCCTTTTTCATTGCAAAGGCCGGTCAATCCAGATTGGA
>DEMS01000037.1:0-1243 GCA_002359315.1 Bacteroidetes bacterium UBA2664 | reverse complement strand
CGAAGAGCGCAACGAGAATCTGATTTCCGTGAATAGAGAGTTAGAGGAGAAAGTGGAATCGGAGTCGAGGCGGTCTGCCGAAGCTGAAAAAGAGCTGGCAGCACTTCGTATTGAATACAGGCATCTTCAGGAACGATTGACCGAGCAGAAAGGGGAGCTGGAGAATCTGCAAAATCAGTTTCGTGATGAATTTAAAAACCTGGCAAATGAAATCCTGGAAGAGAAGTCTAAAAAATTCACAGAGCAAAACAGAGAGAAGCTCGATGAATTATTAAAGCCGCTGGGTGAAAAAATATCCGAATTTCAAAAAAGGGTGGAAGATAACCACAAAGAGGATTTAAAAGGCAGAGGCGCTCTCGACCAGCATTTGAAGACCCTTCAGGAGTTAAATCAAAAAATGAGTGAAGAGGCAAAAAATCTAACCAAAGCATTAAAAGGAGATACAAAACAACAAGGGAATTGGGGTGAAGTAATCCTGATGAGGATACTCGAAAAATCCGGTCTTCGAAAGGGACATGAATATGATACCCAGGAGAGTACAACAACCGAAGAGGGAAAAAGACTGCAGCCGGATGTCATTGTACATCTTCCGGATGAGAAGAGGTTGGTTATTGATTCTAAAGTATCCCTGACAGCCTATGAGAGGTATACATCCTCCGAAGAAGTTGCCGATCGGGAGAAGACCCTTAAACAACACATTCAATCCCTTAGGAGTCATGTGAAGGGGCTTGGCAGAAAGAACTATGCACAGATCCATGGATTTAAAAGTCCTGATTTTGTATTGATGTTTATACCCATTGAACCGGCATTTGGTTTGGCGATGCAATATGATCCAGACCTCTATAATGAAGCTTTTGATCAGAATATCATCATTGTAAGTCCAACAACACTATTGGCTACTCTGGCTACCATCGATAATGTCTGGAAACAGGAATATCAAAATAAAAATGCGATGGAGATCGCATCCAGAGGTGGAGCACTCTATGACAAATTTGTACTATTTGTAGAAAGTTTACAAGATATCGGTAGTCGAATTCAGCAGACACAGAAAAGTTATGATGAAGCTCTGAATCGTCTGAGTGAGGGGTCCGGCAGTTTGGTGAGACAAGCTGAAATGCTTCGTGAACTGGGCGCAAAAGCGTCTAAAAAATTACCGGGTAATTTAGAAGGCTAATCAAGGAGTAGGTAAAAAAAAAAGTAAAAAGTGGAGAGATAAATTTAACGTCAGTTCGAATACTATGAC
>DEMS01000007.1 GCA_002359315.1 Bacteroidetes bacterium UBA2664 | reverse complement strand
TATGTTGTGCAACAGACACCTGCGTCAGGAGGACGCAATGATTAATTTTCTTCCTACTAACATCTATCTTCTGCCTTCTGCCTTCTGCCTTCTGCGTTTTCACTTTATTCATTTTCAACAAATTCTATTCTCCCGGCTACCTCTTCCCATTTGTTAAGTAGGTCGGCCAGATTTGATTTGATGCTTTCATACTCCATGGAACTTTTTTTGACAGCTTCTGCGTCATCATAAAAACTTTCTGCGCTCATCAATTTTTCGATTTCAGCTTTGCGATGTTCTCCTTTTTCAATTTCTGATTCGATCTCGGCAAGACGTTTTTTTAGGGGTTTGATCTTTTTAGAAAGTGCATTTCGTTTTTCAGCTTCCAGCCGTCTTTGTTCCTTTCTGCTCCGGCCATCCGATGGGGCACTGTTCTCTTCAGGTTTATTCACTCCGGACGTTTCTTCTCTTTTTTTGTCCAGATAATAACTCACATTACCCAACCATGTTTTTATCTTTCCGGGTTGAATTTCGAGGGTTTTGTCAACAATTGGATCCAGAAAATCTCTATCGTGAGATACAATCATAAGTGTGCCTTCAAATTGCTGAAGTGCCTGTTGAAGGATATTTTTCGACTGCATATCGAGGTGATTCGTGGGCTCATCAAAAATGAGAAAGTTACCGGGATTGAGCAGCATTTTGGCGAGTGCCAAACGACTCTTTTCGCCTCCTGAGAGAACTTTTACTTTCTTAAAAACATCATCACCGATAAACAGGAAACACCCCAAAATTGTGCGAAGGCGTGTTTCAGATTCACGTGATCCGGCAAGACGCATCTCATCCAGTGCTGTATTCTGTGGATTCAACTCATCCGCCTGATGCTGAGCAAAATATCCGGGAGTTACATTATAGCCCACTTCCCTTTTCCCGCTCGTAACCGGCTCCAGTCCTGCCAGAATTCGAATTAAGGTTGATTTTCCTGCACCATTTGGGCCCACAACAGCAATTTTATCCCCTCGCTCTACTTCATAGTTGATTCCATCAAATACCGTCAAATCCCCATATTTCTTAACCAGATTTTCCAGAGTCAGGACCACCTGTCCCGATCGTTCCGGTGCAGGAAACCGAAATGAAATCTCAGAACTATCCTCTTCAAATGTAATTCTTTCCAGTTTTTCCAGCTGCTTAATCCGGCTTTGAACCTGTTTTGCTTTTGTTGCTTTGGCCCGAAATCGATCGATAAAATCCTGCGTTTGTTTAATCTCTTTCTGCTGGTTTTCATACTGTTTTTTGAGCATGTCCAGCTCTTCAGCATATTTCTTTTCATAAAACGAATAGTTTCCGGCGTAGTCGTAGAGATCTCCGTTTTGAAGTGCCAAAGTCCGAGTTGTGACAATATTCAGGAAGGATCTGTCATGAGACACCAATATAACCGCTCCTTCAAACTGCAGTAAAAACTGTTCAATCCATTGCAATGACTCAATATCCAGGTGATTTGTAGGCTCATCCAGGAGCAGATATGTAGGGTTCATGAGTAAGAGCTTCGCCAGTGCCACCCGCATCAGCCAGCCCCCGCTAAATTCTGTGGTTGGCCGCAAAAGATCTTTTTCACTAAATCCTAACCCTTTCAATACCCTTATGATATCAGCTTTAATAGAGTATGCTCCACGATTCTCCAGCTGATGCTGTAATTGTCCAAACTCTTCTATGGCTTGATGATGCTCATCACTCGTCGGATCCAGGCCTTCAAGCTGTTTTTGAACTTCTGCTTGCCGGTCTCTTAGAGTCAAAACCTCTTTAAATACCTGTTCAACCTCCTCAAAAACCGTCAGGTTGGGATCGGGGTCCACACCATCCTGAGGCAGATAACCGATGGTCGCCTGGTTACTCATCTTGATAGCACCGGAATCTGCTTGCTGAATCCCGGCAATCAGTTTCAGCAGTGTCGATTTACCGGCGCCGTTGGGTCCAACCAGGCCGATTCGTTCACCGGGGTTAATCATTGCAGTAATGGAATCAAACAGGGGTCTTTCGCCAAAAAATAGCGTGATATTGTCTATGTGAAGCATATAATTTTCTTGTGAATCATTAGATTCACAAAATACAGATCATTCGTGAGTCCTCACAGTAAAAGAGTTACAATTGGTTTGGGATCAGCAATTAATTTTTCAATGCGGATTCAATAAGGATTCTTTACATTAAACCGTTACAGTTCTAACCAGAAAAAATTTGATTTATCCCAATATACATGCAAACGTTGAAGCAACTGCTCGTTTTTATTTCACTTTTATTATTTATTAGTGCGTGTCAGCAAGATTTACAGCAGCCGGTTTATCAGTATACACTCAATAATCCGGGTGAGGTTGGAAGCCGTTTCCCATATCTTTTTAAAGATAATCAGAATACTCTTTATATGAGTTGGATTACAAATATTGAAGAAGAGATTTATGCCGTTCGATATTCCACTTATAAAGATGAGCTATGGACGGCACCTCAAACGGTTCGTTTAGCAACAGATTTTTTTGTGAATTGGGCTGATTTCCCATCTGTGGTTGGTGTTGACGGAGAGGCTTCTGCTGTTCAGTGGCTACAGAAAGTAGAAGGCGGAACCTATGCTTATCATGTTCAAATCGGATTTCAGGATGATGAAACCGGCAGATGGGAGCAGATTGTTACCCCCCATCTGGAGGAGTCGGCAACCGAGCACGGTTTTGTTACGATGCGTCCGATTGATTCAGATCGTATTTTGGCAATCTGGCTGGATGGCAGAAATACAGAAGGCAGAGGACATCATGAGTATGAAGATATTTCAAAGTCGATGACCATTCGATCTGCAGAAATCTCGAGCAGCGGTGAGATTACCAGGAGTCAGGTGATTGATCAGACTGTATGTGATTGTTGTCAGACCGATATGGCAGAAATTGACGGAGATTTTTTAGCGGTTTACAGGGGGCGAACAGCTGATGAAATCAGAGATATAATGATCAGCAGATACTCAACCGCAGATGGCAGCTGGTCAGAACCGACACGGGTACATAATGATGATTGGGAGATACGGGCATGTCCGGTTAACGGGCCGCGTATCGCTGTATCGGATAACCAAGTCGCTGTGATATGGTACACAGGTACTGAAGAGAGTAAGGGCGTGAAATTGGCACAATCCAATGATGGCGGCAATAGTTTTGAAGAGCCAATTTTGATAGCGGGTGAAGGCGCAGTTGGGCGCACTGATCTACTGATAACCAATGAGGGCTCAACTTACGTAAGCTGGATGCATCAAGAAGGAGAAACCGGATACATTATGCTTCAGAAAATCAACCCGGATGGAACCGCTGAAGATGCAATCACTGTTGGCCTGACCTCAAGCAGCCGTACCAGCGGCTTTCCAAGAATTGAACAGACAGGGGACCATATTCTTGTTGCCTGGACACAAACCAGGCCGCTAGTCAGAGTGAGGACGGCCAGGGTTCCTTTGTTTGGGACTGAGTAGACTCGATGTACGCCGAGTTATATAAGATACTATATGATCTTAGCAATCGTTTTTACTACATTTCGATAGCATAAATATATTATTGGATATGAATACACTTCAGAAAAAACAGAAATTGATCGAAGAAGCAGAAAAACTAACTGATTCTGATTTCATCGAATATCTGCTCCGGTTAATTGAGCTTGAATCTGATCCAGGTGCAACCAATATATATCCCCTTTCAGAAATGGAAAAAAAAGCAATCGATAAAGCTGAAGCGGATATCAAAGCAGGTGACGTACTCACCGAAAAGTAAATTATTCTCTTATGAAAAAGTTCATTTACACTCTTTTAACTTTACTGATTATAAGCTACGGATCCCTTTCTGCTCAAACCGATCGCAGTGATTACATTGATAAGGCAATTGAAATTCTTGAAAGTGTACCTCTGTTTGATGGGCATAATGATGCTCCCTATCAATATCGTAACAGGGTTGGGTATAAATTTTCAGAACTGGATTTTTATGACACAACACATTTGGATCGGCCGATGCACACAGACATCAACCGGCTGAGAGAAGGCCGTGTTGGCGCACAGTGGTGGTCGGTATATGTTTCAGCAAACATCCCGGAAAATGAAGCAGTTAAACAGACAACTGAGCAGATCGATTTTGTTCATCGCATGATTGAGATGTATCCGGATCATTTTGAACTGGCTTTAACGGCTGCTGATGTGGAGCGAATATTTGAGGGAGGCAAAATCGCATCTTTGATAGGGATGGAGGGTGGCCATTCAATCGCGAATTCACTGGCTACTCTTCGTATGATGTATGATTTGGGAGCGCGTTATATGACAATTACCCATAGCCGCACGCTGGATTGGGCAGATGCCGCAGGGGATAATCCTCAACACGATGGACTCACCGAGTTTGGTGAAGAGGTAATTCGGGAGATGAACCGCCTGGGAATGATGGTTGATCTATCGCACACAACACCCGCGACAATGAAAGGTGCAATAGCGGTATCTGAAGCTCCGGTTATGTTTTCGCACTCCAATGCCAGGGCGATCTCAGGACACCCGCGAAATGTTCCGGATGAGGTGCTGCAACTTACAAAAGAGAATAATGGGATTGTGATGGTAACCTTTGTGGAGTCATTCACATCCGAAGAGTTGAGGCAATATTATGCAAAGAGATCTGCTTATCAGCAGAAGATGGAATATCTCTATCCCGGTCAGCCCGACAGTGTATCAAACTATATGCAACAGTGGGATTCTGAAACCGAGGCTCCGAAATCCACATTGGAACAGGTCGCAGACCATATCGATCATATTCGTGAAGTCGCAGGTGTTGATCATGTCGGTATTGGCGGTGATTATGACGGAATCAGTTCGTTGCCATTGGGTTTGGAAGATGTTACTACCTATCCGGCACTGTTTGCGGAACTGCTTTCAAGAGGGTACTCGAGCGAAGACCTACGAAAAATTGCGGGAGAGAATATGCTTCGGGTATTGAGGGAGGCAGAGGAGGTGTCTGCCCGATTGCGTTCGGAACGGGGGCCATCCGAGGTGTTGATTACGGACTTTGAGTAATGGGATTACGGATATTTTTTGAATTAAAAACAACAACTTAACCTCGTCACATCGAGCAGCGGAGGAGCGTCTGCGACGGAGTGTGTCGAAATGCCCTCGCACTGGCAAGAAGTTCTCGACTTCGTTTGTCCGCATCCGCTCCCGCACTGCGCTCTTTTAGATTA
>DEMS01000005.1 GCA_002359315.1 Bacteroidetes bacterium UBA2664 | reverse complement strand
GGCCCGTCAGTGGCGGCAACCACTAAGATCGCACCGTCCATCTGCGCTGCACCCGTCACCATGTTCTTCACATAGTCGGCGTGGCCCGGACAATCAACGTGCGCATAATGGCGCGCATCGGTTTCATACTCCACGTGAGCGGTTGCAATGGTAATACCACGCTCTCGCTCCTCAGGGGCATTGTCAATGTCTGCAAACTGCTTGGCCACTCCACCATAGTGCTTTGCCATTACCGTGGTAATCGCAGCCGTTAATGTCGTCTTGCCGTGATCCACGTGTCCAATCGTTCCTACGTTTACGTGTGGTTTATTACGTTGAAATGTCTCTTTTGCCATGGTTGTTAACTTTAAATTTTATCCTTGTTGTTCTATAATTTCTAATGCTTTTGAAGCCGGTACAGCTTCGTACTCAGAAAATTCCATAGAGTAAACTGCTCTACCCTGTGTTAAAGATCTGAGATCTGTGGAGTACCCAAACATTTCTGAAAGGGGCACCTTAGCTTTCACCAGTGATCCTTCAGCATTTGTATCCATTTTCTGAATAATTCCACGGCGGCCATTGATATCGCCGATTACGTCGCCCATGTACTCCTCAGGAGTCGTAACTTCAACCATCATAATAGGCTCCAGCAATTCAGGGCCTGCTTTTTTAGAGGCATTTCTAAATGCCAATTTTGCACAGAGCTCGAAACTAAATGCATCAGAATCTACATCATGATAAGAGCCGTCATATAATCTGACTCCAATATTCTGAGCTGCATAATTTGCCTGAATACCATTTTTCATCGCTTCACGGAATCCTTTCTCAACAGATGGGATAAATTCACGAGGAATATTTCCACCAACAATTCCATTGATAAATTTGAATCCTTCACTAATGGTTACTTTTTTGTCATCATCAGCAAATTCTTCGAAATGTGCAATAGGAGCGATTTCAAATGCGATATCCGCAAATTTACCACGCCCACCGGTCTGTTTCTTATAGACTTCACGATGTTCAAACGGTTTTGTAATCGTTTCTCTGTAAGATACCTGAGGCTGACCCACATTGGCTTCCACCCTAAATTCTCTTTTCAGACGATCTACAATAATTTCAAGGTGAAGTTCACCCATTCCGGCGATGGTTGTCTGCCCGGTCTCCTCGTCAGTAGAAACTTTAAACGTAGGATCTTCTTCAGCAAGTTTAATCAATCCGGTTGTGAGTTTATCAGCATCCGCTTTTGATTTAGGCTCCACTGCAAGCTTGATAACCGGTTCCGGGAAAGTAATATTCTCCAGCAGAATCGGCTTATCCAGATCACAAAATGTATCTCCTGTACTTACATGTTTAACACCTACAGCAGCGGCAATATCCCCTGCGTAGACGACATCAATATCTTTTTTATCGTTAGCATGCATTTCCAGCAGGCGACCGATTCTTTCTTTTTCTCCGGTTGCAGAGTTCAATATATATGAACCTTTCTCCAGGGTACCTGAATAGACTCTAAAGAATGTCAGTTTCCCTACATAAGGATCAGTCATGATCTTAAATGCAAGGGCTGCAAATGGTGCATCAATTTCTGCAGGCCTAGTCATTTTATTTTCCAAATCATCCGGATGAACTCCGTTTACTGCTTCCACATCCAATGGACTTGGCAGATACTCAATAACTTTATCAAGCAGGATTTGAACGCCTTTGTTTTTCAAGGCGGTTCCACACAATACCGGTGTAATGGCTCTCGCTAAAGTTGCTTTTCTAACAGCTCTATTGATCTCCTCTATATTGATCTCCTCTTCCATGAGATATTTTTCCATCAGCTCATCATCCTGATCAGCAATCGCTTCGAGCATGATTTTTCTATACTCATCGGCTTTATCTTTTAATTCAGCCGGAATATCAATGATGTCATACTTGGCACCCAGCGACTCTTCGTCCCAAATGATCCCTTCCATTTTGATAAGATCAACGATACCAGTAAAATTCTCTTCTGAACCGATTGGAATTTGAATAGGAATTGGATTTGCACCCAATTTATTTCTCATCTGCTCAATCACATTATAGAAGTCAGCGCCGGTTCTGTCCATTTTATTGACAAAAGCCATTCTGGGAACATTGTACTTGTTCGCTTGTCTCCAAACTGTTTCAGACTGAGGCTGTACCGCACCCACTGAACAGAAAACACCAATAGCGCCATCCAGAACTCTTAATGATCTCTCTACTTCTACAGTAAAATCTACGTGACCCGGTGTATCAATAATATTGATACGGTGATCTTTCCAGATACAGTGTGTTGCAGCAGATTGAATCGTAATTCCACGTTCCTGCTCCTGCTCCATCCAGTCCATCGTAGCCGCACCGTCATGCACTTCTCCCATTCGGTGACTTCTACCGGTATAGAAAAGGACTCTTTCCGTCACGGTTGTTTTACCGGCATCAATATGTGCCATAATACCAATGTTTCGCGTTCTGCGAATTTGGTCAATAATTTTCGGGTCTGCTTTAGTCTTTACTTCTGACATTGTTTTTCTCTGTTACTAAATATTCGTTTTGCTGATCGCTTTATTAAAATCTGAAATGAGCGAATGCTTTGTTTGCTTCTGCCATTCGGTGTGTCTCATCCTTCTTACGGACTGCGCCGCCTTCATTCTTGGAAGCATCAATCAACTCCCTTCCTAACCTTGTTGCCATCGACTTATCATTTCTTTGTCTGGATGCTTTTATAATCCATCGGATTCCAAGTGCAGTACCTCTGTCGGTACGAACTTCAACCGGAACCTGATAAGTTGCACCACCCACTCTGCGACTTCTCACTTCAACAGCAGGTGTTGCATTATTTAAAGCGTTACGAAATACATCAATTGGCAACTCACCTGTTTTCTCTTCGATGATTTCAAATGCCTGATATAATATTTTTCTGGCAACACCTTTCTTACCATCTCTCATCAGATTATTTACAAATCTTGTGATGAGCTTGTCACCGAAAATTGGATCCGGCTGTAAATCTCTTTTTTCTGCTTTTCTTCTGCGCATAGTATAATAAGGTTATAAATCCTGTTTACCCTTTCGGTCTTTTTGTACCGTAAAGACTTCTTCCCTGCTTTCTATCGTCAACACCGGCTGTATCCAGCGTGCCACGAATTACGTGATAGCGAACACCCGGAAGATCTTTTACACGACCTCCACGAATCAGGACAATACTGTGCTCCTGAAGGTTGTGTCCCTCTCCGGGAATATAAGCAGTCACTTCAAGTCCATTCGTCAGACGAATTCTTGCTACTTTCCGCAGGGCAGAGTTTGGTTTTTTAGGTGTTGTTGTATACACCCTTGTACATACTCCCCGTTTTTGGGGACAATTTTGTAGTGCAGGAGCAGTTGTTTTGCTTACCTTGCTTTTTCTACCTTTTCGAATAAGTTGGTTTATAGTAGGCACGGATAACCCTTGTTTGGTTTAAAATCAATAGCTAGATAATATAACAATATTCGAATTTAGATTGCAACAATAATTCACTACTATTTTCACAATTAATCATAAAACTTCCCGTACCCACATTATTCGTCAACAAAGGCACAATTAATTGAATATTTAATATATAACTGATACATATCAGTATAACAGCATGAGTCTAACAGATCTCCATAATCTTAGTGGAAAAAGATTAAAAGCACTGCAGCAAACCGGAATTCATCAGCCTATGGATTTGCTCTATTTTTTCCCCAGACGTTATATAGACAGGTCTAACATCCAAAAAATCAGGCATCTGCATTCTGAAGGTCAACCGGTCACAATTGTGGGAAAAGTCTCATCCATAAATGTAACGGGATATGGAAACAAAAAAAGACTGGAAGTCATCATTCAGGATGACAGCGCATCTCTTAAAGCTGTCTACTTTAAAGGCTGGAAGTACTTTATCACACAATTCAAAACTGACGCGTATGTCGCTCTGTATGGCACACCAAAACAGTACGGCCGACAGATGAGTATGGCACACCCTGAAGTGGAACAGCTCTCCGAACCGGAGGAAGTAGCCAATTTAGATAAACTCATTCCCATTTATCCTTCCAATAAATACTTTTCAAAAGCCTACATATCCAATAAAATTATCTCCGGATGGATTGAACAAACTCTAAATTCTATTGATACAGATGATTTTCTGCCTGATGATATTCTCCAAAAATACTCCTTCCCCACTTTGATGGATGGATTCAGGAATATTCATAAGCCTGAAAAGAAAAATGATGTTCAGCAAGCTCTTGACAGATTTAAATATGAGGAGCTATTTCTTTTTGAATTGAGCATGGGCAAAATCAAAAAGGACCGAACGGAACGGGCCAGGGGCATTCCGATGAAAGCCGGTGATTTCACAAAAAGTTTCTTTAACACCATTCTCCCTTTTGAATTAACGGAAGGACAAATAAACGCTCTCAGCGATCTGAAAAAGGATTTGTCCGGACCAACTCAAATGAATCGGCTCATTCAGGGCGACGTTGGGGCCGGGAAAACGATCGTTGCCATCGGTGCACTCCTCATGGCCGTCGATAGCGGCTACCAGGCTGCATTCATGGCACCGACTGAAATTTTAGCAGAACAGCATTTTTTCACAATCAAAAAATATCTCGATAATCTGGGGATCTCCTACCGTCTGTTAACCGGCGGGCAATCAACATCTCTTCGGCAGGATATCCTTACAGATATCGAGGGTGGAAATTGTAATATCGTCATAGGAACCCATGCTATTTTTCAAAATAAAGTGAAATTTAATAAGCTGGGATTGGTAGTCATTGATGAACAGCACCGGTTTGGGGTGAAGCAGCGAAATGAAATTCTGCAAAAAGGTGAAAATCCGCACTTGATGGTTATGTCAGCAACGCCGATCCCGCGCTCTCTGGCCATGACCATCTACAGCGATCTGGATATCTCTGTAATCAAAGATCTGCCGGCCGGACGTAAACCGATCAAGACAGCTGTCAGAACGGACAAAGAGAGGGAGAAGATCTATCAGTTCATTGAAAAAAGTGTAGATAGCGGTGATCAGGTCTATATTATTTTTCCACTGATCGAAGAATCGGAAGCGATGGATTTAAAAGATGCGACAATGGGATATGAGAAGTTAAGCAAGCGATTCCCTTCTGTTGATATCGATCTTCTTCACGGCAAAATGAAGTCGGAGGAAAAAGAACAGATCATGAAACGTTTTTCGGAAGGAAAATCTAAGATTTTGGTGTCCACAACTGTCATAGAGGTAGGCGTGGATGTACCAAATGCATCCATTATGATTATTGAACACGCAGAGAGATTTGGGCTTTCACAGCTCCATCAGCTGCGGGGCAGAATTGGCAGGGGCAGCAAACAGAGTTACTGTATTCTGATGCCGGGTTCTCAATTGAGTAAAGCCGGGGTATTCCGATTGAAGAAACTGGTGGAGACCACCGACGGGTTCAAAATTGCGGAAGCCGACCTGAAATTAAGAGGGCCGGGCGATTTCCTTGGTACCAAACAGAGCGGGCTTCCCGAATTCAGGTTTGCTGATATTGTCGAGGACAGGCTCATTCTGGAACAGGCTAAAAATGACTCCTGGGAATTAATCAACAGCGACCCCTCTCTATCAAATCCGAAATACAATACCCTTCAATCTGTTTTTGAACCCTATTTCAAAGAAAGATTGGAACTTTTTGGGGTGGGCTGATCGTGTACACAGGCATGGGTATCAACTCTCTGCAAGCTTTACAATTTTTTCATATTCTTCTTCAGTGACCTCAGTTATCGACAGGCGATTCCGTTTGAATAACTGCATCTCAAGCAATGAGTCATCTTTTTTCAGCATGTCCCGGGTTACCGGATTATCAAACTTGCGAATAAACTTAACATCTACCAATTGCCAGCGGGGATTGCTCTCACTGCTCTTTTCATCAAAATATTTACTGTCCGGATCAAACTGAAATTTATCCGGATACGGTTCGCTGCACACTTCCATCTCCCCTACAATCTCCGGCGGCTTTACATTGGAGTGGTAGAAAAAAGCACGATCTCCGACGTTCATCCGATCACGCATAATGTTTCTGGCTTCATAGTTGCGAACACCGCTCCAATGAATTTTCCCATCTTTTTTTAGATCATCGATACTGTACGCATCGGGTTCAGATTTCATTAACCAATACTGCTTTTTACTCATTTTTAATCTGATTTTATCATAACTGTTTGAATGAACTGATTCTATTAACTGATCTCAGACATTCATCATTCCGTACTTTTCTGAATCAAATGCACATAGAAGTCAATGGAGCCCACATAGGAATCCACTGAAATTTTTTCGCCGGTCCCGTGAATAATTCCCATATCATCCACGGTAAATTCGACCGGACTGAATCGATAGATCTGGTCAGTAATACCGGTAAAGTATCGGGAATCTGTAGCCCCGGTTACCAGATAGGGCATCACATAGAGATCCTGGAATCGATCCATAATGGCTTGCTGTAAATTTCTATAGTTCGGGCTGCTTACAGGCGACACCATCGATGGCGGTACCTGAATCGGGCCGTATCCACTGATCGTGATATCTTCATCATCGATTACGCTGATGACATGCTCTCGTACTGAATCAAATGTTTCGCCGGGTAAAAGCCGGAAATTAACAACCCCACGGGCTTCATTTGGAAGCACATTATCTTTAACACCGGCTCTTAAAATGGTTGGAGCCGTCGTTGTCCGAACCATGGGTGCCAGACTAGGATCGTTGGCCATCATCCGGGTCATGAGTCCCTCGGTTGCCCATCGATTCCCATATACCATTCTCAGATGGAAAGGCAGCTTACTGGCTATCGCCTCAAACATACTTTCCGTGGCTCCATCAATAGCGGCAGGAAATTGGTTATTGTGCAATTTTGAAATTGCATCACTCAGTTTAACAATAGCCATCTCATTTGGGGGTGATGATGAGTGTCCCCCTCTCGTACGGGCAGTCAGTTCAAGAGATAAATAGCCTTTTTCTGCGATGCCGATCATTGCAACTCTATGCCCCATCATTGGATTATCTGTCAAAACAGCTCCACCTTCATCCAATACAAAGTTCAGGTTGATATCATTGTCCTGAAAATATCGTGATATTGCCCTGGCACCTTCATCGCCACCGATCTCTTCATCATGGCCAAATGAAACATAGAAACTTCTACTTGGCTGATAATCTACTGATAGCAGATACTCCATCGTCTCAAGCAGACTCATTACATTATTTTTATTATCCAGAGTACCCCGTCCCCAGATGTATCCATCTGCAATTTGCCCAGAAAAAGGGCCGTATTCCCAGCCATCAATATCCGTTGAATCGATAGGGACAACATCATAATGCCCCATTAATAGAATTGGATTTAAACTTGTATCACTTCCCTCCCAGTAATAGAGTGGTGTGTAATCGTTAAAATAGACTCTATCCAATCTCTCATGAACCAGCGGATATTCTGATTCAATAAAATCAAGAAAAGCATTGAATTCAGTGGTATCCCGCATATCATTTTCATCACCGGAGATCGTTCTGTATTGAATGGCTCTAGAAAAACGATCCACCATTGCATTCCTATCCCAATTCACCTGTTCGATTGTTTCCGGTTCAATCTGAGTGTTGCCCAGACGAAATGTATTGATCAAAATGATTGTCAGCAGCGTAAGCACAACGCCCAGCAATACGAATAGAATTTTTTTAAACATTTGAACCCCTTTTAGTTAATTGTTCAACTAATTTACATACTCTACGACTAAATCTTATCTTCATACTTTTTCATAAACCATTTCACGGTATCCCGCAGCATTTCATTAAACTCTTTAGACGGTGTCCAATTCAGTTCCTTTTTGATTTTTGATGCATCTACTGCATATCTGAAATCATGGCCCGGCCGGTCGGTCACAAAAGAGATCAGATTTTTATAATCACCGTCCGGCCCTTTTCCGCTCTCTTCATTCAGAATTTCACAGATCAGATTAACAATTTCAATATTTTGCCATTCGTTATCACCTCCAATATTATACTGTTCTCCAGCTTTACCATCCATAAAAACCGTCGCCAATGCTTTACAGTGATCTTCAACATAGAGCCAGTCGCGAACATTGTCCCCCTTTCCATAGACAGGAATCGGTTCTCCGGCAAGTGCTTTCCGTATAACTGTTGGTATCAATTTTTCATCATGCTGATGAGGGCCGTAATTATTTGAACAGTTTGTCATCACAGTATTCATCCCATACGTGTGGAAGTAGGACCTGACAAGAAAATCACTGCCTGCTTTTGATGCAGAGTAGGGTGAATTGGGGGCATAGGGTGTGGTCTCCTTGAAAAATCCTGTTTTCCCCAGTGATCCATACACTTCATCCGTCGATATATGGAGAAAACGATTCGCCAAAACCGGTTTATTTTTCGACTCTGCCCAGTAAAGCCTGCACTCTTCAAGCAGATTAAAGGTTCCGACGACATTTGAATAGACAAACGGTTCCGGCCCTTTTATTGAATTATCTACATGAGATTCTGCAGCTAAATGAATCACGCCATCCGGTCCGTACTTTTGGATAATATCCTTAATTCCGGCCCGGTCAGTAATGTCGAGCCTTTTAAACGTATATCGATTTGAATCTTTCACCGTGTTCAGGTAGTTCAAATCTGAAGCATAGGTCAGTTTATCGATATTTAAAATTTCAAAATCCGGATAGTGATCATGCAGGTGCAGAATCAGATTTGAACCAATAAAACCGGCACCGCCTGTAACAATAACTTTCATATCTCTTGTCTCTTATTTGATGAATGATGTAAAATTTAAAAAAGGTCAGAAGGAATAATATCTATAAAATGGATGTTTTTTTTGTCTTTTTCAGAAACTATGGGATTTTTTACCTCCCAATCGATATCAATATCCTGATCATTCCACATTATCCCGCGTTCTGACTCTTTATTGTAGTATTGGCTGCATTTGTAGAAAACCGTGGCATCTTCAGATAAAACGGAAAATCCATGTGCAAATCCGACCGGAATCAGCATCATGGTTCTATTTTTGCTGCTTAACTTAGCTTTAAAACTTTTTCCAAATGTCGGGGAATTTTTTCGCAGATCTACAGCAACATCTAAAATTTCACCTTCAATTGCCATCACCAGTTTTGCCTGGGCATGCGGATTGGCTTGATAGTGAAGGCCTCTGATCGTCCCTTTTTTGGATACGGAAATATTGTCCTGAACAAACGTACTGATCAATCCTTTTTCCCTAAAATACTCCTCTCTGAATGCCTCCAAAAAATGGCCTCTTTCATCTTTAAAGAGAGTTGGCTCTATCAGCCAAACATCTTTTAGGGGGGTCTCTTTAAATTTTATCATACCGATCCATTGTTTACTTAAATGCTTTTTTTAACATCTCTTAATTACTTTACAAACTTACTGAAATGCATCCTACTATTCTTAAAAGCTTCTCAACTTTTCAATAATGTTTACAATATTAACCTAAACCCTTTATATCTTTTCTTAAGTGACGCCTGCATTTAACCTAAATACCTTCCATCTCTGTCATCAGCCTTTTCAACCCATCTCGCCAATCAAAAGGGTTGAGGCCTTTTTTTATCATTTTTTCTTTATTCAAAAGTGAAAATGAAGGCCTTTTTGCAATCGTCTTAAACTGATCAGAGGTAATTCTGTGTAAGGTTGTCTTCTGACCCTTTTCCGAAAATATCGCTTCTGCAAAATCTGCCCAGCTCACTTCACCGCCACTGCTGATATGATAAATTCCCTTCAATCCCTGCTTGAGCAATTGATCGGTTTTCTCAACAACATCAAAAGTGTATGACGGGCTTCCTGTTTGATCTTCAACGACTGAGACCTCACCGTGTTCCCTTCCTAATCGCAACATCGTTTTCACAAAATTTGACCCTTGTGAACCGCATAACCACGATACCCGAATTAAAAGCCAATCGATATCACTCTTTTCCAACTCAATCTCACCTGCACGTTTTGAGTATCCATATCGATTTATCGGATCTGTTTTGGCGTCTTCCGGATACCCAAATGGAAACGTGCCTCTATCTTCTTCAGACCCCGAAAAAACATAATCTGTACTAAAATGGACTAACTTTGATTCTGTAATTGCACAGGCATCTATCAAATTTTTGACCCCATCCCGATTCACACGCATCGCTCCTTCAAAATCAGACTCGGCCAGATCCACTTTTGTATAGGCCGCACAATTGATAATGAAATCAGGGGCGAACTCATTGACTACCTTTGTAACACTGTCAGAGTCAGTAATATCGAGCTGTTCAGAAGTGGTTGCGATTATTTCTGCATTCAATGCAGACAAATATTGAACCCACTCCCTTCCAAGCTGGCCATTAGCCCCTGTGATCAGGTATTTCATTCAGGATTTTAATTTATATGCAAGATTATTGGCAATCACATATGACTCGGGGGTTCCGGCATCTGTCCACCAGCCATTCAGAATGGAGTACTTCATTTTCCCCTCTCTGATATAGTGATTGTTTACATCGGTAATCTCAAGTTCTCCGCGTCCTGAAGGTTTTAAATTTTTGATAAGATTATAAACATCGGAATCAAACATATAGATACCGGTTACGGCGTAATTTGATTTCGCCTTTTCCGGTTTCTCTTCGATGCCAATTACCCGATCCCCCTCCATTTCAGCGACGCCAAATCGCTCCGGATCTTCTACTTCTTTGATCAAAATTTGTGCTCCGCTGCCTGAGTAATTCTGAACGGCCTCTTTAAGATCGCTCTCAAAGATATTATCCCCCAATATCACGGTCATGGGATCCCTCCCGGTAAAATTCTCAGCCAGGCCGAGTGCTTGTGCAATGCCACCGGCCTCATCCTGGACTTTATAGGTAAATCGGCATCCAAATTCTTTACCTGAACCCAACAAGTTCACGACATCTCCCATGTGTTCAGTACCTGTAACAATCAAAATCTCCTCGATTCCGGCACCAATCAATTTTTCGATGGGATAGTAGATCATTGGCTTATTGCCTACCGGCAGCAAGTGCTTGTTGGTTACTTTCGTTAGCGGGTATAGACGAGAGCCGGTACCACCGGCCAGGACAATTCCTTTCATATCTTAAAGTGATAATAACTGAGATTATACAGCCCCATAACAGCTGCTGTTCTTTGAATAATCGGTTGAACTTTATGAATCAGAGATAAGGTAAGGAATACCGTTGATGGTAAACAAATTCCACTGTTATTTTCATTGAGATGATCTTTATCAGCATTCATCAATTTCGCTAACAGCGGTCCTTTAATTTAAATAGTCGTAGTTCATAGATTTCTTTAGAAAAAACTCAATTCTGCAGTTTTTCATATTCCGAAGTGTGAGCCGGATCAACATCTCGAAGTATATTGTAGGCTTCAAGGCGGGTTTCAGCATCCGCATCCGCAAAAATTGCGGTGATCTCTGTGTATTTTGTGCTGAAAAAGATATCGAATAAATAATTACTGGTTGATACACGCTTTGTATCCCGAATGGTGTTCAGAGAAATTAAAACATGGCTTCTTGCAATTTCAGGGTCAAGCGTAAATTGGTCTAAACCCAATCTATGATATCGATAATAAGCTCTTCTTAACCCTTCAAAGCCTGGGTTCATGATATCTGTAATGAGCCCAAATCGGTTTCTTTGAGCACCAATAGATCTTCCCCAGCCGGCAACACCACTATTCTGACCCAATTCAAAAATCGATTGTGCACGATTAAAATAGGGCGTACCCCCCAATTCAGAAAAGCTGTCATAATCAAAACCCAGCATGATATATGCATAAAAATCGATGAAACTGGCCAGATCATCAAATTGAAGATCATCAAAAATCAAGCTTTTCCCTCTGGGATAATTAAAACGCCAGTTGTTATCACTCAATATAAGGCTAAGCGATTGCTGATTTGTATCGTAGACAGGCCTCCGGATGGTAAAAACCACTTCTGAATTGAAATTAAAATTACTATCCACTGAAGTTAATAATATCTGAATAGTGCAGTTAATCCTTTCATGGGGTTCAAAATTGTCGTTTGTCCACCGGCGCCCATTGATATAATTATCCAGTACATCCGGCAACTCTGATATATAATCATATGCAGTGGCACTGATCTGCCTATCATTGACGGATATTGAGCAGTTAAACTCCTGAGCAATGAGTATGGATGGCATCATCATAAGCATGATGAGGCCCGGGATGAATTTATTCAGTTTTTTTTGAAAGGATTTTGCCATAAGTGGTTCATATAAATAAAAAGCAATTCAAGAGATGAACTTATGACAGAATGTATCAAGATTCAATCCCTGAAATTTCTCTGTTTGTGTGTTATTGGTTTCACTGCCTCCGGCATTGCATACAGTCAAAACTCCATGGGTGCTAAATTCGTCTCTATGGGGCAGGCCGGCGTCGCACTTCCCGGCTCTGATTGGTCGCTTTTCAGTAATAGTGCCCTCATTCCAACGAATCGTAACACTGCTTCATTTTATCGATTTCAATATGTCGGTATTTCTGAAATCACGGATATGGCCGCTGTTCTAAATCTCCAAACCCGGATTGGTACCCTGAGTTTTGGGATTCATCGGTATGGGTTCAACCTATTCAGTGAAAACCGTCTGTTGATTGGTTTTAAGAGGAATTTTGGCACCTTCCACGCCGGCATTTCTGCCGGTTATTATCATGTGTCTCAGGGTGGGGATTATGGATCGGCAGGAGCTCTTGGATTGAATATTGGAATTGCCGCTGAACTGGACGATGGACTTTGGATTGGGGCCAGAGCTACGAATATAAATTATCCTACGTATGGAAAAAGCGACGAAACGGTGCCGAGGGACCTTTCATTGGGTTTCAGTTATCAATTGGCTGAAAATACAGTACTCTCAATGGAAGCCATGAAGGATGTGATGTTTCCATTATCCCTGAGAAGTGGCCTTCAAATTGAGATCGTCCCATCCTTGTTCGCACGGGCAGGGTTCACATCAAATCCTGAAACGTACTCTTTTGGCTTTGGTTATTCACCGGATCGATGGAGTATTAATATAGGCTTACAGCAACACAATCCACTTGGATTGAGTCCGGCTTTAGATTTGGGAATTAACTTTTGATATGATCAAGAGTTTCTACCATACAAATATGATAAAATGCACCTTTGAAAACATACTTTGGAGCTTAGCTAAAAGCAATAAATATCATAGCTGTATAGAGGGAAACAGTAAATACTACATTTCAAAGCTACTTTTCCTGCTGCTCCTGTTCCTCTTCCTTTTTACTGAACAGATCTCAGCCCAAGAGCAGTCAAATACGAGTGAGGCGGAGCGTCAAATGGAGATCATTTTAGAGCAGATTGAATCGGTTGATACCGATGCTGAACACTCAGAACTTCTGGAATTGATTCAGGATCTTCTATCTCATCCATTAGATCTGAATCAAGCCTCCATAGACGAACTGCTTCAGATACCAAATCTTACTCATCGCATTGCTCAAAATATTATAAACCATCGAGCGGAACATGGATCTTTTGAATCCACTGAAAATCTTTTGGATGTTTCCGGAATCGGCCCGGTTACATACGAACGGATTCGTCCATATGTAATAGTGACAACGGAAAATTCTCGCGGAATGAGTCGATTTTTTGATCGTGCAGCCTGGATAAAAGATAGCCGTTTTGAGGCATTTTCAAGATTTCGCCGTGTTCTTCAGGAGCAAGATGGAACATCACGCCCGGATTCACTTGGTGGATTTCTTGGAGCTCCATTTAGTTATTATCAACGATATCAATACAGAAGCCGCCATTTATCAATGAATCTGACGCAAGATAAAGATCCCGGTGAGCCATTCTCATTTCCTTCAGGCTTTGATCACTCAACGTTGCATTTTGCAATTCAAAACAGAGGAGGATTACAAGCACTAATTATCGGCGACTATAGTGTCTCATTCGGACAAGGCCTGTTGATATGGAGTGGCGGCTCATTCGGTAAAAGCAGTAACAGTATTGGCGGACTGATTAAAAATGAACGCGGTGTCCGCCCTTACACATCCGCTCAGGAGAGTTCAGGATTTAGAGGGGTGGCGGTTACCGTGGGTGAAAACCTCCAGTTCACCGGATTCTATTCGGATAGAAAGCGAACAGCGAGTGAAGTGGATGAAAAGAGTGTAAATTTTCCCACATCCAGTGGCCTTCACAGAACAACCAATGAAACCGATCGCCGAAATAACCTTGGACAGGAAACCTACGGCGGACGTATCAGGGCTATATTCAAATTGGGTACGATTGGATTTTCTGCATTTCACAATCGGTTTGACAGAAACATAGCAACAGGAGATAACCCTTATCAAAGGGGGCTCTTTTCCGGCCGGGAGCGGTCAGGTTACGCAACGGATTTCCGCATACAGCTGGATCGACTGCAACTCTTTGGAGAAGCAGCTTACACTGATAACGGTGGGTATGGGTGGATAACCGGAGCAACTTTTCAGGCGGATTCACAGACAGATATCGCATTGTCCTACCGATCTTATAATCCATTTTTACAATCCTTTTTTGGTTCCGGTTTTGGGGAACAATCAGGCATTCCCAGAAATGAAACCGGTTACTATCTGGGCCTTAAACACTCATTGAACAATCAATTTCAAATCTATAGCTACATCGATTATTTCCAGTTTCCCTCCCCCAGATTTCAAACTACACAGCCAACCTCCGGATTGGACAGTTTGTTGCGGCTTGAATATCAACCAAACAGATCATTAAATGTTTACACTCTGTTCAGACTAAAGATCAAAGAGCAAGAGGTTAGAGAAGTTGATCTGTATGGAAGAGAGTATCGAATTATAGCAGATCATATTCGATCGAATATCCGTATTCATACAGAGTACCAGCTTTCACAACGGTTGAGGCTGCGGTTTCGGTTTGATCTGACTCGAACCCAAACAGCGACCGGCGACACTTTCTGGGGGACTCTCCTCTATAAAGATTTTCGCTTTAGTCCATTTTCAAAATTCAGGATTGATGCCAGAATTACTCTTTTTGATGCAGACGATTTTGAGTCGAGAGTATATCAGTTTGAAAATGATCTGCTTTATGTCCTCTCAAATACCATGCTATTTAACCGGGGACAACGAATCTATATGCTCCTGCACTATCGGCCTGTTCACTTTTTTGAGGTCTGGGTCAAAGCAGCCACGACCGTGTATGAGAACAGATATGTAATCGGCAGCGGGCTCAATCAGATCACCGGAAAGAGAAGAAGTGATGTCGGATTTCAGATTCGGCTCAAATTTTAATCGGTTCGATATCAAACATCCAGTTACCCTTCAAAGGTTCAATACATTTTGTAAATTTTTACGGCTCAAAATTGAGTATTTCTACTTTTTAGGGTTAATTATTTTAGTTAATAATGACTTTCTTTCTAATTTAATAACATAAAAGCGCTTCCATGAAAAATTATATTGCATGATGAGTGAATTATAGCATTATTTATACTTATTAAATTTTACCATTCAGCTCTCCAATCTATCATACGATGAACAACCATAAACCATTTCTTGAAAAATCAGCCTGCGGTGTCGGATTTATCGCCAGCAGGAAAAATATAGCTACCCATGAAAATCTTCAGAAGGCACTCTATGCCCTCAGTTGTGTAGAACACAGAGGTGCTTGCAATGCGGATCTGGTTTCAAGTGATGGCGCCGGTATCATGGCGGATATACCATTTGAACTGTTTGGTTACAAAAAAGGGGAAGTTGCAGTTGCCACGATTTTTGCACCCCATGATGCTCACCGCAGACGAAAAGCATTGCGGGTATTTGAGGATACTTTTCAGTTTTTTGGCCTGAAAGTTTTAGAATATCGTACCGTACCTGTAGATCCTACGGTTTTAGGGGAGATCGCCCGCGAAACGGTCCCCTTTATACTTCACGCATTTATTGAACGGCCGGATTATTGCCGAACCGACAGCTCATTTGACAAACTCTTGTTTAATGCAAAGCAGATGACGAGAACCAAAGAGAAAGCAGAGGGCATTGTTCGTGAATTCTTTTTTGCATCTTTGAGTGCCCGCACAATTGTATATAAGGCACTGACTCGATCTGAGTCTTTGAAGAATTTCTATCTGGATCTGCAGAATCCGGAGTTTAAAACCAGATTTGCTCTTTTCCACAGACGATTTTCAACGAACACCAAAACCTCTTGGGATAAAGTACAACCATTCCGGATTATTGCCCACAATGGTGAAATAAACACGATTACAGGAAATCGATCGTGGGCTATTTCAAGAGAAAAATATCTGGGTGTACGTGAAGACGAACTGTTAACACGAAGCCAAATCAGTGACTCCGGTAGTTTGAATGAGATGGTTGAATCTCTTACGTATCGAAGCAGTATCCCATTTGTGGAAGATATTTTATCCATTATGATACCGCCGGCTACTCATCAGAATACGTTCTATAAGTTCTGGAGCCGGGCAATGGAGCCGTGGGATGGCCCTGCTTTTATCTCCTACTCAGATGGGTCTTCAATTGGCGGACGTCTCGACAGAAATGGTTTCAGGCCGTGTCGATGGATTATCACCGACGAACATTTACTGCTGAGTTCTGAAGCCGGATCATTTGAAGTGGATGAGAGCCGAGTGGAAGCCAAAGGATCCCTTCAAGCCGGAAACGGAATCAAAATGGATATGAACATCGGGAAAATTCATTTCCGTGATCCAAGCTACTCTCGTGAAAATTATGATGCTAATTTTGAGCATCGCCTCGAGCCTCTGATGCCGGAAATTCTGGATGAATCAGATCAAAGTTTTGCCAATATACACCTGTTTAAATACACTCGAGAAGAGATTGAAAATCTTCTGGTTCCCATGATTGCAGAGGGGAAAGAACCGATCGGCTCGATGGGTGATACCGCCAGGCCGGCCATATTTTCGGACCAGCCCCGCTCCTTTTTTGACTATTTTTACCAAAATTTCGCTCAGGTAACTAATCCGCCTTTGGATTATATCCGTGAAAAAATGGTCACGGATCTAAGCATGTATCTTGGCAAAAGGCCAAATATCTTTTCGCCGAAAGAGCTCATTCCACAGTTTCCGGGTTTTGAAATTGAATCGCCCCTCCTCTCTTTGGGTCAGATGAAAACACTTAGAGGCATTAATAATTCACCTTCACGGATCAAAACAGTTGAATTTGATATGATCTTTAACCGCGATCAGGGTGAAGTCGGATTCAGATCAGCCATTCGGAATATTACCGCACAGGCTCTGAAAGCAGTGAGTGACGGAGCCACGATTTTAATCGTATCCGATAGAAATGCAACTTTCCGGCAGCCACCCATCCCGAGTTTGCTGATGCTTCGGGCATTGGTTAATGAACTGAATGACTCCGGCCTGCGTCTCAATGCATCGATTGTTGTTGATACAGCTGAAGTTAAAAATACTCACCATTTTGCAGCTCTTGTTGGATTTGGAGCTACGGCAGTTTGTCCGTACAGAGCCCTGGAATTTGCCAGGTTTGATGAACATCGGAAGACCAAAACATTAACTCCGGATGAAAGGGAAGAAAATCTGATCAAATCGTTCAACTCCGGACTTTTGAAGATCATGTCAAAAACAGGTATTTCTGTTGCCAGAAGTTACCAGAGCTCAAAACTTTTCACAGCTCTTGGAATTGGAAAAGAACTTCAAGACCTCTTCTTTCCGGGACTATTTTCACCTATGGGCGGGATCAATATCAAAGAAGTGGTGCGGCAAATATTGAGTCAGACGGAAGTTGCAGAAACAATGGATGTGGATGGGAAACCAATACATACTTATCAGTATAAGGAGCACAATAGAGGGACTGAAGGAGAGAGACACTCCATGACCAACACCCGATCTAAACTCATTCACGATTTGGTAAGAAACAGTGAGTTTTCACTCAAGGATCTGGGATTGTTTGAAGAGTTTCTAAAAATACATGATGAGTCTGATCCCATTAATCCAAGACATCTCTTTACATTTAAGCCGTTCGGTGAGGAAGTATCCATTGATAAAGTAGAGGATCTTCGTGAGATCACCCGTCGATTTGGATCCGGGGCGATGAGTTTTGGAGCGATCAGTGCGGAGTCTCAGCGAGATATCTTTTTGGCGATGAAAGAACTGGGCGGACGATCCAACAGTGGCGAAGGAGGAGAGAATCCTTTTTACTACACTCTTGGAATCTCGGCATCTGTGAAGCAGGTGGCGAGTGGACGCTTTGGAGTGACCGCCGAATATCTTGTAGCCAGCGATGAAATTCAGATCAAGATTGCACAAGGCGCAAAACCGGGTGAAGGTGGTCAATTGATGGGTGTGAAAGTGAATGAAGATATCGCTTTTGCTCGTCACAGTGAACCGGGTTTTGACCTGATCTCTCCCCCACCGTTACACGATATTTACAGTATTGAAGATCTGAAACAGCTTATTTATGAGCTGAAACAGATCAAACCGGATGGCAAAGTGAATGTAAAACTTGTCTCCGGCGAGAATATTGGGACCATTGCTGTTGGAGTGGCCAAAGCCGGGGCGGATGTTATTCACATATCGGGTGGGGATGGCGGAACCGGAGCCGCTACTCTAACGTCCATGAAACATGCCGGCCTGCCGTGGGAAATTGGCCTGTTGGAAGTCCACAAAACCCTATGCGAACATGGATTGAGAGAATTTGTCGAGATTCGGACGGATGGCGGGCTGCAGTCCGGTTCCGATATCGTAACGGCTGCACTGCTGGGTGCGGAAGGGTTCGATTTTGGCAAACTGCTGCTTATTGCTGAAGGGTGTGTAATGGCCAGGATCTGTGAGAAAAATACATGTCCGACCGGAATCGCAACTCATGATCCAAAGTTTAAAGCCAAATATAAGGGTGAAATGGAGCATGTAGTACGAATGATGGATATTCTCGCTGAAGATGTGAGAAAAACCCTTGCTGCTATCGGTGCGACTTCAATCGAAGAGATTATTGGCAGAGTGGATCTGTTGACTCTGAAAGAGCGTCATCAGGAGTTGGTGGAGAGCCGGCAAATTGATTTGAGTTATTTCCTCCTGGGCGAATCACTCCACAGTTTCAATCAGCAATCGAATCCTTTTAACGAGGGTGTGAGTGAGTTTAATGAGGAGTACCTGAAACTCTCTGAAAAAGCGGTTAAAAATGAGGGTAAACTCACTCATAAAGGAAAAATCAATACCTCTAACCGCGCTGCATTAGCCACTTTAAGCGGAAAAATTGCAAAAGTTGTTTCCGATAAAAGAATGGCTGAAATCAAGGAAAAAGGTGCTGCGGAAGCCAATCACGGCTTTAACGGCAAGATTGACCTGGAGTTTGAGGGAAGTGCCGGACAGGGTTTTTGTGTATTCCTGACGGAAGGGCTGAATGTGAAACTCTATGGAGAAGCGAATGATTCGGTTGCCAAAACGATGTCGGGGGGATTCGTTGTGATCAATCCGCCAAGGAATGCCACCTTTGATCCGACCGATAATGCGATTATCGGTAATTGTGCTCTTTATGGTGCAACGGGGGGAAGGCTCTATGTACATGGGCTGGCCGGTGACCGTTTTGCCGTTCGAAACAGTGGAGCTGTTGCCGTTGTTGAAGGCACTGGATTGCATCCATGTGAGTATATGACCAACGGGACTGTAGCCATCCTGGGTCCGGTTTCAAGCAATGTAGGCGCCGGCATGACCGGTGGAGTTCTCTACCTCAGAAAAGAACACGTTGGACAGATAAACAGTGAGTATGTATCCCCTGTATCTTTAGATAAAGCCTCGGCCAAGGAGTTGAATAAGCTCATACTGGACTATCACAAGCATACCGGCAGTACGGTTGCGGAAGGCTATTTGACCAACTGGGAAGAAGAGAAAACCGGTTTTGTGAAGCTGATACCAAATGGTGTTTTAGAAATGCAGCAGGAGTTGGCGGACTTGGAAAAAGCGACTAAGGAAGTTGGGGAAGAGTAGGGATAGCGATTTAATCCACCACTTCAAACTCTATTTGTTGCTCATGTGTTTGGTTGCTCGCCGGTTCCCGGATAGTGAATGTTAATTCATAATTTCCGGGTTCAAGCTGGATCGTTTCAATCTCCAGACTTTCTACAAAACGATCGCCTTCATTCTCAAACGTCAGGCTGATGGTAAATTGATCGGCCTGGCTACGGGCCCAATCAAATAACCTGCTTCGCGGTCGTATCTCATAGTCCAGATCAAAACTCGAGAATCCATCCGGATCTGTTTGAAGCTGATACACTTCAAAGTGAACTACCAGGTTCTCTCCTGCCGGAATTTTATGGGTGTTGGCCGGGGTAAAATGAAACAGTACCAGGTCATCCGGCACTTCATCAAGTTTATTATAACCTAGAATGATATCCCTCACACCCAGTTCCCCTTCCCTAAGCGCAAGTGGCTGTGGCTGTTCTATTTCAACCTTGCCCAGCCCTCTCAGTGATTCCGAAAAAAGGCTTTCCATCTGAGGTTCTGAATCCGGATGAATGTTCACCAGTTCCGCATAAAAAACTTGCGTATCAGAACGTTCATTCCAGTGAATCAGCATAGAAGTTCGACTTGGGATCTCTGCATCGGGATCAACCAGAAGCTCCGGAAATTGCCGAGCCTGCCCCAATAAATCCCATTGGCCTGTTCTCAACTGCAATCCGTGAATCAATTGATACCAATCAAACAGATTATCAAACGATTCAGCTTCATTAAGAAATTCAGTAGTCAAAGCCTCTTCATTCTGAACAAAATCAGTTATGAATGCATTATGGGGATAACTTTCCACAAAAGTGGCTAACACCGGACGATTTGAGCTATCCAGCAACCTGTATTGGTACACCTGGATCGGGATCTCCGCTATCTTTTTCTCTTCGGTTGAAAACTCATCCGGTGACTGATCAATCAGCCGGTTGGTTTGATTGATGTTTCTGCTTCGGAGAGTGCCGGCCAATAGAGGATCCGGAATGTTATTCAATCCGCCTCGATAAACTTCGGATGTAAGGCTGGCGTGAAGTTCAGCAAAATATGGGTCTTTGGCATAGAAGTGCTCATAATAGATCAACTGTAATACCAGTCCCGGTTGAATAATAGGACGATCAGGTTGAATACCCTCCCTCAATAAAGCAGACATGTCAAAAGCTGAACCCGGCATAAAATCCTCAAGAACATCCAGCTTGCCAAACCTCCCACCTGATCGATGTCCGAATATCAGCACCAGGTTGTGAGACATCTCTTCAGCGGGTGAATCGTAGATCCACAGTTCATACTCAGGATTTAAAAACAGGTTACTGATCGCGTTGGATACAAGCATCAACTCATAACTGGTAGGTGTATAGTCTGGATTGCTATCCGGGTCTTTTGGTAAAAATTGGTCTAAAATCCATCTCATTTTATCCTGAGTCACATCTACCCTTCCGGTCTCCTTATAATCCGCGAGTCCATATTTCACATAATAAAGCCCTCTTGCATCGGTATCATAAGGTGGATCACTTCGCATGGAATAATGCTCACGGGCATAAGCGATGCGCTCCCAGTGCTCAATCAGTCGTTCATTGAAGGGTGTGGATGGACGGATATTCAGGCGTTCCCAATACTTCAACATCTCTTCCAGTAGCATCGGGCTGTTGGCTTCCAGTAATTGGGTCCAGTGGCGATGGACGCTTTGTTCCAGAAGTGGCTCCATTCTGCTGATCTCCTCCTCCAGCGGTTTCCGGTTGATGAGCATCGCTTCAGGATTGTACCCCGACATCCCCCATTGGTATGTTTCATGTGCAGTAGGATAATAATCCCTCAATCCATACTGTGTGGCTATCCGTAGATATTCCGTTGCAATGGCAACGGAGGGAGTGGTCAGTTCATCGATGGCCAGTTGCCACAATATGAGTGCCTGTTCAGGTTCTCCTTGTTGTTCCAGATTTAGCCCTTTTTGAAGATAGGTTTCAATATCCGAAGGCATCACCGCATTGGGCTGCAACCCATGCGTGACAAACATCAACAGTATGGCATAGAGGAATGGCATCTCATCAATGGTATAAAATAGGATTTCATTATATATAATGGATAAAACTGATATTTACAATGGTTTATTGTAACTGCGTTAAAACACGGTTAAGCCCAATTTTGATGATTAAAAGAAATTTTAATCAATCATTCCATTGAATACGATATTTGATCACATTTTGCAATCCTGTTTCATCTTCAGTTTCAAAAACGTAGGCAAATCCATTTTTAATTTTTTTGATCTCATTTCTCTGAGGCCATTTAAATTTTGCCTGAAGATTACCATAAAGATCCATTATCCACCACTCATATATCTCAGGATCATCGGTAATAGTTGATATCCAAATGTTATTATCATCACCTATGATAAAATGCTCGAAAGCACGCCAATTACTCGGTATGCCTTCATTTCGTAAAGCATTTTTAAAGGGTTCACTATCATAAAAATTTAAAGCCTCATTACTGCTCAGGTTTTTGTTGTCGAAAGGATGATAAAATGCTCGTAAATAAGTTCCATCTGAATCATAAACTTTAAATAATAGCTCTTCCGACCAAGCTGTGAATATCTGATTATCTGTAGATATTGCCATTAGCCCCCGTCCGCCAAAAGGATCAAAAAATCCATGGGACCCATCTCCCGTTTTCAGGTGCTTGATAAAATCATGAGTTAATAACCTATCGGATGATACATTACCATTCATGTCCAAATGGTAGTAAGACCATGTATCTATATCGAAAGTATAGTGATTGAAGACTCCCAGAATAGTACTGTCATTAAGCACATGAAATTTATTGGGGATAGTCATAGTTCGCTCACCAGAATGATCCCATTGACCGGGATCTAAATTTGCTTCATGTATTAAATTATGTGTCTCGGAAGAAAAAACCTGAATTCTTAATAATGTAGCATCCAAAGTAAAGATCTGATCACCAAAAACCTCTATATCATATAGGGCCTGAAATTCTCCCGGACCTTTTCCTGATCTTCCTATTTTATTAATGTAGGTCCCATCCGCATCAAACACATAGATTCCTTCGTTCCCATCTGATCTTTCCGCAATATAAACCGTCCCTGAATTGTCAACATCGATCCCATTTAATCGACCAAAAATAACTTCTGGAGAATTCTCAAAAGTGACAGTCTTCGTTAAAGTAATTGCGGAGATAGGATTGGCATTTATTTCATGTATAGTAACATTATCCAGTTTTTTTACTTCATCCGGCAACTCTCTGTCTGTGGGTGAACAAGCCGATATAAGAAATATGGATAAGAAAAAACCACAGGTAGTTGATAAATAGTAATTCATTATTTAGAATTCAATTCGATACCGGACTATTTCCTGACCTCCGGAAGGTGACTCTTCTCGAACATACAACTTCCCGTCTTTAACATCCATCACTTCTAGATTTTGTATATTTCGATTTAACTTTTGGCCCGGCCATTTAAACTTTGCAAGTAATCTACCTTTATTTGAAAGAACCCACCAATCGTAGTTGTTCTCGTCATTACTTATAGTTGAAACCCATAGTCTGTTATCATCATCGACAAATAAATAATGTAAAGCTGGCCAAGTCTCAGGATAATCTGCACTTTCATACATTTGATACATGATTTGGTTGAGCTCAAGTTGATCGATATACCCTTCTCGATACAGCTTACTGTTTTCATAAGGGTAATATATAGCCCTTAAATAATTCCCTTCTGAATCATAGACTTTAATTAAAAAGTCGTCGGACCAGGCCGTATATATATCTCCCGTCTGTGAGACAGAAATCAATGTGCTTTTGAGAAAAGAGGCTGTAAGTCTTCCTGGATCACCATCCAATGCAGTTATTAAATACTCCGTTGCAGGTAGTTGTAGAACTGCATCAGAGTTAAATTCTCCAATCTCGTTCATGTAGTAATGCCTGTATTGAGTAGGCGGCCCATAAATCCGATCTTGAAGAGGGAATTCTTCATACTGAACAAGCAGTCTGTTATCACCTAGTGCATATATTTGGTTGAGTCGTGAAACAACCTCTTCTACATGATTAACGTCACCCGTATTAATTGGAAAAGTACTGGAAAGCGTAAGTGAATCCAGTGAGAAAACACTGATTCTCTTAAGTGTATGATCAAAGATGTAGAGTCGATTTGAATTCGCAGAAATAGCATTTATGTCCTGAAATTCACCAGGCCCTTGTCCTTCCCTGCCAATAGTTGCTATGATATTACCCTCGGCATCAAATACGAGTATTGAATGTTGTTGTTCGTCTGCAATAAATACTCTCCCCTGTTCATCAACAACAATACCCACAATGTTGCCAATTAACACATCGTCTGAGTCCGTAAATACTTTCTCTCTTACAAATTCTATTTCAGTATCAGGCTCAATATCTGAAGAATAAACAGTAAGATTTTCAAGATCTTTGATAAAATCTGGTAATTCATTGGAAACCTGATTGGTACAACTGACTGAGAATAGAAACAGAAAGTAAGTGGGGATCTTTTTCATGTGTACTGATCGGGTTTTTGGCCAATAACTGTACAGTGTTTCTGCGGCCGGCCTGTTAACTCAGAAATCAAGTAAAAAACTGAATCGGTCCACCGGAAACACTGGTATTTAATTTAAAAATGGGTAAGATCTAATTTCTGCATCTTCGGTAACTACAAGAATTCGTTTTTGCTCAAAATCAATGTCAAATATTGGCTTGATTTCAACATCTTCTGAAATCAGTTTATACCTGTGAATGAGACTACCTACTGCGTTAAAATGATGTATCCACGCCGGGTTCGTATTGGTTATTAAAAATAATTCTCCATTTGAGTTGCTTATCCCTGACGTGTAGTATTTGAGATCTATTCTGTTTCTGGGATCAGCTTGTTGAAGGCGCTCCATTATTTCGAAAAAATTTGTGGTTAAGGAATCAAGTTCCTGAGTTTTAGGAATTTCAACTGTCCAAAGATTCTCTCCGGAAGAGTTATATTTTGAAATTTTGGGAAGTGCGCTATAGACAAGAAAATACTCATTCAAATTCGAATTGTCGTTTATAACAAAAACATTCGATCGGTATAATGATGGGACAACCCGATCCGATACATCAGATTGCAACTTTTCATTATCGATGACAAATGTACTTCCTTCAGGCACTGTGCCAATTTCTGAAATGTGATTTCCATTCCAATCTATTAATTCATAGATATACTGAACAGAATCACTAAACTTGGCATTGGATAGCATGACATTACCATCTTGCGTTACAAATGGCTGATTATTGATATCTTTTGGACGTATTTCTGAAGAAGAGAAGGGGGCTGCTGGCGCCATGGGCAGACCAAGTTTATCGCCGTAGTCCATTGATGAGAGAAATTGTCCATTGTAGTTATATTGGTGAATAAAATACTGTATGTAATCAACTATATAGAGATGGTTATCAGTTAAGAAAAAATTGTTTACCAATAAAAGTTCTCCCGGGCCTCGGCCAGGTTGACCAAATTCATTTACTACATTTCCATTGTTGTCCACTTCCAGGATTTTAGTCTGTGCGTCATCATATATATAAAGATTCGAATTTATACCTTTCCTTATCAAGGTAGGTGTTGCTAATACATTGTCCTCTAAAGATATAACAGTTTCAAAGTTTTCAAGTACTGTAGTTTCTATCTCATTTGAAGTGGTAGGTCCGGAGCTACATCCTGTTATTACATATAAAACGACTAATAGAGAAAAGAAATATTTAAAGGCCATATGTGAATTTTTAATTTGGACAAAATTAGTTTGCAAAACTCTCCATGTATTTCGATTCAATTAAAATTTACCCAGTTAATCTTACAATGGAATTCTAAAAACGTACCCTTCAAACATTGAAACAAAATATAGCATGTCATCTTCAATCAACATACCTGTTATGTCTAAACTATTAGGGCTGTTTTCAGGTATAGAGGGATTTTCAAAAACAAAATGCCATGCTCTTTTTAAATGATACTGATTTTCAATCATTACCAATTGGTATAGATTATTACGGACAGTAAAATAAATGGAACCGTCATCATTAATTTTCATATGCTGTATAAAGCTTTTAACACCGGGGAGATCATGTTCTGTATTTCCCTCGACACGGATTGGTTTGGCCGATGGGTTTTCTAATTCTCTATAATTGGTTGACTCAAAATACAGGACTTGTTCAATACTACGATCCGAATTTAATAGGAATAAATAAGGCAATCCCTGATTTGTAAGAGCTATATTATTGTAATTATTTACATCAATAATAATACCGTTATAAGGTCCCGGTTGTAAACCATTCGGTATAATCTTAGGCCAAAATGTTTCAATCTGATTTTCAAAATTATCTATTCCATAGATTTCTATTAAATCATCATTTGAATTTGGGATTAAACCTAAATACAGAAAATTGTCTGTAAGTGAAAAATTTCTCCAAAAAGTAGAATCATATAGATTCTTATCTTGAATAAATAGCAAATTTAAGTCGTGATCAAAAACTTGTATTCTGCCATTCCAGTAATCCAACGCTATGATATATTTAGAATTATTTGCAATTTTTAATGTTGAAGCAAATTCACCGGGTCCTCTGCCTTGTCGCCCAACAGATCGCTGCCATATTCCCTCTTCATCCATCACATAAATTTTCTCACGGTGTGCAACATAAAGGCTGTCATCAATTTTTATAAAACTGTTAACAGGAAAACCTAAAAAAACCGGTTCAGAAAAAAATGATGATGTTTCGGTACCTAATACATGTTCTGGTCTAATGATCAATGTATCAACCGGCATCTCATCTAGATCAATGATTGTAGCAGGTGCTTCCATTAACAACTGATTAAAAACTTCATTTTCTGTTTGAGGGATAACTATTTCGTCAGATGTACAACACGATAAAAATGGAAGAATTAAACACAAAATGGGTGCTTTCCAGACAAAATGACTGCGATGCATATTTCAGATCTATAATGTGATTTAGTATGTTGTACTTATATTGGGTGATTATCTTCTTCTTCATGATACCATTCAGGAATGACCAGTCTGAGCGTTGCACAGTAGAAGTAAAAAAATCCCAGAGACACCAGCACGGCTGTGGCGTTGTTTGTAAATGGATCTAACCATGTCGCCTGGCCAAAAAAGTAATAGGACAAAACTCCCGACCCAATGACAAAAATTACAAAAAAGAGTATCCAGCCATATCGCCGTTCTTTGATTAATACTTTAAACAGCAGTGGTAAAAAAAGGACAGCCACTAAAATGGCCAAAAAGATAGTAATACCAAAAGCGTAACTTAAAAAAAGAAGTATAGAACCTGACAGTTCAAGTTCAAGCCACTTTTTGAGTTTATCTAAGTGATAATTTTTAGAAATGTGGATCTTCAATAAGATGAAGTTCTTGAGTTTTGGATATTAGTCTATATCAGTATGCTCTTTATTATTCATCTAAATGCATGTTGATACTCATTACTCGAAATGCATCATCCATTCTGAAATCAATTCCGTAAATGATATCATCACAAATGCCTCTGGGGAAGAATTCCTGAGGAGTGCGGAAGTATTTTACTTCTTTTAAATCCATATTTAATACAAGAGTCATGCCTTCTAAACCGGGTGTAGGCAAAAGTGTTAAATAGACAACCTCATCTTTAATGAATAACCCATCAAAAAAAGGTATTCTATCAATCTCATCTAATACAGACCAATAATCTTCATCCTCAGTATTTGAATAGTAATCTTTTACAGAAGCAGTAAATTGAGGCGTATTGTATCGTTCCTCCAGTTGCAATATATCAATTGTTTCTGTCTCCTTCGATCGGATATTATACCTAAAAAGGTCTGTACTGTCAGTAGATAAATAATAAAACCATTCACCATCCAAATACCATTTCGTCTGACTTCTGTACTTAAATGGCATATAATAGATAAAATTTGGGGTTTCAAATTTTTGTCTTTGATTGCCAGGAATCGATATTAATAATTCTGACGGGCTAAATTCATCATCTAAACGATATAGCAAAAATCGATTTTCAGGATGCATGAAACCTTCGGATTCCTGATAAAGTCCATAATTACCGAATTCAGTTATATAAACCGATGTTAAAAACTGATTTGTTGGGTTTTTATATGAAAAAGAGTCATCATAAATCAGATTTCCATTTTCAAAGCTATACTTACTGATTCGAAACTGAAGTCCGTCAATTACATACAGGTTTTGGTCTGAACCAATATTAGCCCACATTACACTCCTAAATTCGCCGGGACCTCCACCTTCACCTCCGACTTTAGAGAGTAGATGACCTTCACGATTAAGTACTGAAAAAGTTTTGTCTGAATTATCTCCGATGATTATTACTTCACACTCATTTGGGAGTAATAACAAACCTGGCTGAAAGATAGAAACCGTTACCGGAAAATCATTTATATCTGCATCAATTTTCGTGAATGATTCCTCAATTCCATTTGTGAATGAATCAACATATGCATCATCATTCAAAGCATCTTCACTACTACATGAAATGAATAGTGTAACCCAAATAAGGTGAATAATAATTGATAGAGTATTAAACCTCATCAGCTAAAGCATTTTAAGTACTTTATATTTGAGCGATAGCAGCTGTTATAAAATCTTACAATGGTATCCTAAAAACGTGTCCTTCAGACATTGAAACAAAATAAAGTATGTCATCTTCAATCAACATGCCTGTTATGTGTAAATTATTGGGGCTGTTTTCAGGGTTAGAGGGATCATCAAAAACAAAATGCCATGCACTTTTTAAATGGTAGTCATTTTCAATCGGAACCATTTGAAATAGATTATAACGAACAGTAAAATAAATGGAGCCGTCATCATTTATAATCATTTGTTCAATAAAACTTCTAACACCAGGTAGATTTTGTTCTGTATTTCCATCAATACGGAATGGTCTGGCCGATGGATTATCTACTTCATTATAAATGGTTGACTCAATATACAGCACTTGTTCAATACTACGATCCGGATTTAACAGGAATAAATACGGCAACCCCAGATTTGTAATAGCAATATTATCGTTGTTATTTACATCTATAATAATACTGTTATAAGGTGCCGGTTGTAAGCCATTTGGTATAATCTTCGGCCAAAATGTCTCATTTTGATTTTCAAAATCATCTATTCCATAGATTTCAATTAAATCATCATTTGAATTTGGCATTAAACCTAAGTATAGAAAATTATCTGTAAGTGAAAAATTTCTCCATACAGTGGAAGCATGGAGATTTTTATCTTGAATAAATAACAAATTTAATGCGTTATCAAAAAATTGTATTCTGCCATTCCAATAATCCAACGCTATGATATATTTAGAGTTATTTGCAATTTTTACTGTTGAAGCAAATTCACCGGGCCCTCTGCCTTGACGCCCAACAGATCGCTGCCATATTCCTTCTGAATCCATTACATAAATTTTCTCACGATGTGCAACATAAAGGCTGTCTTCAATTTTTATAATGCTGTTGACAGGAAAACCTAAAAAAACCGGTTCAGAAAAAAATGATGATGTTTTGGTACCTAATATATGTTCTGGTCTGATGATGACAGTATCAACCGGTATCTCATCAAGTTTAATGATTGTGGCAGGTGCTTCCTGTAACAACTGATTAAAAACTTCATTTTCAGTTTGCGGAATAATGATTTCATCAGATAAACAATTAGAAACCAGTATAGACAGCAAACATTTAAAAAGTATTATTTTAAAAAAGTTATTGAAGCACATGGTTCACTCTGAAATATTGAATGTTGCTAAAATAATTGGATCAGATTGGGACTTTGAAAATCCCAATCTGGTTTAAAATTATTATGGGCATGCACCTCCACATGCAGTTCCTCCATAAGTTCCAATGCCACCATAATCTTCACAACCCAAACCACTGCAACATACTGACATTCCCCAGGCTCCAGAGCCTTGAATAAGTACGACACTACATCCATCATAATAACATTGACATGATCCTCCTGAACCAGCCATGATTTTTTTCATTTCCGAACGGCCTAAAATCTGGCCTGAGTTTAATAAGTCTTTCATTATAATCACCTTTCAGTTTTGATTTATATTTACCTGTTTTGCCTCAGAATGAAGCCAGATACAGGTATAACACACCCTGAACCGGACTTTGAATTCAATATATGTTACTAAAACCGATACTTCCCCGCACCCCTATTATTTTAGGGGTTTATTTTGACTGTTTCATAATAGCTGGAGAAATTTGTCTGATATTCTGTCTCAGATCACCAAATAACCACCAATATCTTCGGAGTAAAAAGCGATTCCACCAGGATCTCCATCCTAATGGTCCGAACCACTGGCTCTCTTTTAGATAGTACAGAAAACGGTTGGCGTGCGGATGCATGCACTTATGATTCCAAGGTTTACTCGGTGATAAGTAATGAATGATAAATGGATAATGGACAAGCTCTTCGTACATCATCATTAGTTTTTCTGTATAATCGGTTTTTTTCAAAACCTGAGGCCAAAAAAGGCAACCCTGTTGATTCCACTTTGCATCCAGTTCGCCCCATTGATCAATAAACAGTGCATTTAAAACACCTTGATCATAGTGATAAATGCTTTCTTTGTTATCCTTTATATATTGAATTGCCTTTTCTGTCCATTTTTCTTTTCGCCATAACTCAATATTTATAATCATTACCCCGGAATTAAAATAGGGGGAGTCAGCACTTCCCCCAAGTTCTTTGTAAGCTGCAATTCCTTCACGGTCGGAGCAGATCTGGATGAGGTAATCACGTACCGCCATAATCGGTGCACCGTTCATCTGTACGTTTCCAAGTACTGATATGTCAGCCTCAACAATAATATCGCAATCAAGAAAAATTGCTTTTTTACAATCTCGCGGCAAAAGTTTCGGAATCAAAACAGGTAAATAGATGGAGGGAGGCCTTCCTGGTGTGGAGAGATCTTTCAAGGCATTCAGGTCAGGTTGAATCCAAATAATTTCATGTTCTTTCCCATGTGTATCAAATACCCGATGGATTCTTTCTTTACTTTTATCTTTTATGCCTCCATCTAAAATAAAAAATCGAAGCTTATTTGAAGAACTTACATTTTTGAGGATAGAACAAATCGTTGTAGCAAGAGGCATCGCATAAGCATCATCGGCGCCTAAAACGACATTTGTATGATCAATTTCTGTCATAATTTTTTTTCTTATAGTTAGGAGTGAAAACACTCTGATTTTATAAGGTTTAGTTGTCATCTCAGCTCTTTAGTAATATTATTGTATACGCGCTCTAACAACCTCATATCCTGAGTAATAATCTCCGCTTGACCTGTCATCCCGTTTCGGGGGGTGATTTCCCGCCCGTAGCTAGTCACCAGTCCGTCTGGAAAGCTCACTTTAGCGAAAAAGAGGCTGTCACGTACCGGAAAGTCCGTAATATAGTCCAACCGGCCGAAGATCGATCCATATTCATGGTATGGATACCCGCTGAACCGTACCTGAACCGGCTGTCCTTCCTCTATTTTGCCAAACGATGCCTGCGAAATCGCCAGCTCTCCAAAAAACGAGATGTTATCCGGCTGGATGTAAAACAGCGGCTGACCGGTCGTCAGGGTTTGGCTCTCCTGCAATATACCGGCATACACCACTTTCCCGGCAAACGGTGCCGAGATCAAATAATTGGTTTTCCACTGGTCAATTGCACTGTTGAGGATATGCACCGACTGTAGAAACATGGAATGTTGGTCTTCAATTCGTTTGTCCAGTTCCATGATCTCCCTCTCTTTGGCGATTTGGGAGACAAAATTGTTGATAATGGCCGATTCGGTTTGCTGTAACGGCAGCCGGCGGGATGAAAATTCAGCTTCCGCCCGTGCCAGTTCCATCGGGGCAATAAAATCGTTCTCGGCAAGACGCTTCTGTGTCTCTACCTCCAGTAGGGCAAGGTTGTAGGCCTCCTGCTGAATCTCTTTTTGTACATGTAGTTTTTCCAGCAGATCACGGGTATAGGCCAGCTCCTGCTCCAGTATTTCCCACTGGCGGGAGTAAAACCCGCCGGGCAGAAACGATACAAACTCCCTGTAGGCCTGCTCAAATCCCTGGAATGTATTCTGGATGTCACCCAGGTTTGCAAATTGTTCAAAGCTGAGGTCTCTCAAACGCTGCAAATTGCCTTCAAGTAGCCATACCCGCAAGGAATCCACCGTTTCTCCAAGGTGCATCACCTCCTGGTGATGAGCCGTACTTTCTAGCCAGGCCAGTACCTCACCCTGCTCAACATCACGATTGTTATCCGTGGTAATACGCACCAACTTCCCGTTGATCCGACTTTCCAGCGATAGCGGTGCATCAACCGCCGTTAAATGAAGCGGAGCGTGGATCACCTCGGGGTATTTGATCACTGCCGCCGAGAGTAGTACAAGCCCAAGCACCCCGAAAAAGGCGGTGATACCCCACCTCACCAGCCAGTGTGGTGGCCGGCCTATTATCTCCTGTACCTCCTGGCTGCGTACATCCAGTCCGGGCTGGTTGCCGTTGGTTTCTAGTTGAGTTGGTATGTTGTTATTTTGTGGCATAATTAAATGAAAAGGCAAAAGTGAAAAGTGAAAAGTTTTTTATTGGGTCATCCTGAACTTGTTTCAGGATCTCCTTCCGTTGATAGTGTTTTGGGACTTCAAGTCTACTCAAAATGACGTTTTCGATCACTTTTCACTTTTCACTCATCCTCCAAGTTCCAGTTGATTCTTCACCAATTCAAAATAGGCTCCTTCCTTTTGAGCCAATTCGCCATGCGTTCCTTGTTCAATGATGCGCCCTTCATCCAGTACCACAATGTTATCTGCGTTTTTAACCGTGCTGAGGCGGTGTGCTACGACTACGACAGTGCGGTTACGGAAAAATTCCTGCATGTTGGCCATGATGGCGCGTTCGTTGTTGGCATCCAGGGCGTTGGTTGCTTCATCAAAAAAAAGAAAATCCGGATCTTTATATACAGCACGGGCAATCAAAATTCGTTGGCGCTGGCCTTGGCTGATGCCGTTACCTTCAGCGCCAATTTTGGTATTAAAACCAAGTGGCAGTGACTCAATAAATTCCTGAATGTTTGATACGTTTACCGCATGTTCCAGTTTATCGATATCCGGCATCTCTTCACCCACAGCGATATTTCCGGCAATGGTGTCGGAAAAGATAAACCCGTCTTGCATTACGGCCCCGCAATGGTTTCTCCATACACGCGGGCTCAGTGTTTGGAAGTTCCGGTCGCCTATTCGGATCTCCCCTTTGTCTGGAGGGTAGAACTTCAGGAGTATTTTGAGCAAGGTGGTTTTCCCGCTGCCGCTCATGCCCACTATCGCCGTAGTTTTTCCCTCGGGGATGTGAAGGCCAATGTCATTGAGTACCGGTTCGTTACCCGCACCGGGGTAGGTGAATCGGAGGTTTTGTATCCGGATATCCTTTTTCTTCGGCAACCGATAAGTGTACATTTTATCCGTAGGTTCTTCGTCTTCTTTATCGTGGACTTCATTGAGTCGCTCCATACTGATGAGCGCATCCTGGGTGGACTGTACAAATCCGATGAGCTGCTGCACCGGGCTGTTGAGCTGGCCGATGATGTACTGAATGGCCAACATCGCCCCTAGTGTGATCTGCCCGTTTACCACGGCGATGGCTGATATGAAGGTTATGCCAATGTTCTTACCCTCGTTAATGAAAAAAGCTCCTCCTTCTTGATACTGCTCAAGGGACAGGTTTTTCACCTGATATCGAAACAGGTTCGCCTGTAGGCGCTCCCACTCCCACCGTTTGGTTTTTTCACAGTTGTTGAGTTTAATCTCCTGCATCCCCTGGATAAGCTGAATGACCACGCTCTGGTTGCTTGATGAGATGCCGAAGCGGCGGTGGTCCAACTCACGTCGTTTTTTCAGGAAGAGTACGATCCATATTACGTAAAGAGCACTGGCAATCAGGAAGACCGTAAAAATCATCATGTGATAATATGCCAGAACCAGGGAAAACACTAGCAAATTCACGAAAGAAAAGAGTGTGTTCAGGCTTTGGCTGGTCAAAAAGTTTTGAATTCGCGCATGGTCGCCCATTCGCTGCATAATATCCCCCACCATCTTTGTGTCGAAAAACCCCATGGGGAGTTTCATCAGTTTGATTAAAAAATCGGAAAGAATCGAAATATTGATACGGGTACTCATGTGCAGCAATATCCACGAACGGATAAACTCTACTCCCGTTCGACCTAGAAAGAGCATAAGCTGGGCCATCAGGATAATATAGATAAAGTTAATATCGCGGTTCTGGATACCGATATCTACCACCGCTTGGGTCAAAAACGGAAAGATGAGTTGCAAAATACTGCCCGCCAACAGTCCCAGCGCTAATTGGAACAGAAGAGTTTTATAGGGAATAATGTACTTAAACAGGATTTCGAAACTCAGCCGGTTCCCTGCCTCACCCTCCAATTCATAAAATTTAGGTGACGTATAAAACAGCAGTGTGATGCCTGTTCGATGCCCGTTGGAGGAGACGCTCATCCACCCTTGCAAAAACTCCTCTTTAGAATACCGGATCTTCCCTTTGGCCGGGTCAGCCACATACACCCGGTTCTTTTTTATCTTGTAAACCACTACAAAATGCACCTGGTTCCACCAAACCACGCACGGCAGTGTTGCATGCTCTTCTAACTGCTCCCAGGTTAGCTTGGCTCCCACTGTTCTGAACCCGATTTCCTCGGCTGCCTCGCTGATACCCAAAAGCGATACGCCCTCTCGGTTGATGCCGCTTTTTTGGCGCAGGGTATCCATGGTATAAGAGCGGCCGTAATGCCTGGATACCATCCGTAAGCAGGTAGGGCCGCAGTCCATCTGGTCGTATTGTTTGTAATAGGGAAAATTCTTCACCAGAAAATATGATTCTAAACTATTTCAATTCTTCTAATTAAACACTTGTAGGTCATGCTGCATTTTCACATCCAATTGATATATTCGAATACCATGCCCTGAATTTGGGTCCTTGTGCAATGCATAAATTCTATTACCTTTGAAATATCGAATATCGTCAAAATCTGAAAGGCTAAACCGCCCGGATGGGTCACCTTCCATACTTAGTATCACCATCTCCTTTCCACTTTCACTTGTGTCGATATGCAACAGGATCTGATTCTCGGAGATCCATAGGTCCATAAAGGGAGGTTTATATTTGGGGACTCGTGTTTCTAATCTACTCCGGGTATTTCTATTTCTGTCCCTGAGTATGTAATCCAGATCTTTCTTCTCCACAGAGCGCTTTTTTGCTTGAATAGGCACCTTACGTTCAGGTTTATAATGACTATTATAATTATACATATAAACTATCGAGCTGTCAGGTCGCCCAATCAGGAACCGGCCATCAGGCATGATTTTAAGTCGATCCTGGTACTGATAGGGTGGCATTCCGATCACATTTATAGAACGATCCTGGAAATCTGTTTCAGGATTGGGAACTTTTAAAATGTACAATGAATCACGGAGAATATTTTCCCCAGCATCAACGACTGCAACAGGTGCGTAATCGTAGTTTTCAACACCTTCTGTTTGTAACTGTAAATAAGACGGACCTTGTCGGGCTGTAGCAAGAAATTCATTATCAGAAATCTGACCGATTATATGTATGTAACGTTCACTTGGTCCTTCAAACATCTTTGTCCTTTCATATCTGTATAAACCATCTTTTTTATTTCGGGCAAAAAAATCAACATGATTAAACATCCCCCGATATCTTACCATCAGTGAGTCTCCCGGACCTTTAAAAAGTTGAACAAATGATGTTACTTCTCCAGGCCCTCTTCCTTCATTTGCAATTGTCCCCATATGTATTCCCTCTTCTGAAAATTGTTCAATTGAACGACTATCCCAGTCTGAAACCAGCATGGTTCCGTTTGGCATTAATATTAAGTCTCGCAGATGTCCGGGAATAAAATTTTCACTTTCTGCAATCTCAATAATAACTTCCACTTCAATTTTCTTTACATCATTATAATCAAACAATAAAGTATTGTCTTTGTCTAGTTTGCATCCAAAACATATTAAAAGCAAAAATGTAGCAAACAAAAACATATTTCGATAAATAAATGAAACACTAATTTTCAGCATGATTATTACCCTAACTATTTTACTTCAGTAAACTGAAATGCAGAATAGTTACAATTTACAATTCATTGATTAGGTTCTTCCATAATAACTTATCAAATTAAAATAACCCCATATCCGGTTCACTGGGGATATTTTTGATGAAAACTAACCACCGATTCCACACCAAGACCAGCATTGCAAATAACCATTACTACTATTTTCAACACATGTTCTTCTTCCATCAGTACAACAACAACTAGTATATTGAGGATACCAACATGGTGGAATTGGACAATCTCCACCTCCACCTCCACCTCCACCTCCATCACTTCCACTTCCTGCCATAATCTTCTTCATTTCCGAGCGGTCTAATACTTGGCCTGAATTTAATAGTTCTTTCATGATTTTCACCTTTCGGTTTGTTTCGTTTTGATTATAATCTGTTTTAACCCAGCATTTGCTGGGATAGGGGACAGATTCGTAACCCCCTTTTTGTCTGTTCAACATCGAATCCAGACAAATTCTTTCAATAGTTTTACTTTGGTGCTGCCTGCTTTACGTGTTTTTCAACAACAGAAATCTGTTCACTGAATCCGGCAACAAGATACCTGAGATCCTCTATCCGGTATTGTGCGGGAAGTTGGTACCCATTCACAAAAAAAGTTGGTGTACCTTTAATCTCCGTTTTCTCAAACCAGTTCGAATGTTGCATGGCCATTGTTTCAAGGCCTTTACTTTGCCCGTTTATCAGCAAAGAATATTTCTCTCGAAATGCGTTCATGTCAGCCATCTCAAACCATTCCTGCAATAATTTTTCCGTTTGTTTTGACTGATCATTTGTATTGTAAACCTGTTTCATCCAGTACTCAAGTAAATACCAGCCGGGATCGGATTCTTGTCCATTGCCATTATTTGAAACAGACAAACGGATAGAGAGGTTTATTAGATCCGGAAAACTGCTGACTAACTGCTTAACCTTCTCAAGTCCTTCTCTACATGGCCCACAACCCAAACTAGTTGCCATCGTAATTTGAATCGGGGCATTAGGGTTGCCGATAAGGAGTTCCTGTTCAAACGGTGTGCAATCGGCCTGAGGCCGTTGTAATAGTAGGTGGGCAAACACCGATGGATTGAATTTAATCCGGTTGGCAGCCACTTCCGCCTTTTCTGCTTCAATACCCTCTTTCAGGCGGGTTTTGAGAAGAAAAACAAGAGATGCAGATGCAAGAAACAGACCTACAACCAGACCTATGGTCCAGGGAACACCATCGACCAAACCGAACATCCCAGCAGTAGCCATCCACCAGAAAAGACCAGACTGTACCACTAGCACCCCGGCAACCAGCAAACAAAGCCTGCACCAGGTTTTAAACCGGATGGCTTGTAACCAAAAAGAATAGGCCACAATGGGTAGGGTAAGAACACCGGCCGCTGACAGTATCCACCACAGTGGAGCAGCATTTACGGCCAGCGGAATCAGCAGACCGACTGTGATCAGTTGAACGGCAAAATAGCTCAACACAGCATCTGAGAATGAGAATTGTCCGAATAGGGTGGCTTCATCAGACCTCATAACCCGATCGCAATTGGTGCTTTTGCCGGCATTGCAAAAGGATTCCACGACATCATACTTCACGCCCAGGTCTTTGGCCACAAGCAGATATCCTAAAAGGTTACCCGCAATTGCTGTAGCCAGTAAAATCAATACCGGCCATACAAAGCTGTTCCATAATAAAAGGGTTACCATCCCTGATAGAGACGCAACAAACAAGTACATCCCCCACCGTTTGGCTTTCTCTGCAGAGAGAAACCTCCGGTTTACTGCATCCTTCACCTCATCCACTGGCTCTGCTTTCAGTACAACCCCATTCCAATCCTTCGGGATGTCCGTTCTCTGCTTTACATCGTTTTCTTCTTTTATCACAATGTATTCTCCAGCGTCATTTTCAAGATGGAGAACATATGGAAGTTCCAGGTTCGCCATGCTCGCCCTGTCCATTCTTGCCACTCCGTGCGGTATTCCCAGGTATTCAAGAGTATCGGAAACGCTCAGCAAAGAGGGATAGTCAGGGTGGGAAGCCAACCGTTTACGAAAGTACTTCCGGGATACCGGGATGTTAAGGGTTGTTAAATAATCTACGAATGCCTGTTCCATTGTATTGTAAATTCAATTATTTAGGTATAAATAACCTTTTACAACTGTAACAATAATGAAACTGTACCAAATCTGCTCCCCTATTATTTTGGGGGTATACACCTTTTCGACAATTCATATTCTATATTGTTAATACTGAATTAATTATGTCTACAATTAACGACTGTTCATGAAAAACACATGTTTTATTTGGTGCATTTATGATGAAATGGCCCAGAAATACGGGAAGGTTTAGGGGAAGTATCCGAAGACTGGTAGGATCGCAGTCCTTCAGTTCGTAATGTTTATAATAATGAAATAATTATATCTAAATAAGTTTGGGAATAACCATCAAAATCATCATTGCGAGTTGTACTCATCAATGATAAATTCTTGTCGGGCTAATGGTAAATGATTCAGGAATCGTTTCGGGAATTCTTTTGGGGTTAAAAATATTTTTAAAATAGATCATATGGTACAGCAAGACTTCATACTTATTCCTGTAATACAGTTTCCCATTATCCCATTTTAATCTCCCTGGAAGCCCTTCTATCACATGAAAATCGAAATAGGTTTTTAGTTCATTCTTTTTTTCAAGCCTTTTTACAAGGTGCGTCATACTATCCACTTCATGCTTTCTTTTCGGATAAGTAAGGATATCTGTAAAGTCATTGTATTGAAAATTGGTCTCATCAAAACAATAGTGAACAGGGCTACTGAGTACTTTTTGATAATCGTTGCTTTGCATAAAAAGAGTGTTCATTTTTTCATCATTCTTGAACAAAAGAAAATAACCTGATATAAAGTCATGTCTTACATTGATCAATTCGTGGTTGTCTAATATTTCATCTGTTATAAATTGACGAATATCCCCAAAAATCACATCAATATCTCCATGCCCCCAAAAATCATATCCTTTAAATATATCAGGAAATAAAAAGCCATAAGCCGGCTTAAAATCGCAAAGTTTATATCCCTCATTGATGTTAGTTGTAAAACCCAATTTTTTAGCAGCCAGTTGATTAATCTCTTCTATATTTTTATAAATCATTGTAACATTCGACGGCAGTTTATTAGTCCAACTCCCATCATCGGTGATAATGTAAAAATCAACTTCCGGGTTATATTTACAGGTGTGGATAAAATACTTAAAGTACCACGGCAGATTACCGAAGTAACAAATCAGAATAGCAATTCTTTTTTTTATTCGTTTATGAGATAAGTGCATAACTTATTTTCCAAGAAATTTATACTGTTCTTATATATTTCAATTCAAAACGTAATTTTAATATCTGTAGTAATCTGGACGAGAAACCATCCGTTTTCGAAACTATTTACGGGAAACGGGAATGTTCAGAACAATTAAATAATTCACAAATATCTGTTCCATAACTGTATATAATTTTACATATAAGGATATGATGAATTTTTACAACTAAATCCACGTTAAATAAACAGAAACAAATTAACTCCCCCATTATTTTGGGGGTTTTCAATGTAACAATTACGACTTGGCATTTCGCAGCCACTCCCTTAGCCTGCCCCAACCTTTGATTTGCAGCTTATTACCAATATTGGTGATATGATTCTCAACGGTTTTCAAACTGATAAACAACTCTTCAGTAATCTGACTGTTGGTTTTGCCCTCTACCATTTTTTTCAAAACCCTGCATTCACTGCTACTTAACACGCTGTAGGCTTCCAATAATGTCAATTTCGGGTTGGTTGGTTGGTTGGTTGGTTGGTTGGTTGGTTGTCTTGAATTCTGCTCCTGGTGATGAATTGTTTTTCATTTTTCATTGGGTCAGTTTTAGATTTGTATTCGAAGTCCAGTTATTGGGAAATACACTTCACACCTATATGAACCCTTTTTAACCGATTCCTTACAAAGTTTTTTTAATTTTCCGTAGATCATGCACTAACAGGAATCGATGACCATCATCTGTATAGATGCTTCGGATGTTGAATTGTTACAAAATATATTCCCGAAGTATCTGTTTTTATGAGATGTGTGGATTAACAAGGGATGGGAAAGACAATGAGTAGTACTGTCGAAGGGCTATTTGACCAGACCTTAGAAGGTGTGAAAACTGATATCGACTTAGATAGAGAGATTAAAGCAATGATGAAAGTATCTGACCCCGGCTTTGAAGTGTGGGATAACGACTAAGACGAAATATTGAATGACACTTAACTCTTTCTAAGTTGAATTAGGTGTAGTGTCCGACTTGATGCGGTTGATATCTGACGAAGCAGGAAGTTTACTACGAAGTCGGCTGTTTAGATTTGGAGACCTTTCTTGCTTTCTCTTTGATTATTGATCGCTTCTTCTCACCAAGTTCAGACTTCTGCTTTTTCATCAATTTCCTAAATTCTTTCAACTCTTCTTTTGACCAAGGTTCTGATTTAACAACAAAATCGATTCCTATGGGTTCTTTAACTATTGACATAATTAATCCTCAAAATATTTCTTAACAAGCTCTAATGCATTAACGGTTTCAATAAACATTCGTTGTCCTTTGAAATGGGTAGCACCAAGTTTTTTCTTGTAATGTTCAATTAACGCAGACTTTGAATCAAAGGCAACATATCCTTCATATCCCTTCTCAAAAGACAATTTACAGGCAATGGCAAAAAGGTTCCCAGCTACACCAAAATACATTTTATTTATGCCTTTATTGAAATTTGCACTTTCCACAAGATGGATAAAAATATGATCGTACTTGTCTTCAACAGACAACAAGCCATGAATGATTTTAGGATTATTGACAGTAGTCAATTTAAACACTTCTCGATTTGACAAGTCCAGCTCTGTTTCCCAATCAAAAAGCCATTCTGCAGGATTAATATTCTTCTTATCTGATTTGTGCAACTGTGACACTTGAGTGTCAAAAACCTCACCTGTAACACTGTTTTCAATAGAATTAGTAAGTCGATCTATTTCAATATCGATATCTTTTTTGCCCATGTCCGGAAAATAATTTCATTTCTGCTTTATATAATTTGAAATCTACAAATTCTCCCGCCTTTCAGTCTCCAACTCCTGTCGATTCCCACCCCTCTCCCAAATACCCATCAAAATCAGAATCAGTATCAAACTGGTACCTAAACCCCATAAAACCACAACGGCCAGGTCGGTCCAGAATTCATTGGAACCAAAAAGTATGAGAGGAAGCAAACCGCCCATCGTGGTCAATGAAGTGATCATAACTGTACGCATCTTGTTCCTGTACACTCGCACCCAACTTCTCAACCCGTGAATATTGAGTGATCGGCATCTTTGCTTCTCATGAATCAACAAAATGGAGTTATTGACAACCACTCCGACCGCAAGCAGTGTCCCTGCAATGGCCCCCTGATCGAAATTGATATCGTGGTACAACGAGCCAAGCATCACCCCGATCAGGCTTAAAGGAATGGCCAGTATGATCACCAGTGAATCCCGCCAGCTTTCCAGCAGTGCGGAGACGATCATCCAGACACTCAACACAGTTAACATCAATAGCAACAGATAGTTGTCAAACTGATCACTTTGTCCCCACGAAAAAAATCCGCCACCAAATTGAATGGATGCGCCTACCGGAACAGGCACTTCTTCAAGTACAGATTCAATATAACTGCTTGCCAGTCTCGGCGGACCCAAAAAATCGATCGTTACTGTTCGGCTGTATGACTGATTTTCGCGTATAATCTGACTCATCGTTTTTTCCCTTGTCAGATCAGCGATTTCACTGATTTTGAATAGCTTCTCACCCGATATCCTGGCCCGATCCAAAAAATCTTCTTCATACTGAGTCTGAGCCTGGTTACTGCCGATCAGATAAAGCCGCTCTCCATGCAACTCTACCATGCCACGTGTATTGGTAGGATTTATATCCAGTTGAATGGCATCCAATACACCTCGACGGTTTAGATCTTTCATTGCCAATCGATCCTCATTTAGATTCAGCACATATTGGAACATTTCACTCTGGCCCCAACCCACACTGTGAATATCTACCTCCTGTACACGTTGATTTCTCTTCATCCGAGCTGCGATATCTTCAGCAAGAAGTAGTAATTCATCATATGAAAAACCACGAAGTGTTACCCTCTGGCCCGAAATTCCCCCTCCAAAACCTGTACTGAATCCATCCCCCAAACCACTCACAGTTATCCCGGAATTTCCGGTTCGTGCAGCAAGAAATATCGCCTCTGAATAGAATTGATACGGTTCTGCCCTGTACAAATATTCGTCTTTGATGTAAAACTGCAATCGTGCTCCATAATATTCGGAAATATCCGCTTCGAAATAGTCAAATGCTTCCTGATAAGGCAGTGCAGTAAGTTCAAAGTTGCGTGCCATTTTTTCAATCTCCTCCATCGGCGTACCCTGTGGAGTACGAATGTTAACGAAAATACTCTCCTGCTGAGACCGACTCCAGGGAGTTCCGAAATAGGTTTCATTAAAAAACCGATATGTCAGTCCGCCCACCCACGGGTCCACATCACTTCTGTTGTCGAAATAGGTGCGGGTAAATTCGGGCCATCGTGTATCATCCCAATCAGGTTCTGTAATTGCAAAAAGGGGCAAACCAAATACGATGAATAATCCGAAATAAAAAACCCATCGCAACCGATGACGCCAATAGAAAGTGCGAAGCATCACAACATCGATCATCTTGTTTATTTTCTTTTTGATCAATCTCTCCTCTTTCTTCACATTGGGCGGTACCAACCAAATCAGTGAATAGGGTATCCAGCTCATCGCAATCAGAACGGATGATACCAGGGTAAGCGTAAGTGCCACTGCAAGCGGAACCAGAAAAAGCTGTAGCTCTTCCATCGCAAAAAAGAGGGGTATAAATATGCCCACGGTCGTCAGCGTACTTCCCAAAACCGGCACAAAGGTATAGGGAAGCTCATTTTTAATGTGATTGATACGTTCGCTTCTGCCCAGAGGTAATTTTGGATTCAGCTGCTCAAATACGACCACTGCATTATCGATAATCATGCCAAGAGCGACGGTCAGGCCGGCAAGTGTGAGTACGTTTAGAGTATAGTTCATGAAAAAGAGTATGGAGAGACTCATCAACAGAGAAAAAAGGATGCTCCCTAGTATCACAAAAGGTGCTCTGAATCGCCGGATAAATAGCAGTAAAATGATAAATACAAAAAGTAGACTAAACATCGACTGGTACTGAAGGTCACCGAATTGCGCCCGCAGATCTTCAGTGGAATCTCGTTCCAGTTGAATGGTGATATCATCGGGCAGATTTGTTACGATGTTATCCATCTCACTTCGAACAGTTTCGGCAAGACCCATCGCATCGGATCCGCTTTCGCGAACAAAAAATATCATGAGCGCCGGTTTACCATTCAATCTTTTAAGGCTTTTCACAGGATAATCTTCAATATCCACGGTAGCAATCTGTCCTAATTCAACTTGACGGCTGCTGTTGGGTACGGTGATTTTCATACGCCTGACATCATCCACTCCGTCAAACTGTGGCGGGATCAACATGCTAAGCCTGCCGCTGCTACTCTCTAAAAAACCGCTCGACCGCCATCCCAGACGATCCTGAATATCCATCAAAATTTCGGATGAGTTATATCCGTATCTCTCCAATAACAGTGTATTGAACCGGATTACAAGTGCCGGGTCTTCTGCCCCCCGAATTTCCACATCTGCCAAGCCTTCCAAGCCTAAGAGTTGCAATCGAATTTGATGTGTTGCGAGCTGATACAATTCCCGGGATGCTCGGTCACCGCTGATGGAATAGGCCATAAATGTCTCCTGTTCCTGCAGTTCCTGCGGTATGGATCGGTTGATTATCGGTTGACGCACCTGCGGGGGAAATTCATCGCTCAGCCCGTAAAGATACTCCTGGAGTTCTAGGATCCGGTACTCAACCGGAGTCTCTTTCTCAAAGGTTATTGTAACACTCGATCTCCCCTCTTGCGATACAGACCTGATGCGCTCAACATTTCGCAATCTGGTGGCAACCGACTCCACCCTTCGTGTAATCTCCTGCTCCATCACTTCCGGTGATGTGCTGCCCCAGTTATAATTTACGGTCACGGATGGCAACCGCAGATCAGGTGACATCTCCATCGGTATATTCATCCACGCAACAATGCCCATCAATGCGATAAGCATGTAGCTGAGGGAGATGAAATATTTTCGACGGAAGATTTCGTGCATATTTATGTGAGACAGCAAAAGGCAGAGGGAAGAAGTGAGCTAAAAACTTCTGCCCTCTGCCTATTTATTCATTCTGTTCCAATTTGTCTTTCAATATCCCCCGCCACTCTCGGCCTCACAAACTGCAAATGACTTAAAGCAAAATGCCGGTCAACAGCCAGAGTATCACCTGGAGCTATATCTTCGTTGTTGATGATTGCCCATTCGGATGTGGCGTACTCTGGTTCTACATAGACCCACTCTACTCTATCACCGTTCAATTTAAAAACCAGGGTCCTGCCGCCATCTCGTTCCAGGATTGCAGCTCTTGGTATTCGTGCAATGCCACTATGGGATTCCACACGGATTCTGCCTTCCACCGTCATGCCCGGACGCAAAGACCGATCACTGTTTTCAACCTCAACGACAACCTGACCCGTTTTGCTTTCAGGATTCACAACCGGTGAAATGGCTCGAATACTCCCCTCTTTTCTATCTCCTGAGGGGGTATATAGTTCAACAGTCATTCCTCGATTGAGGCGATTCAGTTCAGCTTCCAGAACATCAAACCGAATTAATAGTGTTCTATCGTCTACAAGCCTACCTAATTCACTGCCGGCGCTGATATATGCCCCTGTCGCGATCCGGTTGGGTACAGATAATTCTCCGCTGAATGGAGCACTCAAAGTTGTATAGGAAAGATCGAGTTTCACCCGTTCGAGCGCCAGTTCGGCATCGGCCAGTCCCGTGCTGATTCTTACCATTCGCTCTCGATCTTCATCCCTCGGAGTTGAACCTTGACTCTCTCGTTGATTGATCTCAATATTGTAGGCAACCATTGCTGTTTCATACTCATTTTCTGCTTGTTGAAGCTGATATTGCCACTCCTGCGCATCAAACACGAGGATAGGATCGCCTTCTTCTAACTGCTGACCATCATCCATTGCACTCTCTGTAATGAAACCACTAATTCTGGGCCGTATGGTTATCTCACGAACAGGCTCGGCAATACCCTGACTTTCGATATAGATGTGCAACGGCAGGTCATCTGCCACCGCAAATATTACATCCGGACGAATATCAACATCATCCTGCACTTCCGGACGCTCCTGCTCATCCCCACCGGTACAAGCACCGATTGTTAACACTATTAACATGAAGAGAAGCAATAACTCCCCCCTAATAAGGGAAGACTGAGGGGGGTGTCCATTTGACTTATTCCCAACCAACTGAGACAACTCCCCCCTAACAAGGGGGGCAGGGGGGTGTCTTTCCATATATTCGCTCATAACATAAACCTTTTTTAAAATTGATCTTATTTTTATAATTCCTCTTCATATTTATGATTTTTCTCTAGCCAGCCAAATATAACCGGGATTAGATAGAGTGTTAAAATGGTACTTGTGATCATGCCGCCCATCAATGCAAGGGCCAGGGACTGACGAAAGGCGTATCCTTCTCCAAATGGTATTAACATCGGTACCAGTCCTAAAATGGTCGTAACACTTGTCATCACTACCGGACGAAACCGGTGTTTTCCTGCCAATTCGATCGCTTCGCGCAAGTTTCCGGTCGTTTCGAGATAACGCCTCATAAAATCTACTTTCAATATCGAGTCATTCACGGCTATACCGGTGAGGATCAACACACCCATAAACGACATCGCGTTGAGTCCGGTACCGGTTATCCACATGATTAAAAGTGATCCCACCCACGCAAACGGTACGGCAAGAATAATAATCAACGGATATTTCAGGTTTTCAAACTGGATGGCCAGAATGATATAGATGATCAGGATACTAAGCAGAAGCAATTTCCCCATATCGGTCATCAGTTTCTGAACCATCAATGCGTTTCCGGCAACCTGTACCTCAGTTCCGGTGCTTCGAACAAAATCACGAATGGTCTCCATCGTTTTACCCCGATTCCACCACCAGTCAGCCAGTTCCCAATCGGCCACATAACTTAACACAGGGGTTTGATCCACTCGTTCAAGCTGTTCGGGTTCAGACGTACGTTCAATTTCGGCGATATAACTCAAGGGAATTTCACGACTGCCAAGCCGTAGTGCAATTTCAGAAGGATCATAAATATGGGTTTGATTGCCCAATAGCCTGATTCCGATCCGCTCATCCTCGCGCGTCCAATCACTGACAAAACTTCCGCGAGTCACGGATTCAAGATAACGAATCACCTCTTGCTCATTGATCCCAAGTTGTAACATGCGATCCATTCGAAATCTTAGATTCCAGGTATCCACTTCTTGTTCATACTGCTTTCGTAACATCACCGGTAGCCCGGCGTCTACAAGTGATTGTTGAAGTACTGATGCTGATCGTTCACTCTCAGCCCGATTCATTCCAATCAACCGGAATACAACAGGGGGCTGATCAGCTCCAATCAGTGCACTCCAACTCTGTGCAGCCGTCAGCGGTTCTACGGTCCAGTCCGGAAAATCATCATCAAATTCCCGCATCAATTCTGAAGCCCTTCCTGCTTCTCCATAGCCATTCACCGGGAGCGATATGGTAAATTTGTTCAGCCCCTCTTGTGACAGGTTGGCAAGATTTGTCTGGTCGGTATACCCTCCTGCCATCTGAATACGCCCTTCACCCAGCCCGGCATTCTGTACTTTTAACATAAGCGCATCGGCGGCCTCCATGGTTGATGACAGGGAAGTATTTCCCGGCAGTTGAACTCGATACGATACGAGTTTGGGCTCATCCTCAGGCAGCATTGTTTTTGGAACAACTATAAATGCGTATCCTGCTGCTGCGACCAATAAAGCAGCGATTGTAAAGATCCAAACCGGCCGTTTCAGAACTCGTTTCAGACTGCTTTCATACCCCATCAGCATATTATCGAAAAATTTTCGGGTGTTGAGTTGGCCCTCTCCTTTAAAATCTTCTTGTTGTAACTTCTTCTGCCGATGTTCCAGAATCTGCAATACAAGTACCGGCAGAATGATAAGTGCAACAAATAGTGAAGCAAGTAAACTGATAGAAAGCGTGTATGCCTGATCCTGAAAAAATGCACCTTCAAATCCACCTAAAAAGATGAGTGGCAGAAAAACCGATATGGTAGTAAAAGTAGATGCTGTGACTGCTAAAGAGATCTCTTTGGTTCCGTTTTTTGCCGCCTTTTTGATCGATTTTGATATCGGCATATGACGATTGATATTCTCCAGTACAACAATAGCATTGTCTAAAAGCAGGCCAATTCCAAGTGTTAGTCCACTTAATGAGACAATATTTAACTGGATACCTGAACTAAACATCACAAAAAAGGTGATGAATATGGATACCGGAATGGCAACACCGATCGTGATCGGGGTTCGAATATCATTTAAAAAAGTAAAAAGAACTAAGAATGCGAGTATACCGCCTATGAAAAGTGTTTGCAGGAGATTATTAATCGCATTACGAATAAATGTGGCCTCTTCTCTCAGAATCTCAATGCTGATATTCGGATAGAGTTCCCTCATCTCCTCAATGAGGGGCATCAGGGTATCAAATACTTCCACTGTATTACTGCCAAACTCCTTTTTCACAAGCAAATTAAGAACCCGTTCACCCTCCAGTGTTGCAAATGATGTGGGATCAGTCTCATCAAGAGTGATCTCAGCTATTTCACCAAGTGTGAGGATCCTGCCTTGACCAAGACGGGTAACCGGGACTTTTTCCAAATCTTCCAGTTCACCAATCCGGCTCTCTATTTTCATCGAGTATCGATACCAGCCATCACGCAATTCACCGCTCGAAGTGAAGATATTAGCTTCACGAATAAGGTTCTGAACCTGATTTAATGTCAAGCCGTACCGGTCGACCTCTCTCGGCAGATATCGAATCTGCACTTCCGGCACAACGGCGCCTACCGGAACCACCTGTGCGATTCCCTCTGCCTGTTCAAGCCGACGAGAGAGCACTTGTTCAGCCCATCGTTTTAATGCAAGCCGAGTTTCAAATTCATTGTTTGGACGATCCTTGGCAGTTATAGCCAGCACCGCAATCGGTTCATCAGCCGTGGTGTTAAAGATGAGTTGCGGACGAGATGCCTGTTCCGGCATCATATACTGCACCTGATCCAATTTTTCTCGCACATTTAAAAAAGCGAGGTCCATGTTGTGTCCCCACCGAAAATTGAGGTAAATCACACTTTGTCCCTGTCTGGCAAATCCATGGACACTTTCTACGCCGGGAATTGTACTCAGTAATGCTTCCATCCTCTCATTGATGCGCGTCTCAACTTCTGTTGGGGAGGCTCCCTGCCAGTCGGTTCGCACAACCAGGTTTGGAGAGTCAACATCGGGCAGCAGGTCTACCGACAACTCTTTCAGAGCCAACCCTCCAAAAATGAATGCAGCCAGAATCAGAATAAATGCGGTTATGGGACGGTTTAGGAGCAATTTTTCAGGATTTAGGACAGATTTTCAGAAATCGGGGCCAATTGATAGTTTCAGTTCTAAAATATCCAGTTTCAGTTTTTGAATACAAAATTGAGCAAACCTTGTACTTATCCAGTTCAAAAAGCCGGGTCTCTCACTTTCATTCTTCCCTTTTTCGATTCCCATAACCCTCTGACGCAATCAAAATATTTTATTTTTAAACAGTATTTCTCTCAACGAATCATTCTTCTCAATTGAAAATTATAGTTGAAGATAGTGTAAACTGCAACTCCTTATATTTTCTTGAAATACCTAACCATTGTATGAACACTTCATTGAAGTTCCCTTACAAAATAAATTATTTAGTTGATCAGTATCACGCTGTTCTATTGTGAATAATCTTATTGCACAAAGCCGATTTTATTCATTAAAAAAATGAATTTTGTTAGGATTGAAACTGATATCTGTATTTCACCACCTCTTGTAAACCCGTTTCTTCATCCGTTTCCCTGAAATAGACATAACCGTTTTTAACTCGTTCAAGTTGATGGTTATCGGGACGTAAAAAAAGTGCCAATTTTTCTCCGGTTTCATCTAAAACCCACCACTCACTCTCATTTTCATCCTCTGTATGTAATTCAAGCCAGATTCTATTTTCATCATCAACCAATAGATTTCCGAAAGCCGGGCAGGTTGAAGGGACATCCAGTGACCGGATCGCATCACGTATGGCGCTATCTTCATTATTATCGATCAGTGCAGCGCGGTCTAATGGTGGATTTTCACGGGAAAAATAGATTGATCTATTATACTCACCGTCGAGTGATACTACCTGAAGGAAAATTCGGTCAGTATATCCCCAAATGATATTCTCATCCTGATCAAGTACAGCTTTTGAATCGCGCATGAAAGGGAATGACATGATCTGAATAGAATTTTCACTCTGTATCATGAACATTTCTCCCGGTTCAAAGTCTATGATGTCAGACTCGATGATTTTGCCTTCTGCATCCAGTATCCTTGCGTTCAATTTTCTCAAAAATCGCTCACCATCACGCGACATTGACGAGTAATAAACCAAAAACCTATTCCCAGACATGGGAGTAAAAGAGTTGGGGAATCCACTTAAGTCATTTCCACCGCCACCCACTGAAATCGTTCGTTGAATGGTGCCATCAGCCGGATCAAATACCGAAATTCGTTGCTGCTGAACATCCAGTACATACAGTTCATCTTCAAAAAGAGTGGGACGGTAGGCAGCATTAAACTCGCCCGGCCCATCACCCTTTTGGCCAATGGAGAATTTATATTTACCGATTGAATCATACACATGAACTGTCGCTTCACCCGAATCTGCCAGATATAAATTTCCCTCATTATCCACATCAATTCCTGATATTCTGTTAATAAATACACTCTCCGTGTCTCCAAAAACGGCTTCTTTTTCAAATGATATTGAATAGACCGGTTCAACATCACCCGAATAAACGGCTACGTTTTCCATTGCGGCGATATCTTCCGGAATCTCAATTTCGGGTGCACTTGAACAGGAAATTAGTACGAAAATGATGAGAGGGATCAAAAGTTTGTACATTTTTTGATTTAATTTTAAGATTTGGAGTGATCGCTATAAAATTTTGGTGTGAATAAATCCATGACGACGTTAATTCACAAATAGTTCTATTTGACCTTCAGATTCAAGATTCGACATACAGACATTAAAGAAAGCCTTTTTCAAATTTTCCCTTTTTATTTGTGCACTGTGTTTTTAAATAGCAAATTGGTTATCAAAAATGATCCTGCTAATTCGCAGTTCCAAACGAACTTAGCAGTTCCAATTCAAGAGAGCAAATTTTATTATTATAATTATAGTATTATAATTCTAATGGATTGATCCAACTATTCTATTCTGCAACAAAAGAAAGGATTGTTTATGATTTTTTCACTTCCAGCAGTCTTGAAAACATCTTTCGATGTAATAAAACACTTGCCATAAACAACAAAAACAAAGAAAATACCGGATAGCAAAGTTTGGTTTGGGAGTAAATGGCACCCAGAGATTTCAATGTATATTGATACGGGATACTAATGATATCCGGGATTAGGTGAATGAAGCTAACATACTGGATTTGGCCAAATTCTGTAACGATCCCTTGCAGGACAAAACTGAGCAACGATGCTGATAAAAGGATAAAAAGTGTTATAAATTCACTTGATCGAACCCTCTTAGTAAGGTAGAAGAACAGATCAAAAAAGACTGCTATGATCAGGGTGGCAACGAATAGGTGATACACATTGGCTACTAACGTATAAACTATTACACCTTCTTTAAAATAATAGAGAGCTAAAAGGGGTAGCAGATAAAGAAAATTGATTTTTAACAGGGATATCGCCCTCCAAAAAAAGTAGTTGAGATAAAATTTCAGTTCACTCCGGGAACTCAAATAGAGATATTGAATTGTTGTATTATTGAAAATGGACTCCGCATAACACCGGATAAAATGGAGTTGATGGAGAAACATAAATATGAATAAAATTGAGACAATACTCGAATAAGAGTCGGGCGGTAGTTCTCTGTAACCCCAAAATTTTATTTCATACGCTACCGTATTGCCAAGCCAGACGATCTCATTTAACGAGATATAGAGCAGAGTAATACCATATATCATCGTAAGCATGAATAAAACCGGCATCTTAACCAGCTTTTTACCCTTCAATCCCCTAATTATAGAATATGAACTCTTGATATTCATGATTTTTCAAAGTATTTGTTGAATAAGCTCTTCATACGTAAAGGCCTCTCCTTTATTTAAAACAGATGTTATCTTGCCCCCTCTTATTCCGAGCAGCTGATCAAATTGTTTATATATCTCAGCTACTTCATGGGATGAAACTATCAGCAATTTATCCCGGGATACTTCATCCATTAGCAACTCTAATAAACCTTTTTTCATCGCTATATCGAGGCCTTCAAACGGTTCATCCAAAACAATCAGATTTGATTTTTTCATCATCGTAATCGTAATAAAAACCATTTTTATCATTCCTTTTGACAGACTCCCAAAATTTTTATCAAGAAATGAGTTGATGTTGAACATGTCATGGGTTCTTTTAAATCGTTCAGCATCAAATAATCCATTGGCCTCAAAAAGTAATCGAAAACTTTGAATGTATGCTCCAATCTCAATTGTATCGTGGAGAGAATAGGTATCCGGTAAATAGGTTATGTTTTGATCAACTGAGTCATCACCATTAGAAGATATGTTACCCTTGAAACTTTTTTCCATCCCTGTCAGACACCTCAACAGTGACGTTTTACCGGCCCCATTTTTCCCATACAGTAAATATGAATGACCCACTCTGAGCTCAATTTTAATGTCATTCAGTATGAGTTCGTTCCCCTTTTGAAGTGTGATATTGTCAATAATTATCTTATTCATTGTCTTCTATCTTAAAGTCATATATAGCAACAGTTCTCAACGAATCTTCAAGTGTTGCAATTCTGAAATCGGAAATGAAATGAAGTTGACTAATCTGTTCAGGCATTCGATAACTGTATAAATACTCTCCATCATTCTTATGAAATACATGTGTCACCTTATATTCAGGTTCAGATAGATCAAGATTTATATTCATATAAAACAGATGTAATTCATCTCTTAATTCAGACGCCTTCCTTACTGCAAAATGCACATCTTGAAACTCCAGTTTAGACAGTATAATCTCTTTTTGACTTTGCTCTTTATTGTTTACCAACAAAAACACCGGCTTAAAGTAATATGACAAAGCATAGATGTTCTGATTGATATAATTGAAGTGCCTGAAAACATCTTCCTTACTCTCTCCAAAAGGTGCCTCCGGCAGAATCTCTTTGTACAAAACTCCCTCATATGAAATGATGTCAATTTTTTCCATATACCCATAGAGAACAGCCAATCTACGATCATCCACACAACTTACATCATATGGGACCGAATTGAGTGGAATTGAATGGAGAAGATTTAACTCAAGATCATAAACCTGTATTCTGGCCTGGCTCCAATCAAAAGCAAAAAAAATGTCTGTTCCGCAATAGGTAAGTGAGGCTAGATTCTCTGTGACAAATTCTCCCGGCCCTTTGCCAATACCACCTGTTTTCAATTTAATATGTCCATTCTCATTCATTTTATAGATCATTCCCACTGACCGGTCAAACAGATAAATCTCATTCTCCGATGTGACAAAAAAAGAACTGATCATGTGATCCTGAAGATCCAACTCTACACGTTTTATTTCATCAAGAATCAATGATTTTTCTGAATAATATCCATCATAGATATTGAAACTTTCAATGATTTGATCTTCAAGTTTGCAACCTGACAGTAACAAACTCAAGAGTATTATCCCATTTATAAATAAATATTTATTCAAGTTTCTCAATATATATGATTAATTAAATTAATAAGTTATCTGCAAGCATATTTCTAGAACATGCTTGCAGATCATTCTTGTCAATTTATAACCAAGATGCTATGATACATCCGGCTTCAGCAAAAAAACAGCCCGATTTGCAGAAATTCCTGCCCGCACCATCCCAGTAAGTATCTCCTCCCCAACGTTCATCACATTTTGTGTAACATGCATCTGCTTTTGTATCACAATTATTGGCAGATACCACACCATTGGTAAACGTTGAAAATGCAAATGTCAGAAGTAGTGTCATGAATAACTTTTTCATTGTTCTCCTCTCTTTTGATTTTATTATTGGTTATCACTTCCCATCAAATTTTTCAATAGGCGTTCACTACCAATTAAATTCAATAAAATCATCCGTTCAAGTACATTCGTTAGTCCAATCAGGAACTTTATATTCCGTCAGGGCATGGTTTATTCTATATCAGTATTCGGCAAATAGATCGCTGCTTCCTCACCCAGTTTTTCAGCCCAAATCTCTCTGCGTAATTTCTTCAGTCCGGTGTTATAATGTGTTGACAGAAACTTATACAATGCATGCTCATCTTTTAAACCGGACTCAATAGCAATACAAAACCCGGTCATTTCCAGATCACGATCAATACAATCCCGGATCGATTCATATCGTCTCATCCTCAATAATTTTTTCGGAGAAGCACCATACTCTTCTTTCATTATTTTTGATAACCAACGAGTAGATATTCCCAGTTTTTTTGCCCAGGTATTCACATCAGGAATCTCCTCAATGTCATCTCTCAATATTTTTTGTGCCATCTGAGCTTTCAAATCGAATCGGTTTGATACAGTTACAGGGTTCCGGATTTCAAAATAGTGCCCCAATCTTTACACATTTCCCAAATAGTTGTACAGAATGAAACTTTGAAATCACTTTTGATTAACTGTATGAACAGTATTTTACCGTTTCCTTACAGTTTTATTGATATTTGTAACTTCATTGAAACCGTTTACGACAGATAGGTAACCCCCTCGAAGGCAGCTCTAACGGTCTATTCTCTTGACCACACCCCACAAAAAAAGCCTCCCCGTTTAACGGAGAGGCTTTTTAATGCCTGACTTTTGCCTTCTGCTTTCTGCCTTCTGCCTTGGAGTAGTTGAGTCGGTCTTATACTGAAATAGGTT
>DEMS01000042.1 GCA_002359315.1 Bacteroidetes bacterium UBA2664 | reverse complement strand
AGGTGTGAGTTCGGATGACTCGATAGTGAGTTTGCATGAAACAATCGTGAACTCGGATGACACAATTGTGAGTTCGGATTACACAAGTGTGAGTACGTCTCACTTCTCACATCTCACGTCTCACTTCTCACTTCTCACTTCTCACGTCTGCCTTCTGCCTTCTGCCTTCTCACTTCTCACTTCTCTCATTCCCCAAAGTGCTCAACGATCAATGCTTTGGTGCGATTGTAATCGCCTTGCCTGCCATAAGAACCCATCTCAATTTTAATAAAGTTCCCATCCGGATCTACATACGCTTTGAACGGAATCCCCTGTCCTTCTAAATCCTCAAACACGCCATACTCATCGTATAAGAAATTAAAATCATAGCCGTGCTCCGCAGCAAATGCACGGGCATCCTCCGGGCCTTCCGTCAAGCCAACCGTTACGGCCAGCACCTGAAACTCACCCGGATATTCTGCCCTGAGTTCTTCCATGGCCGGGAATACCTGCAGGCATGGCCCGCACCAAGACTCCCAAAAATCGATCAGTACTAAATTCCCGGCGAAATCTTTGATACTTACATCATTGCCATCTAAATCTGTAAAAATGGCATTTTCAACAATCTCCTCCGGAGTGTCGTAACTAGCCCTATCTTCAGAGTCTCCGCCTGAACAACCACTCAGTAAAAAACCAAATAATAAAACCGGAATTAAGATTACGTTATAATATTTCATAGCTATATATTTATTTGATATTGAAAATAAGGCTTATAAATCAGAAATGTTTAACGAAAGTATAAATAGGATCATTTCAATTGATTACATTTAAACAAATGTTTTTTTACTTGATTTAGTTATTTCTGATCCGTTTGATTTAGAATAAAATGACAACCGATTTTACAATTGCAGGTGCCGGCATTGTCGGACTCTCTACAGCTTATAAATTATCTCTACAGTATCCCGATTCATCCATTCTTTTGCTCGAAAAAGAGTCCGGTGTAGCTGCACATCAAACCGGACATAATTCCGGGGTGATTCATTCGGGCATCTACTATAAACCGGGAAGTTATAAAGCCAAAAACTGTATCGCGGGGCGACATCAAATCGTGGAGTATTGCCGTGAGAACGAAATCGCACACGATATCTGCGGAAAGATCATCGTTGCTTCTAATGAAAACGAAATTCCAGCCCTTACTTCTATTTTTAACCGCGGTGTTCAAAACGAAATCGAAGGGATCGAACTGATCGATCAAAAGCAGGTAAAGGAGATCGAACCTTACTCAATTGGAATTCGAGCCATCCATGTGCCCTGTGCCGGAATTATCGATTTTAAAGGCGTCTGTGAATCACTCGCTCAAAAAATTACTGCCGCCGGACACTCCATTCAATTCAATACACCTGTACAAAATGTTTTCCAAAAAAATGGCTCCCTCACCATCAAATCGCTGAAACACACGTTCAATTCAAAATATTTTATTAATTGCACCGGCCTTCACAGCGACCGGGTTGCACGTTCGGCCGGTATCAAAAGCGATATTCAGATTGTCCCCTTTCGCGGTGAATATTATGAACTCACTGAGGATGCCGAACACATGGTTAAAGGGTTGATCTATCCCCTGCCAAATCCGGAATTTCCATTTTTAGGCGTGCACTTTACCAGAATGGTAAATGGCGGAGTAGAGTGCGGGCCCAATGCCGTTTTCTCTTTCAAAAGAGAAGGGTATCAAAAAACATCCTTCGATTTTAATGACACCATTGAAACGGTAAATTTTCCGGGTTTCTGGAAATTAGCCGGCAAGCACTGGAAAATGGGGCTCGATGAAATGTATCGCTCGTATTCAAAGAAAGGATTTTTAAAAAACTTACAGAAACTGATTCCATCCATTCATGAAAATCAACTGAAAGTTTCCCCGGCCGGTGTACGTGCGATGGCACTGCTGCCAAATGGCGAGATTTTGGATGATTTTCATTTTGAAATGGGTGAAAATGAGATTCACGTGTTAAATGCTCCAAGTCCGGCCGCTACCGCAGGGCTATCGATTGGTGATGAAATTGTCGCAAAAGCTAAACTCGCTTTTTCACTTTAGTTAGATGGGTACCGCTGCTTGATTGGGCATAAACAGCGCCCCCGATTCAATTATGGAAATGAAGACTGATCAAAAATCCGGAATACACTTGGGTGAGGCCATTCACAAGGATGAACTTACCCGCAGACTCTATGCAACCGACGCATCGATCTACGAAGAGATGCCCACCGGTGTCTCTTTCCCTAAAAATATTCACGACATTCAAAAGCTCGTCCTGAAATCAATCGATGAGGGTTTTACGATTACGGCACGAAGTGCAGGAACAAGCCTGGCCGGACAAACTACCGGCAACGGTATCATCATGGATGTCTCGCGGCACATGACCTCCATCAAGGAGTTCGATCCCAAACTTCGCACAGTAAAATTGGAACCGGGCGTGATCCGTGATACCCTGAATCGAACACTCGCGGAACACGGCCTTCAGTTTGGCCCCGACACAGCCACAACCAATCGATGTATGATAGGCGGTATGATCGGCAATAACTCTTGCGGCTCATTCTCTATCAAACATGGAACCACTCGCGAGCATACACTGGAAATTGACACCGTCCTGAGTGACGGTTCGATCGTTACTTTTAAAGCCCTCACCGCCAATGAACTGGATGCCAAATGCAATCAGGGTGACCTGGAAGGACACATTTATAGGGAGATGATCGATCTGCTAAACAAGCATAAGGATGACATTCCGAAGCACTATCCCCACCCGGATATCAAACGCCGAAATACGGGCTATGCTCTCGATCGGCTCTGTGATATGGATCCCATCACACCGGGTGGACGGCCGTTTAATCTGGCTGAACTTCTCTGCGGAAGCGAAGGAACTCTTGCACTCACCGCCTCCGCGAAACTGAATATTGTTCCATTGCCCAAAGTCAAAAATTTGGTGATCCCACAATTTCAATCTCTTCATGATGCCATGCTGGCCACGGTGGAAGCTGTTAAATGGGCTCCGGCTGCCGTTGAACTCGTGGATGATATCATCCTGAATGCCACCAAAGGGAATATTGAACAGCGAAAAAATCGTTTTTTCCTGGAGGGAGATCCCGCTTGCCTTCTGATCATCCAGTTTGAGGGAGATACTGAAGAGGAGATTACAGCGAAGGCCACCGGCCTGACCGACAGGCTGAAAGAGCTCGGACTGGGTTATGCTCACCCCACACTTATCGACCCGGTTTTGATGCCGCGTGTTTGGGAACTTCGAAAAGCCGGATTGGGACTTTTGATGGGTCTCGGAGCAGAATCCAGATCTCCTACATTTGTGGAAGATACTGCCGTCAGGGTTGAGGATCTGCCCGCTTATGTCAAAGATTTTCAGGAGATATTAAAGAAGCACAACACAACCTGCGTCTTCTATGCACACGCTTCAGTCGGAGAGTTGCATTTGAGGCCAATGATGGACATTACAAAACCTGAGGGCCTTCAGACCATGAAAGAGATGGCCCATGAAGTGGCTCTTCTGGTGAAAAAATATCGGGGCTCCCTTTCTGGAGAACACGGGGATGGTCGAACCAGGGCACCTTTTATTGAGATTGTATTGGGTAAAGAGATGATCCCGGTTTTAAAAAGGGTCAAGCAGATTTGGGATCCTGAGAATCGATTTAATCCGGGTAAAATCACCGATCCGAAACCGATCGACAGTGATCTTCGATTTTCTCCCGATTATGTGAGTCCGGATGTGGAAACCACGTTTCAATGGAGAAATCAGGGAGGATTTGCCGGTGCCATTGAACTCTGTAACGGCGCCGGTGTCTGCAGAAAACTGGCACAGAGCGGAGGCACTATGTGTCCATCCTACCACGCCACCCGGGATGAAAAAGATAGTACCCGTGGACGCGCCAATGTGTTCCGTCAGCTCTTTTCGGGCGAACAGAAAGATGCGTTTCAGTCTGAGGAGCTAAAAGAAGCCCTGGAATACTGCCTCAGCTGTAAAGCGTGTAAAAGTGAATGTCCGGCCAATGTGGATATGGCCAAAATGAAAGCTGAGTTCACTCACGGCTGGCATCGTGAAAAAGGATTTACATTGGGCGAGTACTTTTTTGGCCATCCGGAAAAGTTCTACCCTGTCGCATCGATCTTTTCCGGGTTAACGAATTTTGTGAACCGGCAAAAACCGGTCAAAATGCTTTTGGAAAAGTTATTGGGAGTCGATTCAAGGCGTAACCTTCCGGAATTTGCGTCGGAACCATTCATGAAATGGTATCAAAAGAATCATCAAAAGTATGAGAAACAGGGAGGCCGTGATGTGGTCTTGCTTGTGGACCTCTTCACGAATTATCATGATCCGGAGGTTGCCATCTCAGCCCTGAAAGTATTGCACTATCTTGGATATAATGTAACGGTTCCGGGCATTTTTCCAACCGGCAGGCCACAACTCTCCAAAGGATTTTTGGATCACGCCAAACAGATCTGTGTTGAAAATATTAAGCGTTTATTCCCTTATGCAAAAAATGAAATTCCTATTGTCGGACTGGAACCGAGCGAACTGCTCACACTGAGAGATGAGTATCTCGACCTGTGTGAAGATTCCGATCTTGAATCAGCCAAACAGATATCTGATAACACCTTTCTATGGGAAGAGTTTCTGAATATTGAGCTGGCAACAGCTGAGCCCATGAATACGGGGGATGGCCGGTCTGTTTTTGTTCATGGCCATTGTCATACCAAAGCTCTCATTGGGAATGACTCCTTGCTTCAGGCATTCAGGCAGATGGGGTTCAAGCCGGTCGAACTGAAGACAGGATGCTGCGGCATGGCGGGCAGTTTTGGATATCAATCCGATAAATATGAACTCTCCATGAAGATTGGAGATGAAGTACTGTTTCCATCATTAGGTGAACTCCCAGATGATGCAATCATCTGCTCACCCGGGTTTTCATGCCGACATCAGATTGCCGATGGGGTTCAGATGAGATCGCAACACCCTGCAGTCATTATGGCCAATGCCATTGGTTCCTCTACACCCTCCCCGTCAAATCGAGCAACATAGGAGCCGCATGGCGACGGAGTGTGTCGAGATGTCCTCGCCATTGCAGAAAGTTCTCGACTGCGTTCCAACAAAAAGCGTTGGAACTGCTCGAACTGACGACTTATATTTTCTTGTATAACAATAACTTAACCCGTCACATCGAGCAACGTAGGAGCCGCATGGCGACGAAGTGTGTCGCTCATTTTTTGCACGCGAAGCGAAATGTTCTCACATCTACTTAAATCATTTATATAATTTCAGCGTCAACTCTGCTACCCGTTCTCCCAGCGCTCTCCCTTTTTCTTCGAAAGAAGGGGCAATTCGGTTTTCTGAAAACCCACTGAAAGGCTCTTCCCCGGTAATCGCGGATGCGCCAAAAGGCTGTGTCCAATCGGCTCCACCTACGATCACCATTCCAAAAACCAGCATGCTCTGCAGGATATTCATCTGTACGATCTCTTCACCGGCTGAGATTCCGCCGGCCGTCACAAATGCGGCTCCTATTTTATCTTTCAGCGGCTCATTCTCAAAAGGCCAGGATGCGATAAAACGTGAAATTTCAGGGGTTACATTGGCGTTATAAACCGGACTCCCCACAATAATTGCATCTGCATTTAACAGATCCGCAGCCGTTGTTTCCAATGATTGAAGTAGAAAAACCTCCACCCCTTCTACAGAAGAAGCCCCTTCGTATACTGCTTTTGCCATTTGTTCCGTGTTACCCGTTTCGCTGTGGTAAACAATGAGAACGGTGACCTGGGCGGTTACCGGTGTGTACAGAAGAATTAACAAGAAAAAGAGTAAATATTTTTTCATAGTTCTTTAGTGATTATGAGCTCATAAATCTGGAGATCCTGAAATAAATTCAGGATGACGATTTTTTTAGGTTAGTTGCCACCTAACCAGACATCCACTAGAATGACGGTCTTTTTTGGTTGGTCACCCTTCTGCCCTCTGCCTTCTGCGTTCTGCCTTTTGCCCGCACTTTTCACTTCTCACTTTTCACTTCTCACTCCAATCACTGCCCGATTATATAATACGTCGGCGCTTCCGGTCCAACCGGCAGGCCCAGGCCAAACACCCACAAATAAAATAAAAGCATCCAGCCGATCAAAAAGAAAATACTGTAGGGCAGCATCATTGCGATGATCGTTCCGATACCCAGATCTTTATCGTATTTATTGGCAAAAGCAAGTATCAAGCCAAAATAACTCATCATGGGGGTAATGATATTGGTTACCGAATCCCCAATCCGGTAGGCGGCCTGAATCACTTCGGGGCTATATCCGATCAGCATCAACATCGGAACAAAGATGGGAGCCGTTACCGCCCACTGAGCGGATGCCGATCCCAACATCAGATTCACCGACCCTGAAATAATGATAAAACCCACAAATATGATGGGGCCGGTCATGCCCATATCCTGCAAAAATTGAGCTCCTTTAACCGCAAAAATCTGGCCCAGATTGCTCCATCCAAAGTAGGCCACAAACTGAGCGGCAAAAAAGACAATCACAATGTAGAGTCCCAATGTTGACATGGCCTGAGACATCCCTTTGATCACATCCCGGTCATCTTTCATCGTCCCGACAATTTTTCCGTAAACAAAACCGGGGATCATGAAACAGATAAATATAAACGTCACAATTCCATTCAAAAAGGGTGAGTTCAACATCTCCCCCGTATCGGGATTTCGAAGAACCCCATTTTCCGGAATGATGGTCATTGCCAGCACCCCAAACATGATCATCACGGAAACTCCGGTCCATTTCAATGCATGAATTTCTCTATCGGTTAAAGGATCCATGGATGCATTATCAGAAAGATCATCCATTGCCATGCTTTCGTCGTATGGACCCAGCTTGGGTTCTACTATGCGGAGCGTGACAAAAGCACCGGCTGTGGTGATTAAAAATGTACTCACGATCATAAAGTACCAATTTACCGCAGCATGAACGGTATAATCGGCGTCGATAAGCATCGCTGCTTCCTGTGTAAGCCCGGCAAGAAGCGGGTCGATGGTCCCAATGAATAGATTCGCACTATACCCACCCGATACGCAGGCAAAAGCACAGGCCAATCCTGCGAGCGGATGTCGGCCCATGGAGTGAAAGATAACCGCTGCCAGTGGCACTAATACCACATATCCCATTTCTGAGGCCGTGTTTGATATCACAGCTGCAAAACAGATTGAAATAGTGACCAGCCGTTTCGGCACCATGAAAAAATTGAGGACGGGCCTGAACGGGATCATCAACAGATGGCCTAAAAATCGGATCGGGACTAAAATTACATCCAAAACCAACAACACCGGCTTGAACAGAGAGTCATTTTTACTGAGTGGCAGCAGATCAAATCCATCACCCGCTTTGGATGGTTTAAATGAAGCCGCTTTTAATACGATCCCACGGATACAGGCACTAATCAATCCGGAATGCTCTGCAACCCCTACACCGAGAAGAGCCACCAATACAACCCCCAAAGGCGCAAAACTGGTGAAATTCCGAACCATATTCACGACAATCATCCGCAGCCCTTCGCCATTCAACAGGCTCACCGGTTTGATGATTCCATCCGGTGCTCTTCCGGCGGCTCCCTCCGGCCTGGGATCCGGTGCCGACCAATCGAGCCACTCCGCAAGTCCACTGATCAACACGACCCCCAATGCAAAAAGTGCGAATAGAGTTACCGGGTGAGGCAAAAGATTTCCCAGCCACTCCACAAAATCCAGAAACCGGGTAAACAGAGTTTTTTTCGATGGATCTTCTGACGTTACATTTGGGTCATCCGTTTTCGGGTATTCGCTCATAACTTATTTTGATGTTTTTGGTTGTTTTAAAAGTGTAGGTATTTAAGAAAAATCTTCATCCTCCGTCTCTGTCCGGTTTATTCAAGTTTACTTTTAACAAATAACCCGTAAGGGCACCAACCCCGCCCGCAAGGGCTCCAACTGCAAAAGTAATCAGCAGTACAATCCAGGGAGATCCAACGCCCATCATGTCAGCAATTCTGCTCGATAATATCCCATCATTGGCGATGTGAATATATAAAGCCTGAATAAACCAGGCTGATCCTGCACCTAAAAATCCGATTAAAAAAGCGTTGAAAGGGCCCTTAAGCAACCATAATCCAATAATAAAAGTTGGAATGAGTACTCCCCACCATGGTAAAAACAGGGTAAATAACCATGTAAAAAAGAGAACCAGAACAAATCCCTTCATTGATATCCGTTGAATTTTTTAAAACCTATTTATGTTTTCCCCTCTGAATCGAAAGAAATAAAGAGGAGTATATGAGTTTGATCGTAAAACTCAAATTATTTGATCTGAAACTAATTGATTCCAACTGAACTTTAGGTGACATCATAATTTCTATCCGGTAATTATACGATTCCAAAGCCCAAAAATCGGTCAATAATGTTAAATTTCTGAATAGATCACAATTTTGATCTGATAGCGATTATTCTGATCTTTAGGGTTATATTTAAGAGCATAAAAAGATTATTCAAATCATCATTTAGAAGAATTATACCATGGCAAAGGTTGAAGTTGTGATGCCCCAAATGGGCGAATCTGTAATGGAAGGAACCGTCATTGAGTGGGCTAAGAAAGTGGGCGACAGGGTTGAAGTGGATGAAACTCTTCTGGAGATCGCAACGGATAAGGTGGATACCGAAGTCCCTTCGCCGGAATCAGGTGTATTGATTGAAATTTTAGTCCAGGAAGATGAAACCGTGGAGGTGGGACAAGCCATTGCCATCATTGATACCGAGGGAGAAGCATCTGAATCATCATCACAATCCGAAAATGGTGAGGAAGAAAATACGGAAGATAAGAATGAGGCTGAAGAGAAGTCATCTGAATCGGATGATGAAAAATCTAAAGCAAAATCTGAATCAGATGATGAAGAAACTGAACAGGAAGCAGATTCCGATGATGAAGAAAATGATTCAGAGTCCAAATCCAAATCAGAATCGGATGATGGTGAGGGCGAGGGCGAGCGAATTGAAGTCGTGATGCCTCAAATGGGCGAATCTGTAATGGAAGGAACCGTCATCGAATGGGCTAAGAAAGTCGGGGATCGAGTGGAAGTGGATGAAACCCTGCTCGAAATTGCCACAGATAAAGTAGATACGGAAGTTCCCTCCCCGGAAGCAGGTACATTGGTTGAAATTTTAGTAGAAGAGGGCGATACAATTGAAGTGGGCCAGACCATCGCTATCATCGCAACCGGAAAAGCGGCATCTGCAAAATCCAAACCGAAAGAGTCCGGATCAAAAGAATCCAAATCAAAACCGGCCGCATCCAAAGCGGAGTCTTCATCCGACAGTGATGAAAAAAACAAACCTCAACGAATCGGTTCTGATGGCAGGTTTTACTCACCATTGGTACGATCAATAGCGAAGGAAGAGGGAATTAGTCAGGACGAACTGGAGCAGATCGAAGGAAGCGGCAAAGATGGCCGGGTTTCAAAAAGTGATATTTTAGGTTATGTCCAGGACAAGAAGGACGGCAAAGTTTCTGCACCATCTAAAAAATCATCCGAAAGTTCCGGCCTTGAAAAACCAAAAGCTGATTCAAAAGCACCAGTTGACAGAAGTAAAATTTCTGCCGGTGAACTGAATGTGAAAAGTCCACATGAAAATGTGGAGATCGTCAAGATGGATCGTATGCGCAAGATGATTGCCGAACATATGGTTCGTTCAAAACAGACTTCTGCTCATGTTACGACAATGAGCGATGTGGACGTGACCAACATCGTGAAGTGGAGAGATGCCAATAAAAAGAAATTCTTTGAACAAGCCGGTGTCAAGCTGACCTTCACACCTATCTTTATTGAAGCATTTATCAAAGCGATCAGTGAATTTCCACTGATCAACAGCTCGGTGAATGGGGATGAAATTCATATCAAAAAAGATCTCAACTTTGGGATCGCTGTTGCCCTCGGTGAGGGTGGAAAAGGCGGATTGATTGTGCCTGTTATCAAAAGAGCGCAGGAAAAAAACCTGGTTGGAATTGCAAAAGATGTTGTGGAACTCGCTGAAAAAGCAAGGAATAAAGATCTGAGTCCGGACGATTTGGTGGGCGGAACCATTACCCTCACTAATTACGGTAGCGTCGGAAACCTTATGGGTACACCGATCATCAATCAGCCACAAGTGGCCATTCTTGGCACCGGTATTATTGAAAAAAGGCCGGTTGTTATTGAAACAAAAGATGGGGACATGATTGCCATTCGTCACAAGATGTACCTGACGATGAGCTATGACCATCGAATTATTGACGGCGCACATGGCGGGGCCTTTACAAGCAGGGTGAAGCAATTACTTGAAGATTTTGACCCTGACAGAGCGATCTAATCAATTTAACTATCACAAAAAGCGGAAGACCTCCATCTTCCGCTTTTTTTATCTGACTACATTAAATGTCCCAGTCGATTTTTTAGCCATTCAAACATGAAAGTTTGCCGTACGATAAAACAGGTAAAAAATGAGCTCCAATCCTTGAGAAATCAAGGCCGATCGATAGGACTTGTTCCCACGATGGGGGCACTGCACTCCGGACATACAGAACTTTTCAAAAAAGCCCGCGATCACTCGGATGCCGTTGTGGTTTCGATTTTTGTAAACCCAACCCAATTTGGCCCGAATGAAGATTTTGACACCTACCCACGTCAGCTGGAAAAAGATCTCGAAACATGCAAAGCCTTAGATATTGACCTTGTTTTTGCGCCGGAAAGAGATGAAATGTACGGTGACAGTGAACTTTCCATTCAAATTGACTCTCTAAACCGGCATATGTGCGGGGCGAGCCGGCCCGGTTTTTTTGAAGGCGTTCTCCTGGTTGTCAATAAGTTGTTCAATATCATCGAACCGGATATCGCGGTTTTTGGGCAAAAGGATATCCAGCAGTTTCAAATTATACAGCAGATGAACCGTGAATTCAATCATGGTATTAATCTGATTATGGCCCCTATTGTTCGAGCCAACGATGGCCTGGCCCTGAGCAGCAGAAATACCTATCTCAGTGATAAAGAGAGGGTATTGGCTCCCGGACTCTTCCGCTCACTTCAATACATCAAAAAAAGAATCGAAGAGGGCATAGATACGCCCGGATTACTGATTGAACACCAAAAAAGTGAACTTGAAGCGAAAGGTTTTAAAATTGATTATCTTAATATCTTCCTTAAGACAACGTTACAACCGATGAATACGTTAGAGAAGGAGAAGAGTTATATTATCGCCGTGGCAGCCTATTTAGGCTCAACCCGGTTGATTGACAACATATTGATAGAATTTAGTTGAGGAAAGTACTTTTATGGAATTGACGATGTTTAAATCAAAGCTACACCAGATGCGGGTCACCGAAGCCAACCTGATGTATGAGGGCAGTATCACTATCGATCAGGACCTGCTCGAAATGGCCGGCATTTTACCCTTTGAAAAGGTAAGTGTAGTCAATATTACCAACGGCTCCCGATTGGAAACGTATACTATTCCGGGCGACAGAGGAAGCAGAGTTTGCTGTATGAACGGTGCCGCCGCCAGATTAACACAAGTGGACGACCGCATCATTGTGATCGCTTACGCCAGAATGAAACCTGAAGAAGCAAAAGAGCACCAACCTACTGTAGTTGTGGTGGATGAGAAAAACAATCCTACCAACGTATTCAATGGCACCATTCACGGCCAAACATTTGGCCTGGAAAACGGATTGATTGAAAATCCGAATTAATCAGATTAACCTACTACGAATTTGAAGAGGGTTTTATGATTCAGCATGATCTGTGATGTGATTGAGCTCTTTTGAAAATCCGAATTGAGTTTATTGACACATTTCTAACCTCTTGCAGCCCGTTCAATCTTTGATTGAGCGGGCTTTTTTTTGTCCACTGTCCACTTGAATTTCTTTTCTTGTATTCACAATTACTGTACAAATGGTTTAATCTTAATGTATTAGCCTAATCCATAAATTTAATTTGGCTTAAAACTTTATTTATTATACTATATTGTTAGTTTCATTATTTAACTGAAACTATTTGTAGTTATGTACCGTCATACATACTGACTCAGTTACATTCAGAAGCATGATTTACATTCTCAAGAGTATAAAAATCCTGCAAATTCGCTCTGCTTTTTCAGGTAAATTTTCATCAATACTATAGTTATGAATAAAAAAGTGATTATTTCCACTTTGTCGATCCTTTTTTTAATCGCATTATGGCTTTTCACCCGTACCGACCCGGGTAATCAACAGGATCTATATGTAGATGTTCAAAAAGGTGATTTTAATGTTGTTGTGACAACTACCGGTGAACTTCAGGCAAAAAACTCGATCCGAATCAGAGGCCCTCAAGGCGCTCAAACGATTCAAGTATGGAATCTGACTATTCAGAGTCTGGTCCCGGAGGGTACGATCGTAAGTAAAGGTGATGTCGTGGCTGAACTGGATCGTTCAGACGTTCTCACCCGTCTCCAGAACGCACAATTGGAAGTACAGCGTGCCGAATCTCAGTATGAACAGGCTCAGCTTGACAGTTCGCTCACATTAACTCAAGCACGTGATAATCTTGAAAATTTGAAATTTCAGCTTGAAGAGAGAGAAATTGCGGTTGAGCAATCTGTGTATGAATCTCCGGCGGTTCAGCGTCAGACACAAATTGAACTTGAAAGAACAGAAAGACAGCTTGCACAAGAACAACAAAATTACAGAACCCGTGTTTTGCAGGCGGAAGCCGGCCTTCGAGAGATTGAAGCCACATTAACCCAGGAAAGAAATAGTTTACAACGAATCATGGATGTGATGAATGGATTTACGGTTCTTGCACCTGAAAATGGCATGGTTGTCTATACTCGAAACTGGCAGGGCCGTAAAACCACAACAGGGAGTACTGTAAATGCTTTTGATCCGATTGTAGCCGAATTGCCTGATTTTAGCGCTATGGAATCACTCACTTATGTGAATGAGGTGGATATTCAGAAAGTAAGAACCGGTCAATCAGTAGAAATAGGTTTGGATGCCATACGCGATAAAAAACTCACCGGTAATGTAACGGCCGTCGCAAATATCGGGGAACAACGGCCAAACTCTCATTCGAAAGTATTTGAAGTAAAAATAGAAATTAATGAATCGGATACGACCCTAAGACCGGCTATGACTACAGCAAACGAAATTCTCATAGAAACAATAGAGGATGTTCTTTATGTACCATTGGAATCCGTTCACACCATTGATTCCGAACATTTTGTATTTAAGCGCGATGGCCTTCAAATGACCATGCAGCAAGTCATTATGGGATCTACCAATGAAAATAATGTTGTGATCCTTGAAGGGCTGACGGAAAATGATCAGGTTTTAATCTCGATGCCGCCCGACCCGGAGGAATTAAACAAAAATTTATTGCCTGACGATATCCTTGATAAGTACCGTGAAATAATAAATCCTGAAGCTGACCCGGATCAGGATATAGAGATCGCTCAGACATCATCCACATCTTGATCAACAGTTTCTAAATTCACGTTATATGCTCCAAATCATTCTATACAACCTGGATATTGCCATTGAGGCGATCAAGCGAAATAAGCTTCGGTCTTTGCTCACATCACTGGGTATCATATTTGGGGTTGCATCGGTAATTGCCATGTTGGCTATCGGTAGTGGAGCTCAGCAGGAAATACTGGCCAATATGCAACTGTTAGGCACTAACAATATCATCATCCAACCGGTTGTGGAACAGAGAGAAGGAGAAGTGGAAGATGACGAGGCCGTTACATATGATCAAAGAAGATATACCCCCGGATTAACGTTAGAAGATCTTCAAAGCATACAAAAGCAGATTCCACAAGTCAGAGCTGTATCACCGGAGATTATTTATGACACGCAATTTATCCGAGCAGGACAGATGCGATCCGGTAAATTAGTGGGTGTAAACGGTGATTATTTTAACATCAATAATTTTCAGATCACTTCCGGAACCAATTTTACAGATCTTCATTTTGATGATGCCATGCCCGTGGCAATTATCGGCTATGGTGTACGCACACGTTTTTTCCCGGGTGAAAACCCTATGGGGAAACGTATTAAGGCCGGTAATGTATGGTATTCAGTGGTAGGCGTACTTCAGGAACGTCAACTAACGTCGAGTCAGATTGAAAATCTGGGACTACGGGATTTTAATATGGATATTTTTGTCCCTGCAGAAAGTGTTCTCTTACGATATCGGAACCGTGCTGCAATAACAAATCGGGATGTACAACAAGAAGCTCAAGATTCCGGGCCCGGCAACACGTCTTCTGAGTCACAAAGTGACAGAAACTACAACCAGCTCGACAGGGCAATCATACAAGTAAGTGATAATAATTATAGTGTCACCATTGCAGAGATCATCTCCCGGATGCTTGAAAGAAGACACAACGAGGTCATCGATTTTGAGATAATTGTGCCTGAACTCTTGCTCCAACAGGAACAAAGAACTCGCCGAATATTCAATATTGTTCTGGCATCCATCGCATCCATATCACTTATTGTCGGAGGAATAGGCATTATGAACATAATGCTCGCATCTGTCATTGAGCGATATAGGGAAATTGGAGTCCGGAGAGCCGTCGGAGCAAAACGGCAGGATATCCAGCTGCAATTTCTCACTGAGGCTCTCGCTATCAGTGTAACGGGTGGTTTTGTTGGTATTATTTTAGGTATCGCATTCAGCTATTTGATTGAAGTCACCGCTGGAATCGTCTCCATCGTAACTTTAAGTTCTATTGTCATCTCTTTTGGTGTTGCAACCATGATTGGGATAATTTTTGGTTTTTTCCCGGCTAAAAGAGCTGCTGAACAGGAACCTGTAACTGCATTGAGACACGAATAAAAATAAACCCTGAATCCTGATTATTATCTCACAATAACATGCTCTTAAAACGAATTCAATTGTCGTTGTTTAACCTGTTATTTTTCTCGGTTCTAACAACACAGGTAATCATTGCTCAACAATCCCTGGTACCGGATGAACCACAGCCATTATCTCTGCAGGAAACCATTGAGATCGCAAAAGAGTCAAGCCCGCTATCCAGGTCGGCGAGATATGCACTGATTGCCAGTGAATGGCGCTACAAATCATTTAGCGCGGATTTATTACCGGGATTATCGCTTGAAGGAAATGCCCCCAACTATAGACGTGCTTTTCGCGAAAACTTTAACCCGGATGGTTCTACTTCTCTGATTTACAGTCAACAATCAAACGCTACTGTCGGGCTTACCGTCAATCAATCCATTATGCCAACCGGAGGGAATCTCTCGGTATCATCCGGTATTTCCCGCCTGGGAATATTTGCCAGTGAAAATACCTACTTATGGAGTTCCTCTCCTCTGGTTCTGGGTTACACTCAACCCCTATTTCAGTTTAATAATCTTAAATGGAGAAACCGAATTGAACCTCTTCAACTTCAAATTGCTCAGAAACGCTATGTAGAATCAATGGAGGAGCTATCGTTAACGGTTACACAACGTTACTTTGACGTCCTGTTATCTAAAATTAACTTAGACATTGCAGAATTTAATGTGGCGGTGAATGATTCTATTTACAATATCTCGACAGGGCGATACAATGTGGGAAATATCGCGGAAAATGATCTACTCCAATCAGAGCTTCAACTTAGAAATGCTGAATCGTCACTTACACAGGCAAATATCAATTACAATCAGCAACTAAACAGTTTCCGGTTACTGTTGGGATTAAATCCTGATACACCCATTGATGTAGAAGTTCCTGAAGAAGTTCCTGATTTTCATGTGGATGAGCACTTGGCACTCCGGATGGCACGGCAAAATAACAGTACGGCACTTAATTTTGATATGCAGACGCTTGAAGCAGAGCGAAATCTGGATATGGCTGTCAAACAGAGTTCATTTTCTGCAACCGTACAGGCAAATTTTGGATTAAATCAAACCTCTGAAAATTTTAATGACCTCTACAGTGATCCACTGAATCAACAATTCATGACTCTGAATTTTCAGGTTCCGATTTTTAATTGGGGTAAACAGAGAGCAGAAGTTAATTTTGCTAAAAATACTCGCAGACAGGTAGCCGATGACATCGCGTATGAACAGGCTCAATTCGATCTTCAAGTGCAAAATATCGTTGCTGAATTTTTACAGTTACGGGAACAGGTTCTACTGGCTGAACTTTCTGAAGGAATTGCGGATCGCCGATATCAGGTATCCAGAAATCGGTACAGAATAGGACAGATCGACATAACAAATCTGTTTATTGCACAAAATGAGCGGGATGCTGCACTTAGAAGCTACATCCAGGCGATTCGAAATTATTGGATCAGTGTTTATAACCTTCGCAGATTAACCCTCTACGATTTTGAAGAGGATACGATGATTCAACATGATCTGTGATGTGCCTTATCTCTATTGAAAATCTGAATTAACAAACGGTACCTGATAAATTTTACAGAAAAGCCCTATTTAAGGAATCAAGATGGGCTTTTTAATAAAGTCCAGTATCGATCACTCCTCCACAAAATCAGTTAGCACTTCAAAGAATCTTGCCGATGTTTTGATCCCCCGGTGAAAATCTTTCAGTGAAAAGCTCTCATTCGGAGAGTGAAGGGCATCTTTGGTCAAGCCAAAACCCATCAGGATCGAATTCACACCCAAAACCTTTTTAAAATCTGATACAATTGGAATGGAGCCCCCTTCCCTTGTGAAAAGAACCTCTTTTTGGTAAATATCTTCAAACGCTTTAGCTGCTGCCTTCAGTCCGTAGAAATCCATGTCAATCACGACCGGATACCCGCCGTGATGAGAGATCACATTGACTTCCACAGTGTCCGGCGCTATTGAATAAACATATTTTTTGAACAGTTCAGAAATTTTGTTCGGGTCTTGGTTTGGAACCAATCTCATACTCACTTTTGCGCTTGCTTTTGCGGGAAGCACTGTTTTTGCACCTTCCCCCTGATAACCGCTCCATAACCCATTCACGTCGAGTGTAGGCCGCGCTGAGGATCGTTCATGAGTACCATATCCCTGCTCGCCATGAACTGCTTTTAAATTCAGGCTCTTTTTATACTCCACTTCATCAAACGGAAGTATTTCATATGCTTCTCTCATCTCATCAGTGAGAGGTTCAACATCATCATAAAAACCATCGACCTGTATAACACCATCCTTATCTTTCATCTTCGCGATCATATCACACAATACATTGGCCGGATTCTCAACCGTACCGCCATAGATTCCGGAGTGTAGATCCCGGTTAGGGCCTTTTACATGAATTTCCATGTATGCCAGTCCGCGAAGTCCGTACGTAATGGATGGCTGATCCTCTCCAAACATGGCTGTATCCGAAATCAGCACCATATCACACTTCAATAACTCTTTATTTTCTTTGATAAATGGGATCAGGTTGGGAGAGCCAATCTCTTCCTCTCCCTCCAAAATAAATTTCACATTTACAGGTATTTCAGTGCCTGATTGCAGGTAGGATTCGATCGCTTTCACATGAATGAACGACTGACCCTTATCATCACTCGCTCCTCTGGCATATACCCGGCCTTTTTTTACAGTCGGCTCAAAAGGAGGGGTTTCCCAGAGATCATCCGGGTCGGATGGCTGCACATCGTAGTGACCGTAAATGAGCACTGTGGGCCGGTCATTGTGGGATGTTTTTTCAGCTGTAATGATCGGATGGCCGACTGTTTCGTGGAGAGTTACGTTGTCGAGGCCGATCTTCTGAAGTTGATTTACTAAAAACTCCGCAGCCTGTTTGACATCTCCTTTTCGTTTAGAATCTGTACTTACACTTGGAATACGAAGCAAATCAAACAACTCATTTTCAAAATTCTTGATATTCCGGTCTATATACTCTTGTACGTTACTCATGTTTATAGTCTAATTAAATTTTTTGCACTGACAAAGATAGATGATTGGGGTATAAAAATCATGTTTGATGTGAGGGTACTCATCGGCCCGGCTTTTCTTAATTTATAATCCGTATCCATTTCTATGGATAGGTTCTTTTCGACGATGATCTCTCTTTAAAATACTCCAATTTATAGGCCTTCCCAATCGACCGGGCGTTTCTCTCCGGCAGGTATAGCAATGTCCAATCTATTCTGTTGTGGGGGCAACTGACAAGTAGTGAACACGTTGTAGGCACAAGGCGGGTTATAAACTTTGTTAAAATCAACGACTGTATATTCACTGCCCTCTTCAGGATAATCTACATAGAGATAACGGCCGGCTTGATAGGTTTCATCCTTATTGGTCTCATCACTCAGAATGATAAAAAGCTGGGTGCTGTTTATTATGCCATCAAGAGTATATCTCTCGCCATCTAATGTAAATTCAAGTACCCCCGGTGATTCAGCATCAATTTGCTGTCCTAAAACATTGACAATAGGAATTGTTGTCCCTTCCGGATTGGGGATGTATCGGGCCGTTCGGGCCCATTTTGGATCCACAGGATATGTGGGAAACCCTGTAAAAGCATCGGCCTTTTCATTCTCCTTATTAAAAAGCCGAATAGCCGTAATATCATCACGTACAATTACGAACCATTCCAGGTTGCCGTGCTCTACTCTTTTTTCATCACTCCCATCATAAAGAGTGAACTCTGTAACCGGTTCTCCATCGTGAGTGATCTCCACACCCTCTTCGACAATCATGGTTACAATGCCATTTTCGAATACAAACGTACCCGCCCGATCATTGATCGTTCCTTCCGGAAATTGAATATCCACCTCTGAGGAGCTTCCAAAACTGTTTTCACCCTCTTCCAGCCAAAACATTCCGGCCAGACGCAGCCAACCCGTCGGTTCAGATATACTCTCTATCCGATCCTGTTTCCATTCGGCTATTTGCTCCTGATAATCTTCCGGAATAGGCGCTTGCCCTAATTCATCACTGCTGCACGAGGTTACAAACAAGGCGATAATCAGGAATATAGATATTCGATTTTTCATTTTTTGTATAAGTCAAACATTTGTTCTGACGATAACCACTTTTTCAGATAAAACTATCCCAAAAGGATAATATTTCCTTATTTATAGAATTTTAACAACAGAATCCTTATTGACTTTATCTACTATTTATTGACTCTGAGTCTATAAACAACATCCCGAGAGGTGATAAAAAGGTCATTTCCATCCATTCCACCCCAGGCAAGATTAGTTATTTGCTGATCAAATTGTATCTGATGCAGCTGCTCTCCTTCAGCATCAAATACAATAAATCCGTTGGGGCCGGTTGTATAGAGGCGTCCTTCGTCATCAACCGTCATGCCGTCTGCCCCACCCATACTTGTCATCGCACCGATATTTGCGAACAGTATGGAATTCCCTAAATCTCCGTTCTCCACCACTTCAAACCTTCGGATATTTCCTGTAGCCGAATCATTTACATACAGATAATTTTCATCCGGCGTAAATACGATTCCGTTCGGCAGGGAAAACTCTTCATAAACAACCGCTAAACTGTTATCGGGATTAATTCTGTACACACCCTGAAAATCGAGCTCTTTATTTTCGTCTGATACACCAAAATCAGGATCGGTAAAATAGACGAGTCCGTCTGAGCGAACCGCAATATCATTTGGGCTGTTGAGTCTCATTCCATCATACTGTTCAACAATGGGTTCCAATTCCATATTTTCATTTACCGTCGAAACTCTTCCTGCATGCTGTGCTACAATGATTGTACCATCCGGCAATGACTTAATTCCATTTGAATTTCCCGATGGCTCAATATATACCTCTGATTCAGGATTGTCCGGAGTCCACTTGTAGATGATGTTTGCCGGTATATCACTGAAAATTAGATATCCCTCGGGGTGCCATAGCGGCCCCTCTGTAAATTGGAAACCACTGGTTACCACTTCAGGCTCACCTAAAAAAGGTTCTTCATTTTCTTCACAGGCTGCTGTAATGAACAGTACCGCTGTCAAGCCGGCCATTAATTTTAATCTGAACAGATTCATAATCTTTCTATTTGTTTGTGTTTAAATCATTTAAACAAAGATAATAAAAGAAGGGATCAATCAAACAGGATTTAAGTTACACGACCTGATTAGGCCTTTAATCCGACTGGTTCTCTAAAACCAACAATCCAAACTGCAATAGAATTCGCTCAACGGCACTCAATTGATTGATCTCTTCGATCAGTGGCAGTGTAATTTCCGGATAATCGGTGATGATGCCATTCACTCTTTTTTCAATTACAGCAATCATATCCTCTCTGTCATTTACCGTCCACGCATAAATGGCCATGCCTCGTTCTCTGCTATTTCTCACCAGTTCGTCCGTAATATTCGGATGGTAAACAGAAAGAAAATGAACCGGCAGGCGACTAATATCTCCGACAGCTGTTGCCGATACATATCCCACTCCTAAATCCGGTGCAATCTCTCGTAGCTGTGCGACTCCACTGTAATTCAGTGACTTCAATAAAACCTGATCTTCCATCTCATATTTACGAATAAGTTCAACCGTTTCTTCCGCAAGTGCCGGATAAAACCCGTAGTACTTCAACTCAATGATCAGTTGTATCCTGCCCTTTGACTGTTGCAAAAATTGATCCAGAGTAGCTACCCTGACACTTTCGCGATATGGGCCATATTCTGGCCTCAACGTTAAAGATTGCAACTCTTCATATCGTACGTTTCTTATTTGTCGGGGGTCTCCGGTCATTCGAATCAGATCTTCATCATGCCAAACAATCACTACACTATCTGCGGTAAGCTGCACATCAATTTCCACGATCGGAACTCCCAATTCGATTGAATTTTCAAGTGCAATAAGACTGTTTTCAGGTGCACCCCCTGCATTTGCCCGATGACCAATTACCATCAGCCGGTCTCCCTCATCCAATGCTAAATCTTCACTGATAATAAATATTGAAGTAACAAATCCCCCAATCATCAGGGTTAAAATCAGCAGTCCCGCCCTCAATGGTTTTGCCCACCAGGTGATATATTTTAGTGTCTTTACGGTAAGCGATCGGAATCCGGGTACATCTCTCATCAACTTAGGCCGGCTCATACTGAAATAGAACTTCGAAATAATGGTTGATACCAGAGAAAATCCGAAGAATGAAATTACGCCGCCGGCTACAATGGTAGTAAAAATATAACCACCGGCTATAAATGCCAGAGGCCTCAGAGATTCAAACTGTTCACCGGCCCAATTCGAGAGATAGAAAAAAATTGAAAAAATGGTTACATCTGTAATAAATCTGAATATCGCCCACCCACCGGCAGAAATCCCTATCACTTTTAAAAATCGAAGTGTCTGATCCAAAGGCGCTTTCCAAACCTCCGCAACCGACTCTTTCAATGTTCTTTTCCCATTCAGATATGAAGGCAGCGCCGGGAGGAGACAGGCGATGAGGATCAGTGAACTAATCGTCCATAAGCCAGCCCAAATTCCACCGATCGTGATTGCACGAATCCATTCGGGTGGACGAATATACCAGTAGTAATTCAGATCAAATTCAGTTAGAAAGAGTTGGTAGGTAATTCCCAGGCCGGCTAAAAGCGGAATCAGCAAGAGCAGAAATCCAGCGACAGTTATCAGACAAATTTTTAGCAGTACCGGTATCCGTGGAGCGACACGAAGAAATGTGGCTTGCACTGAAACTATATTTCCTTTTTTATCATCGGCAACCATCTGAAAGAGACCCGCAAAACGAATCACGACTCCTGTCAGGATAACAAAAGTGATCAGGGAGAGGTAAGTGACCCCCATCGGTGAAAAAAACCATCTGATGAGCTCCTCATTCCCAACAAACAGCCTGTCTCCCCGAAACACCGACCACTCCAGCATTGAGAATAAAACCGGAGCGGAAAGTGCAGTAAAAATCAGATAGACGAGGATCGTCCAGCCTGCCATTGGTTTCCAAAGCGATAGCACACTGTTCCATGACGATTTCAACAGTTCGTCAATGAAAAATCGGTATAGTTGTTGAAATTTTTTTTCTTTAATCCGCACTTACTCTAATATTTAGGCTATATAAAGTACAAAAATATTTATCGATTGAAATTTTGAATAGCTGTAATCTTAGATGTATATCCACTCCGGTTTGATGAATATCCGCTCCGGCATTTTGAATTACAGAAAATCTCCTGTTACCTATTCTCTTTCCGGCTTGATCGGCAGCTGAATGGTGAAAATAGCCCCGCCTTTTGATGAGTTGTTTACGGAAATAGTACCTCTATGCTGTTCAATGATATTTTTACTGATCGACAAGCCCAAGCCCAATCCGAATTTTACTTCTGATTTTTTAGTGGAAAAGTTAGACTCAAAAATTTTATCCAGCAGTTCTTCTTTGATGCCGGGGCCTGAATCCTCTATTGTGACCCATACCTGTTCATCATCGTGATTGGCTCGAATAGCAATTGACCCATTTTTGCCCATTGCATCTGCAGAGTTCAGGATAATATTTGTCCAAACTTGGTTTAAGGCTGCCGGATTTACCCTTAATAAAGGCAATTTGGGCAGATCCAGGGTTATATCATAATACTTAATGCGGTTACTGGTTAGCTGTAGGGTGTCGTGAATGCCTTCGCGAATATCAATCTCTTCCCACATGCTTTCCGTGTCTGTCCGGCTGTAACTTTTCAGGCTTTTCACGAGTCCTGCAATACGGGTTCCGGCCGATTCAATATTTTGAAACATTTTACCCAGTTCAAAATGGTGTAGATAAAAATCCAGTGAATTCACTTCGAAAATCTTATTCTTTTGAAGTAACTCTATCCTGTCATCCGGCAGCTGAGCCAGCATTCTGAGTTGAGACGGGGATGCCATTTCGAATTGCTCTTTTAATGATTTCGACCTCTTTCTGATGGTTGAAGTATCCGGATATGGTGCTTTTTTCCCTGCTTCATAGAGGCTTTTTAATAGTTTTTGATCCCCTTCCCCCTCCTCTAAACGATCCATCAGTTCAGAGATTTTCTCTTCCAGGGTTTCAGTGGATCGCAGTAGCGACGCCGTTGGATTGTTTACTTCATGAGCAAAACCGGCCACCAGCTGTCCCAGGGTTGCCATTTTTTCCTGATAGATCAGCCGGTTTTGTGCCTCTTTCAGCTCCATATAAGCACGCTGTGACTCATTCCTTTCATCACGCAATTTGCTGTTAACTGAATTGAGTTTCATCTGCAGGATGATTGTATTTCTGAACCGATCGAGCAGGTTGGCCAGAATCAGCTCATCCATATACCCCTTGAATCGCTCATTCTCTTTAAGGAGACGCCGAACTTCGCCATCCGGAATTTTCAACACGGATGAAGGTTCAACCACCTTACAGGTTGTCAGGGAACGTTCACCGGTTGTAAATGCAATAATGCCAATAAATGAGCCGGACTCCAGTCGCATAATCGGGTAGTCTGTGTCAACATCCGGCTTTCTTTTATAGAGTTCGACGACTCCATCCAGCAAAATATAGATATGTTTGAGTTTTTGCCCCTCCTTTAGAAGGACCTCATCTTTATCATAATGCTCCAGATAATGATGAGATTGTGCTGTATCTCCAAACAGTCTCTGAATTAATTCAGTGACATGTTTTCGATCTTCAATCCACTTTTTACTCAGTTTAAAATCCATGCGGTATTTTCTTATTGATCAGAGGGCCCGCCCCCTTTGCGAATAAACTCAGCGATGCGTTCACTATTTAACACCTGCATGTAAGGAAGCGGATTTTTCACATGATGTAAAACATAGTCTGTCAATAGTTCACGAACAATACCGACCAGCTCTTCCTTTTGCCAGGGTTTTGAAATATAGTGTTTCAAGTCGGCCTCATTAACAGCACGAACGGTCTCCTGTAATCCTGCCTGACCCGTAATCAGTACTTTCCGGGTTTGGGAAGTCGCCTCATTTTTTTGCATTTCAACCAGCAACTCAACCCCATTATCACCGGGTAATACGTGGTCACAAAGGATCAATCCGATCTGATGATCGTTATCCAATAATTCCTGAATCAGATCGCGTGCTTCTTCTGCCGCATCGGCCATCTCAATAGGGAAAAATTCTTCAAATGATAAAATATCCCGTACAATAGAGTCCAGGACATCCGGTTCATCTTCAACTACAAGGATATAAATTTTCTGTTCCATAATAGATTGATATTATACAATGAACGGCCAATAGATTACTGAAAAAATCAATACGAGTGCTAAACCGATCAAACCGATAATACTCCCGGATATGATCATATGTTTCGTTTGAAGCATGCCCGTACTGATTGCAATGGCATTGGGCGGGGTCGATATCGGCAGCACCATCGCAAAACTGGCGGACAGGGCAACAACCAGTCCAAGCATCATCATCCCGGCAACCCCATCAACGATTCCGGATGTAGCCAGTGAAATGGCCAGTGGAATAAGAAGCGATGCGGTAACGGTGTTGGACAAGAAGTTGGACATAACCAGCGACACAATTCCAAAGAGAGCTAATAACATCAGGTATCCAAACTGATCCCAGGAGATTGAACTCACCATCCATTCTGCCAATCCGGTCTCTTTCATTGATATTCCAAGTGCGATACCGCCTGCGATGAGCCAAAGCACTTCCCATGGAAGTTTTCTGATATCCTGTTTGTCAAATGCGGATGATAGGGTAAGGATAGCGACCGGCATCAGTGCTACAATACTGCTGCGAATGCCGTGCACCCCTTCGGTTACCCAGAGCAAAACAGTTAGCCCGAATGTGATATAGAGTATGATCGCATTTCTCGATTTTTTTAATTTACCATCCAGGTTAAGAGTTAAGATTTCAACGGCCGGAGGATGGAGTTTCAACAATACAAACCATGCCACAATCAGCATGATGATGGCGATCGGTGTTGCATAGAGCATCCAGCTGCTGAATGCTACTTCCACACCTTGTAAATTCAAGGCCGCAATTACAACGGCATTGGGTGGTGTGCCAATCGGAGTTGCGATACCCCCAATGTTTGCAGCAAAAGGAATGCAGAGCGCGACGGCTATACGAGCCGGATCTCCCGGTTCCATCCGAGCGATGATCGGAATAATTACTGTTATCATCATTGCGGTGGTGGCGGTGTTGCTCATAAATGCAGACAGCACGGCGGTAACCAGCATCAACCCGAGAATAATAAATTTGGGTTGTGATCCGAATGGCTGAAGCAGCAGACGGGTCATGCTCTTGTCAAAATCATACTTTACGGACGCATCAGCCAGAACAAATCCACCCAAAAAAAGGATGATAATCGGATCTGCCAGGGTCGAAATAAACTGTGTGTACGGAAGCGGCTCATACATTGTGGACGAGTAATCGATGAATCCTTCTGCACTTAGCAGGATCACTTGAAAAAAGATGACCAGTATGGACGTGGAGTAGATCGGTATGGTCTCAAACATCCAGAAGACAGCCGCCATCAAAAAGATACTCATGGCCATGTGTCCGGCTAATGACAGGCCGGGAAAGGATACGATCAGTGGAAAAATAAAACCAATGAGCCCTAAGATCAGGCCGGTCCATTTCGTTTTTGACATATCTCAAGATCTTTAATTAACCTCGCTAACAGGTAAGTTAATCAAAAGAAATGTGACTATTTATCCGATCGTTAAGAATTTTTGAATGCAAGTCATTAATCTTGAAAATCGTTATTATTGGTTGGGTGATTACTCAAAAATGACAACCTAAAAAATACAGGTGCTTTCATTTGAATCCGCATCAAAAAATAAACCATGGCACACCGGGTAAAACAGAAAGCTGAAGATCTTCACATTCCGACTGCCGGCCGGCACATTTTTTTATGTGCGGATCAGACTCTTCCAAAGTGTTGTCGAAAGGAGGCGAGTCTTGAATCCTGGAACTATCTGAAGAGTCGTTTGCAAGAGCTGAATCTGGATCAAAAATCGGGTGTCCTCAGAACGAAAGCGAACTGTTTGCGGGTTTGTATGAGAGGCCCTGTTGCCGTAGTATATCCGGAGGGAACGTGGTATCACTCTTGCACGCCGGAAGTGCTGGAGAAAATTATTCAGGAACATCTCATCGGTGGCCGGCCTGTAAAAGAGTATATATTCGCTGAAAATCCGCTTCGCCCGGAGAAAAACGAATCTGTGTAGTTTAAAATTCAAACAGTAACCAGAGTTCAATGCTTCATTATTTTAAAAGATGGTTTCCCGCGAGGGATGAAGTTCAAAAACCAAAAAAAGCGATCCGTCAAGCCGTATCCTTGCTTCGGCGAGAGTATGATGGCATACCTTTAGATAAAAAAAGTGTGGATGCTGATCCCTTAAAGCAGTTTTCGAAGTGGTTCGCAATTGCTGTGAAAGAGATCAAAAATGATCCCAATGCAATGATATTGGGCAGTACAAGCCGGGAGGGCCAGCCTGCCACCCGAACGGTTCTTTTGAAGGGTTTTGATGAGGAGGGGTTTATTTTTTACACCAATTATGAAAGCCGAAAAGCAAAAGATCTGGCAGAGAACAACAAAGTTTCACTCACCTTTTATTGGCCCGACCTGATGCGTCAGATTCATATCCAGGGGGTTGTTGAGAAGATATCGGAGGAGATGTCTGATCAATATTTCAAATCACGGCCGGTTGGGAGTAAACTGGGAGCCTGGTCGTCGAAACAGAGTTCGGTAATTGAATCGCGGGAGGTTCTCGAAGAAAATTTGCGCACCATTGAAAAGAAATTCAGCGGTTCTGAAATTCCCAGGCCGGCTAACTGGGGCGGTTATAGAGTGATCCCCCATCGTTTTGAGTTCTGGCAAGGCAGGCTCAATCGGCTGCATGATCGGATTGTGTATCGGTTTGAGGGGACTGAATGGGTTATTGAACGATTGTCGCCGTGACAAGGTACAGGTTGGAGCGTAGCGACAATCCCGATCCCTCGGGAGTGCAAGTGTACTGGGTTCAAGGTTCAAGAGGGCTACCAACCACAATATCGCGTCATGCTGACGCATGTCAGTATCTCCGGGTTTATGAATTCTTCAAAAGCAGTTGATTTTGCAGAACTCATTGCCATGAGATCCTGAAATAAATTCAGGATGACAGGGTGAATTGAGTTTAAGGAACAGGGTACAAGGAGTTCAGGCTGATAGCTGAAACTTACAATTTAAGATCCTGAACCGAGCTTTGTCATGCAATCATCACATCGGTTTTTGAAAAATCTTCCCCAACAAACAGTAGCGGTTCATTCAGTGAAACAGCCAAAGCGTAAGAAAAACAGTCCCCATAATTTAAAGACGCAGCATGATTGCCCTTTCCATAATTTCGATAGGCATATCGCGCTAATTCAGCGTGTGCTGCACTAACCGGTATAATGTCCGATTTTAACCGATGCAGAAGTTGATCTGCCTCAAGTTCACCATAGTCACCAAATCGAGCTTGCATAACAATTCCCAGCTCCACAACGGTTGCTGATGAAATTCTGATTACTTCTGCTTGCTCCAATTTTTCGATCAATATTTCTGAACCCGTTTCATTCTGTAGAATTGCTATCAAAGCGGATGTGTCGAGAATCATATGAATTAATTTGTATATCCATCTTGATTATAGCCAATGATCTCTTCGTCTGAACGGTGATCCAGACGCTGGATTTTCGCCACACGATTTTGAATTCGTTTAATATCCATTTCAAGTGTTTTCTTGCTACTTCTGCCTGTTTTCCTTTCCAGACGCTCTTTAAGTGATTGATGAATAGCCTCGGTAATACTTTCTCCTGTCAGTTCAGACAACTCACGTGCCATTTGATCAACGTCGCTATTTTTAATACTTAATGCCATAATTTATAATATATAATTTTGTATATAATATATAAATACTATTTTTTTGTATCATTTCATATTCAGCAATCGTCTTTTTAAATCATTACTATTCAATCGTACTACATTTTTACTTTTCAAATCATATTTATTAATCGTGTCTGAAATAAATCAAAAACCGCCCATCGCTGCCATCGCCACTCCTGTCGGTGAAGGTGGGATTGCGGTTATCAGAATATCTGGAAAGGGAACTTTTGAAAAAGTGACCGCTTGTTTCAGGGGTAAGGATTTGAAAACTGCAGAATCTCACACCGTTCACTTTGGCAAAATTGTGAAAAGTGACGGGCGTGTAGTGGATGAGGTGCTGGCAACCATTTTTAAAAGCCCGAAATCCTATACCGGAGAAGATACGGTTGAGATTTCATGTCATGGCGGCGTGCTCGTTACGCAATCTGTGTTGGAAACTATCTTGCAGCAGGGAGTCCGGGCAGCAGAGCCGGGCGAGTTTACCCAGCGTGCTTTTTTGAATGGAAAACTGGATTTGGATCAGGCTGAAGCGGTCGCCGACTTGATTCACGCCAAAAGCATTAAAGCCGTTGATGCAGCCAACCAGCAGTTGGAGGGAAAACTTGGAGAACACATCAAGACGTTTCGACAACAGATCATCGATGCTACCGCCATGGTGGAACTGGAGCTCGATTTTATTGAAGAAGATGTGGAGTTTGCCAATAAAGAACAGCTTCGAAGTTTGCTGTCTGACTTGACGGCTGAAATCGGAAATCTGCTCGATACCTATGAAACCGGGCGTCTGGTAAAAGATGGTGTGAAGACCGTCTTCATCGGCCGGCCCAACGCAGGTAAATCAACACTTCTCAATACACTGGTTGGGAGTGATCGGGCCATCGTCACTGAAATAGCAGGCACCACGCGCGATACGATAGATGCGGACTGGAACTACGAGGGGTTGTTGTTCAAACTGATCGATACAGCAGGCCTTCGAGAGACCGAAGACCGGATCGAAGCGGAAGGGGTGAAACGTTCTCAGAAAGCTTTTGAACAGGCTGACCTAGTGGTTTATCTGAAAGATCTTTCGCATCCCCTGGATCCGGATGAAAGAGAAGAGATCGCGGAATTTCAAAAACGAGCTGTTCAAACCCCGTTTTTATTGGTAGGTACCAAACTCGATCTTCATGTTGATGAAAAAGAAGAGCGGGTTCAATTCGACTTGAAGATCTCTGCTCTTGAAGGTGAAAATATTGATCTCTTGAAGAAAGTGATGAAAGAGAGAGCTCTGGAGAATAAAGATTATGATGCATCCAGCCTGCTGGTCACCTCTTCGCGTCATCGCGATGCACTTCAAAAGTCACGCACCTACCTGAACCAAGCCATCACCGCCCTGGATGAAGGTCTCACAGGCGATTTTCTCTCCATCGATCTACGCTCTGCCCTGAACGAACTGGGCACCATTACCGGCGAAATCACCAATGAACACGTACTGGACTCTATATTTTCACGGTTTTGTATCGGTAAGTGATTTGGAGTCAGAAAGCAGATTAGAGCGAAGCACTCCAGATATATACCGCGAAGTGAAAATCCCGATCCTTCGGGAAGGCAGAGGACAGAAGAGTCATCAACCAAAATACTTTCATACGAACTGTCTTATGGGTGATAATTTTTTTTTTAAGAATTTTTTAATACAATTTACCGTTAAGTTATCAAGAACTACAAATTCTGCCACAAATAAAATTCAATGAAAAGTATTAAAACACTATTCCTCATCTTACTGATTCTTTTGTGCCCGGGAATAGTTTTTTCTCAGTTGCATCAAGATCAAAAGGTTTCTGTTTTTCAAGCGATAGATATGATGGTTGAGCAGGGTGAACTTTCATTCGAGAGTGGCCTTATTCAAAAATTATATGGAGCTTTTGACACTGAACGTCTGGATCCACAATTTCAATTGAATCATGGATCAGGATTGATCTGTTTGACACCGATTATTCACGAATACATCAATCATAAAAGTAAGTTATCATCGGCTACCATTTTAGAGTTTGAAAATATCCTGAATCCTTTTTCAACCGATGCCTCTTTACTCCATCAGTCCGATTCCGGATATTTTAACATTTACTATTGGGTTGAAGGAATTGATGCAGTTTCCACAATAGATACAAACAACAGTGGGGTTCCTGACTATATCGAATCTATCAGTTTTGCCGCAGACTCAACTTATCGGCACCTCGTAAATACACTGGGGTATTCCGACTTTTTAAAAGATCAGTCTTACGAAATCAGGGTCCAGTCTTTAACAAACTATTTTGGGGCAACAATTCCGACAGGACCGGATAATACCTATCTTGTGATCGATAACAATCTTGAACGGCTGCCTCCAAATGATCATCCTGATGACCTGAAAGGAAATATATACTCCTTAATTGCACATGAACTCAAACACGCCAGTCAGTTTGTTGCAAACCAATTTCGTGAAGGAATTGACTGGTTGGAAATGGATGCTGTGCATGCAGAGGGTGTGGTTTTTACCAATGTAAATTGGTACATAAACTACTTGATAAACCCTGAATTTCCGGGTGAACCCCTTCCTGATACGATTTTCGGCAGTCCACAAAATGGACCTCCAAATGCCTATTACCATGTAACCTGGATGAACTATTTTTCCGAACAGTTTGGTGATCATTTCTGGCCTTCTGTTTGGAAAACGTTGACAAACAGTGATCTAAATTTTGAAGAAGCCATCAAAACTACACTGGAAAGCCGACCGGCAAAATTAAAGAGCCAAAATCTACTGAATCACATGTGGCATATGGCTTCGGGCAATTTTAGCCATCCTGAATTTGGATTTAAAGCTGCAAGCAGATATCCCACACCGAACCTCCGCCACACATTCACTCAGTTTCCGGAACAACTTGACACCCAAATAAACTTTTTAAACCCCCTTGCAGCTCATTACTACTCCGTGGAACCTACTGATGAACCCTATAATCAAGCTGTCCTGAGATTTGAAAATACAGGTGTTATTTCCGGGATTGGTATTGGAGTGATGGGAATCTTTAAAAATGGAGATATTCGTATTCGAACTCAATACTTTTCAAGTCCTGCCGATGCATCTCAAGTTCAAACCGGATGGGTTCTGAATGAACTCGAATCACTTCGTTTTGTTGTAGTCAATGGCTCAGAATCGGAATCCGTAGCTTATGGGCTGACTGTAGAATCAGCTCCATATGAATTGTATACGGACAACCCGGACTTCAATTTTGAATTAAAACAAAATTATCCAAATCCGTTCAACGCTACCACCAATATTGAGTTTGACCTATTTGAGGAGTCACACATTCAGGTTCAAATTTTCAATATTTCCGGAAAATTGATTCAAACAGTTGTTAACCGCGAGCTCTCTCCTGATTTTTATTCATTCAATATTGACTTCTCCACACTTTCATCAGGGCAATATTTCTACAGATTACAAACGAATAGCTTTCAGGAAACTAGAAAAATGACTGTTATTAAATAAGGCAGACTATTCGAAAGAATTGAGTTTATTCCAATGAATTTAAATCCACTTTCATCAAATTCTCCATTATTTACCACTCTATTATTTTCAAGCCGTCAACTCTGCTGAATTCTTTTGTATTTCTAGTGGCCAGAGTACCATTATTTGCAATTACAATAGCAGCAATTAATAGATCATTTGGGCCAACTATTGATCCTTTCTTTGTACACTTCGATCGTATTTCAGCATAAATTTCTGACATGTGTGCTGTATATGGAATGATCTCAAAAGGCATCAGAAACTCTTTGAGCTTAGCACTATTCTCTTTTTTTCGATTGCTTTTCGCTACACCATAAAGTAATTCTGAATGAACGATCACCGGTATTTTAACACTGCTAGGTGAAGTGTTCATTAGTTGCTCACGGATGGATTGGCTATCTCCTTTCAAGAAATGAATACAGATATTCGTGTCCAGGGAAATCATGGAAATGACTCTCTTTTACTATCTGCATCAAATGGAGTTCTCTCAGGAATAGTAAAACTTTCATCGTTGATCGATCCAAAAAGATTTTGAAATGAATCCGGATAATTTGATTGCAGGGTACTGTTTAACTGCTTCCGTACCCATCCGGAAATGGACATTTTTTCGGAATCGGCCGCTTTTTCAACCTTCTCAAGTGTCTTTTTATCGATATAAAGTGATATTTGTGGCATTATTTTATATATAAGATACAAGTATACTTTAAAGTATACTTGGTGTGACAATCAAATGCAAAAAATCAAATCAACTTTTTGTACTTTATTTCAGTATGAAATTTGAACCAAACGCTGCATCATGAATTTTCGAAAATCTCTCCTTTCACTATTTCTTTTCATTTTAATCCCAATTACATCCATTTATTCACAAACCACGATCAGTGAAAAAACTTCTGGTCTGGAAAAATATGAAGGCTTTTTTGATTTTTGGTGGGATGATGAAACCGGCAAAATCTGGCTGGAGATCAACAACCTTGATCAAGAATTTATTTATGTAAATTCGATGGCCGCAGGAATTGGCTCAAACGATATCGGTATAGACCGTAGTCAGTTGGGTAACACCAGAATTGTAAAATTCACCCGGGTTGGCCCAAAAGTACTGATGGTTCAGCCAAATTACAGTTTCCGCGCAACTTCCGGAGTGCAGTTAGAGGAAAAATCTGTTGATGAAGCCTTTGCTCAATCTGTCCTTTTTGGGTTTGATATCGCCGCCGCTGAAGGGGATCGGGTTTTGATTGATATTACCAGCTTTTTGATGCAAGATGCACATGGTGTATCCGACCGCCTGCGATCAGCCAATCAGGGAAGCTTTTCGATCGATAACAGCCGTTCCGTAATCTATCTGCCGGGGACATTTAATTTTCCTAAAAACAGTGAATTTGAAGTAATGCTGACATTTACCGGTTCAGGCGCCGGCGGCTGGCTGCGCTCCGTGGCTCCATCCAATGATGCCATCACCGTTCGTACTCATCACTCATTTGTGGAACTACCCGACGACAATTATGAACCCCGTAAATATGATCCCCGCTCAGGATTTTTTCCGATCACTTATCAGGATTATAGCGCCCCGATTGGCGGAGAGTTTACACAACGTTTTGCAGTAAGACATCGGCTGGAGAAAAAAGATCCCACAGCAGAGAGAAGTGAAGCTGTTGAACCCATCTTCTTCTATCTGGATAACGGGACTCCTGAGCCGGTACGCACTGCCCTTTTGGAAGGAGGGCGCTGGTGGAATCAAGCGTTTGAAGCTGCCGGATACATCGATGCCTTTCAAGTGAAGATGCTGCCGGATGATGCCCATCCGCTGGATATCCGGTACAATGTGATCAATTGGGTCCATCGCTCCACAAGGGGATGGTCTTATGGATCATCGGTTGTTGATCCCCGTACCGGTGAAATCATCAAAGGAAATGTGTTACTGGGATCCCTACGGGTACGGCAGGACTACATGATCGCGGAAGGATTGCTTGCCCCTTATGAAGAGGGCGTGGATCCCGATCCGCAAATGCTGGAGATGGCTTTGAATCGTATTCGCCAGTTATCCGCACATGAAATTGGGCATACACTCGGAATTGCACACAATTTTGCGGCAAGTGTGAACGACCTGGCCTCGGTTATGGACTATCCGCACCCAAGAACAACCATCAACGCGGACGGTACACTCAGCCTGGAAAATGCTTATGATAACGGCATCGGTGAGTGGGATAAACGAGCTGTAATCTGGGGGTATCAGGATTTTCCGGAGGGGATTGATGAAGAAGATTCCCTGAATAACATTATCGCTGAAACAATCGACATGGGATTGCTCTATCTGTCGGATGAAGTGGCAAGGCCGCAGAGCGGAAGCCATCCGGATGCCCATCTCTGGGAGTACGGCTCTGATCCGGTCTCTCAACTGGATCACATCATGAATATTCGACGCATTGCACTGAACAATTTTGGTGAACAAAATATCCGTATGGGCCGGCCCCTCTCCAGCCTGCAGGATGTACTGGTGCCGATCTATCTTTTTCATCGTTATCAGACAGAAGCAACCGTAAAGCTGGTGGGTGGTGTTGATTACTCTTACAGCCTTCGGGGTGATGGTCAGCCCGGACCAACGGTTGTAAACGCTGAGAGACAACGCGATGCACTGGCCAACCTGTTGCGCACCCTTGACCCCGCAGAACTGGCGTTACCGGATCACTTATCAAGCCTATTGCCACCGGGTCCGCCGAGTTATTCATCAACACGTGAGAATTTTCGAGGCTATACTGACCCAATCCCCGACCCGATAGCGATGGCTGAAACAGCAGCTGAGCTTACAGCCGGACTTCTTTTTAACCCCAATCGTGCGGCACGTCTTGCGATTCAGCACTCGAGAGACGCCTCCCAGCTCTCACTCCATGAGACCCTGCAAACGGTATTGGATGCCACAATCAAAAAAATGATGCCTTCCGGTTATCTTGGGGCCGTTCAGAGAGGGATCAACACGTCTGTATTGCGTTCACTGCTTCAATTGGCTGCAGATCAAAATGCATCACCGGATGTACAGGCGGTTTCCAATCAACAGGTACGAAAAATTGGAGAATGGTTAGAAGAAACTGCCGGACAAACAGGTGATGAAACATCAGATGCACACTACCACTTTTTAGGATCGATGATCGATCAGTTCCATGAAGATCCCTCCGGTTTTGAAGCGCCTCCGGCACCTTATACACCGCCGGGCTCACCGATAGGCAGTGGGGATGAAATGCATCTTTTGATGTGTGATTTTTGACTTCTTAAATCGGATAGAATAAAGCCAAATAAGATCTTGTTACCAAGTTATATTCAAGATTCAATTGAATTACAATTATAGCATCCAATCATGAAAGAGGACACTTATTTAGAACCACGTTCACCACTTGATGTTGAAGGGGTTAAAGGTGTATCCATTTCAGAAGAAGATCTTATTCAAAGTATACGCGACTCAAGGGAGAGAAATTAAATAGCTTAATCTAATTATGAATATAAAATCTGACCCTTCTTACACAATTCCAGGCATCACTTTGTTGACTTTGCTGTTCCTGTCGCTTCCGTCGATTACATCCTGCAGCAACGATCAGTTCTATGTTGAGCCGGCTGAAGAGCAAAATCAGGAATATGAAGTGATTTTCAACAACGTAAACTCGGAAGAACATGATTTTCGTGTAGTACGTATCCTGGATAATCTAAACTATCCCTGGGCAGTATCCTGGCTTCCGGATGGACGTTTATTGATCACCGAAAGGCCCGGTCAACTAATTCTTGTCGATGGAGATCAAAAGCATACTCTGCAAGGAGTTCCTGAAATTCGGGCACAGGGACAGGGCGGATTGCTGGATGTTGTTGTTCATCCCGAATATGAAACGAATGGCTGGATCTATTTCACCTACTCTTCACCGGATGGTGATAACACCAGCACGACTCTTGCAAGAGCACAACTTGACGAACTTGAACTGACAAATCTTCAACTACTCTATATTCAGAAACCATCACAAAATCCCGGCCGGCATTACGGATCACGAATCGCTTTCCCCGGGGATGGAACGGTTTTGTTTACCATTGGTGAACGCGGACTGAAACAACCCGCACAAGATCTCAATGATCCAGCCGGCTCCACAATACGCCTGAATGAAGATGGGTCCATTCCATCCGATAACCCTTTTGTTGGCCATGATGATGCCCTGCCGGAAATCTATTCCTACGGCCATCGAAATGCACAAGGAATGGCTATCCATTCCGAAACAGGAGCAATCTGGCAGCATGAACACGGTCCGCGGGGCGGTGATGCGCTGAATATTATTCAGCCGGGCGCCAATTATGGGTGGCCGGATGCCACATACGGTAAGAATTATGGGATAGCAACACCGATTGGAATTGAGCAGCATGAGGATCCAAATATCACAAATCCAGTCACCTATTGGGTACCTACGTCCATTGCCCCGTCCGGAATGGCTTTTTATTATGGTGAACACTTTCCAAAGTGGCAAGGCAATCTTTTTATTGGGGCTTTAGCAGAACAACATCTGCGCAGATTGGTTCTGGAAGGTGAAGAGGTTGTCCATCAGGAAGTTCTTCTTGACCGCGACATCGGCCGCGTCAGAGATGTAAGAGTTGGCCCGGATGGATATATCTACGTCCTTACTGATCATTCCAATGGGGCACTTTATCGGATCGAGGCACTCTGATATTGTTGGGGGCATATAGGGAATTAGCTGTCAGCTATCAGTCGTCAGCTTTCAGATTGCTCTACGAAGCCATGGGGTAGTTGAGTCTGTCCGGCGAAGCTTTAGCATTGCTGAGTTTTTTACCGAATGCTATCTTAATGGATGGCCAATCTCCCCACCGAGATCCTGAAATAAATTCAGGATGACGGGATGTGGGAAGGATGACGGGTTGTGGGAAGGATGACTCTATGATGAGTGCATCTCACTTTTCAACCCGAGGGATCAGGAATCACGCTGTCGAACCAGCTTCTCCCTGCTCTACTAAGCTTTAGCGTAGTAGAGACTTCTCACGTCTGCCTTCTGCCTTCTGCCTTTTCACTTATTCATACCGTAACGACTCCACCGGATCGACCCTGGAGGCTTTGATCGCCGGAAAGATCCCGGCTACCAAACCGATCAGAACAAGTACTGCAATTGTAATCATAACCGCAGGTTCAGATATTTCCGGCTTTCCAAGAAACTCTCCCGCTCCCTCAGTCATATTCATCGACTGAACAGCCTTCACAATGGATACGGATACCGCCATTCCCAGCAACCCTCCCAGCATCGAAATAAAAAGTGCCTCAAAAACAAATTGAACAATGATATGAACTTTCCGCGCACCCACGGCAATTTTTAATCCTATTTCACGTGTTCTTTCCTTCACCACAACAAACATGATATTCGCTACACCCACACCGGCAATCATCAGAGTGAAAAATCCAACGGTAAAAAGAAAGATCTCCAATCCGTCAGAAACCTTGCGATTCATCTCTTCAGCCTCGATAAAATCCCACATCGGCATGGCTTGCTCATCTTCCGGATGAAATGAATATTTTGCCGCCATCATCTTTCGGATGCCTTGTACAACTTCTTCCTGCATTGCAGGGTCCCCCGGACGAATCAACATAGAATTCACATATTGATTTCCATATATGTTCCTAAAGGTGGTATAGGGAATAATGGCCCGGTTTGCATCCGGCCCGTTGTTCATAGAGGTCTGCATTTTAGGCTGCATCACCCCAACAACCGTAAATGGCTTGCTGTCCAGAAGTAACTCTTTTCCGATTGGATCTTCTTCACCGAATAGCCGCACTGCAATTTCATCTCCAAGAAAGATCACCCTTCTCATTTCATCTACATCACGCTGGTTGATAAATCGTCCACCCGCAGCCGGATACATCGTACGCATGATTTCAAAATCGGGATTGACCCCTTCCATAAAGGTAGTGGTTCGGGTCAGGTCTGTTTGCAGCGTTCCCCCTCCGCGTCCGTATTGAGGGCTTACCTGTTCGATTCCTGGAACAACTTTTTGAATCTGATAGACATCATCTTCCATAAACCGAATTCGCCGGCCTTCCGGATTTCCTTCATACACCATCCCTGTCTGACCCGGATAAACGATTATCACTTGATTACCGGCGCCAAGCATCCCTTCCATCATAGAGTTCCCGAGTCCGCGCCCAAATGCCAGCAGAAGGACGACAGAGAGGGTCCCCCAAGCAATCGCGATCAGGGTCAACGTGGATCTGAGTTTCTGACGAAACAGATCATTAAAAAACTCTTTTATAATGGGTATCCACATAATTTATCTCCTTATACAATCAATGATATCCAGCCTTGAGGCTCTCCATGCCGGCAGCAGTCCGGATGCAAAGCCTACGATCCCAAGCACGATAAAAGCCAGAAGCCCAACTTCCGGTGAGAAGTGAGGGGCTCCTACAAACTCTTTTATTGGAATATTTTGAGTGGCTTCAACCAATAACCAGCCAGTGAGATAACCCGCTGCTGCCCCCACCCCTACGATCATAAATGTCTCCATAAAGAATTGTATCATGATATGGTGTCTTCTGGCACCGGCAGATCGGCGTACCCCTATCTCCATCATCCGTTCCTGAACTACCACAAACATAATATTTGCAACACCGATCCCTCCTACAGCCAGGGTAAAAAACCCAATCAAACCTAAAAATCCATTGATTCCATAAAAAAGTACATCCACAAATGCCCAAAATTCATTTGTATCCCAGATAGCAATGGCATCTCTGTCGGACGAATCAAACTGATATTTTCTACCCATTACTTCATATACCTGATCCATGACTGCGGGTGCAAATTGTGGATCTTTGGGGACATAGAGAATATTATTTACCATATCTGTGCCTGTAATCGCAGAAAATGTTGTAGCCGGAATAAACGCTCTGTCATGATCTCTTTGAGAATAGGATGAATTCTGGACTTTACTCTGCATCACCCCAATTACAGTAAAGGGTGTTTGATTGAGCATTACATACTGTCCGATTGGGTCTTCTTCACCAAACAGATTTTCAGCCAGTTGATTTCCCAAAAATACAACTCTCCTTCGGTCACTGATATCCCGTTCATTGATCCACCTGCCTCCTTGCTGCTCATAGATATTTCTAAGCCTTGAGTACTCAGTGTAGACGCCACCCACCTGAGTATTTCGGCGCCGGTCACTGTTTGAAACTGTAAACGTCCGGTTATATTCAGGCAGTGCGATTTCGATGCCGGATATCTCGTTTTGAAGCATCCAGGCGTCCGCTTCCCGTAATCGGATGGGCCTGCCAATACCATATCCTTCATACGCCTTTGTTGTCTGCCCACCCCATACAATAGCGATCTGGTCACCCATTCCACGCATATTCAGCACGGTTTGATCCCGAAAACCCATCCCAAATGCAAGCAACAGAATCAGCGTTGCAGTCCCCCACATGATACCAAAGATGGTAAGAAAACTGCGCAACTTCTGGCTGCTGAGATTTCGATAGAGATCCGCTATTAGACTTGAAAACGACATATGTTTCTGATCATGGGTGGCTGATTCAACTTTTTACTCTTTATCGTATCGTTAAACTTTTCAAGGGCCGCTCATAGACTTTCTCACCCTCTTCAAGTCCATCGATTACAGCTACGGTGATGGCATCACTTAATCCAAGTTCGATCTCTTTTTCGACTTTGCCATCCAGCGTACCATTGGGTACCTCAACAAAAGCGCGGCCATCCCTCATCGTTATTACTCTTTCCGGCAAAGTAATGGTATCCTCCATTCGCTCGATGATGATATCTGCATTGGCTGAATAGCCGGCTCGTAAAACAGAACCTGCAGTATCTGTGATAATGATCTCAATAGGAAAAACAGTCGCATTGTCCTGTTGGGTTGCTTTGAGTGATATCCTTGAGACTACACCCCTGATGATTGATCCTTGAAGTGCACCGATTTTAATCTCTGCAGGCATTCCCTCTTCCAGTTTACCCACATCAATTTCATCTACGGTTCCTTTGAACAGGAGACGATCCATTCCGGCCAGACTCATAAGCGCAGTACCGGCCTGATAGGACGTAAGAGGAACAACCGGTTCACCGATATCCACCATCTTCTCAAGAATAAATCCATCAACCGGAGATCTGATAATTGATTCAATCACGGTATCTCCAACAGTTACCCGTCCATGTTCCAATAATTCAAGCCTCTCATTATTGATTTGAGCACGAATCACCACGTCATTATAGCGCTGCTCTGCTGTATCATATTCCTGTTGAGATATCAGATCGTCTGCGAGCAGAGTCTCCAGGCGATTCAATTCACGGAGGAGATTTCTCATTTCAATTTCTGTTCTTTCAAGATTCCTTTTCGCTTCCACCATCTCAAGCGGTGTTGGGTCGGGGCTCACCTCTATCAAAGGATCTCCTTTTTTCACATAGGTACCCGGTTCTGCATAAATCCTGCTGACTACCCCCGATATTTTTGATTTTACCTCAATCTCATTTTCAGGCTCTATTTTCCCTACGGCCAGCGCCTTCTCTACAACCGTGCCTCTATCTGCCAGTACAAAAGGTTCTTCCTGATCCGTTTCACCCTCTGAATCATTTTGATAAACGTAAAATGCACCGGCACTGACTACTAACAGTACGATACCTATTATCCAAAATCTCTTCTTTTTCATATCACTATTTGTTTAATTCAATGCACTTGTTATTTCCACTTTCTTACGATGTGTAATTAAAAATGTTACCCTTACAAAATTTCCAATTGCATTTTCAACCCGCACACCTTGATCATTTTCCCTAAATAGAAATAAAATCAATAGACCCAATCCCTATCTTTCATTCCTAATATTTCTCATTTTTAGGTAGCTTGTATCACGGCATCGAATTAAATCACCTTACATTTGATTTATAAAGCTTAATGATCAAACTTTAACCCTATATTTAAGCCCTGATAATGATTTCGCAACCTTTCCGCCTCATAATTACCGCCACTCTGCTTTTCCCGTTCACTTTTATTGAACTCTCCAATGCTCAAGAAAGTAATCCCGATTTAGCCGCCTATGAACGTGCCGAAAGTATGCTTAGCTGGAATCTGAATGATAAAATTTTTAATAACAATGTGAACCCGGTTCAGATTGATGATGATCACTTTTGGTATATGCTGAACAGCCGTGAGGGAGACTTGTACTATCTGGTTGATGTAACTAATCGAGCAGTGGATATGGCATTTGATCATCAACGGCTATCCACATCTATCTCTGAACTCACAGAAGATAAATCGGAGATTGATCCCTATTCACTCCAACTGCGAAATCTCACTTTCAGCGATGATCTTTCAGTAATTACTTTTGAAAAAAAAGGAGATAGATGGAGTTGCTCACTAACCGGTTATCAATGCGAAATATTAGGGACCGCTCGATCTGCCCCTGCATTTTCAGTTCTTTCACCGGATGGGAACCTTGCTGCTTTTACCAGGGATCACAATTTATGGGTTCACGATCTCCAAACAGGGAATGAAATTCAACTCACGTATGATGGAATTGAACACTATAGTTATGGTACAAATAATCACGGATGGAGCCGTTCTGAGCGGCCTATTTTATTATGGTCACCCGATTCGAAGAAAATTGCGACGTATCGCCTGGATGAGCGAAATGTAGAGATGATGACCCTTTGGAGAACGAAAGTGGGCCGGCCGGAAGCAGATATCTGGCCTTATGCACTGCCCGGTGATGTAAACGTTCCGATGCATGAGCGGTTGATCATTGATGTCGAATATCGACAACTCGTTGAGCTGGATGTTGAACCCGATCATCAGCGAACGTCAAACTGCTGCGGGTTGATCAGAGAGGGAAACTGGGCTGATGTTGAATGGAATGACGAGAGCACCATTCTCTCATTTGTTTCAACATCACGAGACTATAAGGACGTCACACTCCGGGTAGCTAATTCTCAAACAGGAGCCGTTCGGGATATTTATCATGAACATGATGAGATTTTCTTTGAGTCAAATCTAACCTCCAGGGGGGTTCCCAACTGGAGAGTACTTCACGATTCCAATGAATTCATCTGGTTTACTCGAAAAGGTAACTGGGGACATCTCTATCTACACGATCTTGAGTCCGGAGGCCTTGTTAACAGAATCACCGAAGGAGATTGGAATGTGATCGACATCCTCCATGTCGATGAAGAATCACGCGCTCTTATTTTTACAGCTGTTGGAAAAGAAGATGGCAGAGACCCCTATTTTGAACATCTCTACAGAATTAATTTTGATGGAACCGGGCTTCGGCTATTGACCCCGGAAAACGCAAATCACAACATCACTCTGAGTGAAAATGCCAACTGGTTTGTGGACACCTTTTCAACGTATCAGTCACCACAGAAAACCGTTGTCAGAGATATGAGAGGAAATTTAATCATGGAACTGGCAGAAGCAGATATCACTGACCTGCTTGCAACCGGATGGCAAATACCGACACCGATCACAGTTAAAGCCAGAGACGGGGAAACCGATCTGTATGGGTTGATGATCCTGCCTTCCACATTCGATGAAACCAAGAGTTACCCAATCATCAATATGATCTATCCCGGCCCTCAGGGAGGAAGTCTGGGTGCACGAAATTTTTCTGCCGGACAACGAGGCCAGATGCAGGCCCTGGCCGAACTTGGATTTGTTTTGGTGGCTATTGATGCACTGGGAAGCAGTCCGGCCCGCTCCAGGGATTTTCACACCTTTTACGCCGGTAATATGATGGATAACGGCCTGCCGGATCAGATCACCGGCATGCAACAATTAGCTGAAAGATATCCATTTATTGATCTGGATAGGGTGGGGATTTATGGCCATTCCGGCGGCGGTTTTGCAACATCAGCCGCACTGCTTCAATATCCTGAATTTTTTAAGGTTGGGGTCTCAGGTGCAGGCAATCACGACAATAGAAATTATACATATTATTGGGGTGAAAAGTATCAGGGTTTACTGACAGAAACAGAGGACGGGGATAACTATGATAATCAGGCTGTTCAATTGAAAGCTGAAAATTTAGAGGGAAAACTGCTCCTCAGTTATGGATCTATGGACACCAATGTGCATCCATCCATGACCCTTTTATTGGTGAATGAACTTATTCGGCATAACAAAGATTTTGATTTGATTGTGATGCCCAATCGTGGTCACGGTTATTCTAATGAACCCTACTACCTGCGCCGGAGCTGGGACTATTTTTATGAGCATCTTGCCGGTAAAAAACCACCGCATGAGTATCAAATCGGTCGATAATAATTCGGAATGAATTCATTGATAATACTTCTCAATCAGCACAAATTTCAATTGCAGCCTTCTATCAGATTGCAACTCTCTGCATTGGGCAGATAACGAAACAACATAATTATGGCAATGAACCTTCATACAAAATCAGCCGGGAATAGGATCGATCTGATCTCTTTTTTAGGGATTCTTTTTATTCTGTTTTTCAGTAACCCGCTCTATTCACAACAGGGCGTGTCAACGGTTACGGCAGATCAGCTTGAATGGGTGATTGAAGAAATTGCTGAAGGCGTAACCTGGAAAAAATATCTGGGCAGTGACCTGAACGAAGCCCGGCTCAGTATTAATCTTATCGAAATTGACCTTGAACAAGCACAAATTGGGATAAAATTGGCATATGATCAGACTGCGCTCAATCAAACCAGTGATTTCGCAGAGCAAAATCAAGCCATTGCAGCTATCAACGGTTCGTTTTTCAGTTTGGAGACCGGCCGGTCTGTAGTGTTTATTAAAGAAGATTCAGAGGTCATCGCACGTGGTGCATCCGGACGAAATGTATATACGGAAAATGGAGGATTCGGATGGGACAGTGATTTTAACCCCCGCATTTTGGAGCGCCCGGAAAGTGGCTGGGAGGGTGTCAACATCTCAAATTTACTGGCGGGCGGACCACTGCTTATTTTTGAGAATTCTCTTCGGGAGTTTAACGATGATGCTTTTCATCAAAACAGACACCCCAGAACGGCGGTTGGCCTCACCGGAATGAATCGACTACTATTGGTGACTATTGATGGCCGTTCTTTTCAATCCTACGGCATGACCATCCCTGAGTTGGCCCAATTCTTATCTGAATTAGGCGCTGTTTACGCTCTGAACCTTGATGGCGGCGGCTCAACTTCCATGTGGATTCATAATGGCGAAGGTGTGGTCAATTATCCCAGTAACAATCTGGAGTTTGATCACAATGGTGAAAGGCCCGTATCAAATGCTCTCTTGATTATGAAACGTGAAGAATAGGTACCATCACCTTTTCAGCTATCAGCTATCAGCTATCAGCTATCAGAATACTCTATAAATCCTTTGCGGTTTTGATCCTTTTCACTCCTTCTGCCTTATAACCCTGAGATCCTGAAATAAATT
>DEMS01000028.1:237652-263356 GCA_002359315.1 Bacteroidetes bacterium UBA2664 | reverse complement strand
TAAGCTAAAGATCGCAAATCCTCTCCGTCCAGTTTCCCTTTTAATTTTAAAGAACGAATATTTGTCGGGGATACCTTCGTTTTTCTCAAAGAAGAGAGGTATAGATACACTTTTTCAACTTCCGTATCGGAGAGCCTATCTATCTCTTTTTTTACTTTTTCTTTGGTAATCATAGGATCATGAATTAAATGACATCAGCAATTTACTTAACGATGTGGAAAATTCATAAGTATTCATGAATCGTGTTTCAGGTGGTTAACGGTACGGCATTTGTGCGGCGTGGCGACCAATAAATCTATGTGCAACAAACGCTTACACGTCCGCACGAAATGCTGGTTATGTTTCCCCTTACGGAGTTTTAATATGGCCCCAAAAATTTATCTCCATCAAAGTGAATCAGATGGCTTGGAGCATCAGCTACCCAAACCTCGGTTTCCCAACTAATGTCAGATACATATCTTGCCATCGTCTGTTTATCTGGAAAGGCAGTTACGTAAACCAAACCAGCTTTTGAATCAGCAAATAACTTTTTCAGTTCTGATAATCTTTTGGGATTTACAGGACCATGACTTGTAACAGCTTCAATTAGTAAGAGCCAATTCTTCTTTTTAAAATACAATACCACGTCCGGAAACTTCCCATGGTTGTCAAACTTTAAACCGAGCTCTTCAAAAGACTTTTCATCATAGTAACCTAATTTTGAACCGGTGTCTCCAACGTATAAAACTTTGCCACCAGGAGCATACCGTGGGCCAAACTTTTCTACAATATCTTTTATTAATTGACTATGAGTGCCAGGGGATAGTGATAGTTCCTCGCCATCTATTTTCAGAGGAATTTTATTCATCTTTCTTCTTTTAGCATATCGCTCGGCTAATGAATTGTAATCCTGCATGAAATCCGAGACTTTGTTATTCCAGTCCTTTGACCCGTATGACTTGATCAAATCCAATGTCTGGTTTTCAATTTGATATACCCAATTTGGACTGTTAATTGGCCGAAGCGGGTCATCGGGATTTTGAATTGAAATGCCCGCATCAACAAATTGGTGCATGGTTTGTCTACGGATAGTCTCTCGAGTATTCGGGGCATATTTTCTACCATAATGTTCAGCAATGAATTCCATGATAGGTGTAATACCCATTAGAGGATCAGACGCATTCTTCCAATCATCGGTGGGCTTGATATCAACCAAAGCAAGTAAAGTTAAAGCAGATCGTTCATTTTGCTGAGCTTTTGGTAAGTCAAGAGTTTTAATGATCTCTAAGGCTTCATCAATTTTTTGTTTCAAACTGGAAGCTGATTTCTTTTTTTTGGGTGCCATTCTGTCGATTATTGTTTCAATTAATTGGTCTATATCGTTTTGAGATTGGTATCTATTGGTTGATTTTTCACCTATTTCCCTTAATACATCAAGGGGTGGATATTTTAACTGTTTTAAATCAGATGCATTTACTTGCGTATGACCCGAAAATTGCCTGAAGTATTGATCTACAATTGTTGAGTTTAAAAAAGTTTTTAAACCTCTCGCCAGATATTCATCCAAACCATTTTTGTTTTGATGAATAACATTTAAATGATTCTCAAAACCAACAAATTCTTTATCAACCTGATTTGGATTAAATTCAGAAGCATAAATTCTTCTTTTTTCTTCTTTTGAACTGAATCTTCTGGTGAGTACATACCATCCGCTTTTCATCAGGTACTTTCTGCTTTTCTCAGTTAATTTAATAGCATTCGCCTTTTTCCCATTTGGTTTTGGCCATTGAACTGTGCCATTATCAATATGCGAGGGATATATAAGTGGGTATGTATTGTCAGATGGCTCTTTTTGAATTGAGTCTTTAAGTCTAAAGTCGACTACGGGACCCGTACTGACTTTTAAACCCAAATCACCTAATGAGTTTTGAAAAACATTCATATTATCCACAACCATTTGATCAAAATCATTTGTTGTGATATGAATCACTTGATCTTTGTCGTCAGGTTTTACGACTTTCTCAGGCATTACAATCCGTTCGGTAAGAAATGAGAAAGAGCTGTCTTCACTGGTAGTGATTTTGATTTTACCCTGTTCTTTTTCTTTCACACCATAGATGATGATATTTTCTTGCAAAACTTCATCATCCTTGAATGCCTTATTTCTTGCGTTGAAAACGTGAACTTGTTTTATGTTGATTTCATTGAGTAAAAACTTTCGAAATGGTTTAAAATAAACACCGTTACAAAAGCTTCTTGGAATGATTGCTACGATTTCACCTTTATCCTGTAAAAGCAATATCCCTAATGCAAAAAAACCTGTATAAAGATTTGAAGTTTCTATGCCAATGCTTCTTAAATCTTTCCTGTATTTAGAGTTGGAATTTATTTTTTGGTAAGGAGGATTCATTATACAGTGGCTGTATTTATGACCCTCTGAAGGAAAGAGTCCATTCTCTTTCTTAATTAGTTTTGCAGCCTCGTTTATAAAATCTTGATTCTTAATCGAATAAGTTAAAGAGTTGTTTTTACTCAAACCATGGCTTTGGCAAACTTCAAGTGTTTTTTCAAGAGCACTCAGAAGGTTTTTGTCCTTTTCAAAGCAAGTTAAACTGAGTGAATTATAATCATTATGCTCATTAACTATTCGTTCTACAAAAGCTGCTGATAAACTGCCTATACCCGCACCTGGGTCTAATAAAGAAATGTCTTTTCCAAAATTTTTGAACAGCGAAGCCATGAACCTTGCTATTTCAGAAGGTGTAAAGTATTGGCTGTACTCCGATTTTCGATCTTCGTCAATTTTTTGACTTGTGATTAACCGGAACTGGTCAACTTGTTCTAAAAAATTGTCTTTATTATAGATTTGCTGTAGTTGCATGTCAGAAAATACAAAAAGGCTCTCCCATTTTCTTTTGAATATGGATGGTTAAATTTAAAAAATTGTCCGATAGTATAAACTTGTCGGACAGACATCCAATCTAAGATTTACTAGCGAGGTTATTTAATTCTTCAAAATGATTGGCCCAAAGGTTATTGTCATTTTTTCGTTCTCGAAAATTAGAGATGTGGATTTTAAGCCATGTTAATTTGCTTTTTCGGAAGGCTAATTTCCTTGTGAACTCTTGTATTTTTTTTGAAAATAACTCAAAAGCCATATCATTCATATCTAAAAGAAATTGCTCATCCATTTGATTGCCTGGATCTTTTAAACCTAAAAAACTATTGTCAAACATATTAACTCCATCCACTGTAACTCTCATTTCTTGAGCAAGTACTGGATCAAATTTCGAAATAACTTTTACTGTTTTTTTTAGATTTGATTTAAATGATTTTGAATTAAGGTTCTCGTCATTTAGCAAGCTATTGAATGAACGTTTTGAAAGAGATGATAGGTTTTCTTGCTTTTTTGCAGCAAGAACTAATTCTCTAAGTTGATCTAACATAAAACTCAAATCTATCAAAAAGAAAAGAGCTTCATTAATCAACCTCTTGTCCTCTCTTTTAAATCTTAAGAACTGACTTAGCTCGTTTAAGCACCATCCAAATGCAATGGTTAAAGCTGTAAGTAAAACACTTTCAATTTCCATTTTAATAGTACAGGTGTATAGGAATTTTCAGGGGAACATAACGGCTCAGGGCATAAGCGGCGAAGCGGCCAGTTTTAATTGGGGCAACCAAAGCAAAATCGTCCGCTTGATGCCCTTGTTATGTTGTCTTAGTTGCCTTTAAAATGTTCAAATACGACCGATCTTTATCTCTATTTTCCCAAGCGCCTTTTATATGCGCTGTCAAATTTGGCACATCTTCATCGAGAGTAGATTTCCAAAGGTTAGGACTATAGCTATATACCCTTAGTAAATGATCAACATCGAATATTGGACTAGTATTTTTCGACTTTATTAAAGCAACTGGTAATTCAGTCGATATTCTGATGCCTAATTCAAAAAGGACATTTGGGTTATGGTCTGTTAAGTCGCAGATAACAAGATCTGCATTAATTAAGTCATTAATTATTGTTGATTGAATAAGATCACTTCCCTGCTTTCTTGCAGTTTCGACTTTAAATCCTGCTTCTACAGCAGCGGGTGTTATTAAATGCTTAAGTACTTCGTCAAAGTATCCATATGGATAAATCTCTGTTTTTTCGGTAAATGGCATAGCAACAAAAGCAATACCTTTTAACTTTTTTGACGGTTCACCAACGACAATCGAACTTCGCTTACTCGCTTTGGAAGCAGTTGAATTTCCTATTGGTTGAGATTCATCTATTAAATTGTGCTTTTTTAAAAAAGCTGTGTTTTTAGTAAATATATTATAAAAGTCATCGTGATAACCTTCATCTATTTTGAAAGTAGTTTTTAAGGTATTCTTTAAATAGACTAGTTCAGGAAGGTTGCCATTATCATAATACTCGAATACTTTTTTAAAGACTTCAACATTAAAAAAAGCTTCCTTATAACCCTCTAATTCTTCATTCTTAGAGCTTGCGTAGACAATCTTTTTGCCAGTTGTATTTAAACTGATCAACTTAGAATCACGTGTGCCTTCAGTTAGACCGTAGTCTCTGGATGAGGCGGTGAGATAATAGAACCTATTACCTTTTCCAATATTTAGTGCGTTAATAACTTCTTCTGGAGACCATGGATTACCACCGTTCTTCTCCTTCAATAGAAGAGGAATCTTTAATGCTTCTTCAAGAGAATTCTTTGGAAATGGCCTCGGACCACCCCCTTTACTTTTAGACTTTTTCCCTGACGAGTTAGTAGTGGTTTTCTTTGAAGTGGATTTTGTCATAATTCAGAATTATTAATTGAAAACAACATAACATTTAATTATACGCATATCTCACTATGTATAATCAGGTTAAATAATAATCTAAAACGTTCAATATCACAATGATCGATTACTTTTTGGGCAGATAAATATCTGGCTGGTTAAATAAAAGGGTTGAATAAAGGCGGTGTATAAAATTTTTATGGTTCATTAACTACTCTCTTATTGTAAGGACTTAACGACTCGAGGATCATATATCTAAATACACCCTTTTTTAAAAATTAATATATGACGATGAAGTTGATTGAACGACTCAAAAGAGAAATCAAGAGAAGAAACTATAGTTATAACACCCAAAAATCATACTCTGCATGGACCATACGCTATGTTAAGTTTCATGACATGAAACATCCCTCTGAACTTAATGAATCAGATATCGTCTGCTACCTGAATTTTCTCGCAAATGACTACCATGTAGCTGCTTCAACTCAAAACCAGGCACTTTCTGCTCTTGTTTTCCTATATGAACAGGTTCTGAAAATCAATATCGGTAATCTACAAAACCTAAAACGTGCTAAAAAACCGAAAAGAGTACCCACTGTATTATCACAAATAGAAGTTAAGTCTATTATGAATGAGCTCACTGGTGTTGAAAAATTAATTCTGGAATTAATCTATGGGTCGGGACTCCGGGTATCTGAAGCAATTAGCCTGCGAATCCAAGATATCGATTTTGATTATCACCAAATTACAATCCGAAATACAAAAGGCAATCACGACAGAATTACTATGCTACCGGATAAAGTGATCCCTAAACTGAAATCCCATATTTCAAAGGTTAAACAGCTGCATGAAAGAGATTTAGAAAGGGGCTGGGGAAAAACCATCCTTCCAAATCGCCTGGCAGTGAAATACCCCGGTGCAGAATCCCAATTTAAATGGCAATATCTTTTCCCATCCAAATTTCGTAGAGTTGACCCAATCTCTGGTATCAAACACAGATACCATCTTTCAGCTAAAAAGATCAGAATAACACTGAACAGAGCCACAAAAAGATTGAACATAGAAAAACGTGTAACCCCGCATACCTTCTGCCACTCGTTTGCAACTCATCTGCTGCAAAACGGCTACGACATCCGAACCGTTCAAGACCTGCTCGGACACAAAAGCCTCAAAACAACCTCGATCTACCTCCATGTCCTCAACCGCGGCGGACACGGCGTAAAAAGCCCCCTCGATTTTTAAAATAATGACTACAGGCTATCAACTCCTTCAGCTGTTTCAGAAGATGTCATACTTCCAGAGATGTTTGTGCCATGATGTTGTTCAATGTGAAAAGAATCGGCTTTAATAATGGCAGTTTGCTATCGGACTCGATTTGGTATATCGGAAACACACCAATATTATTCCTGTTGAGCATCCAGACTCATTTCTCCCCTCGCCTTTGCAAGAGCCTCTATAAACTGATCCACAGGTTGAGCTCCTGAAAGCGCATATTTTTGATTCAGAACAAAATATGGGACCCCATTTATTCCCATCTTTCGGGCAATTTCAATATCCTCAACAATCTCTTTCTCAATATCATCGCTCTGAAGTGCATTGCGAACCTCTTCCTCGTTAATCCCGGCTTTTCTGCCCGTTTCAATCAGAAAATTTTCATCGTCAATGTTTTTCCCATCTGTGAAATATCCTTTAAAAAGACTCTCTTTCACTTCATTTTGAACGCCGTGTCTCCCGGCTAAATGCAACAGGCGGTGAGCATTAAAACTGTTGGCCGGCACAGTTTGGCTAAAATCAAACGTCAGGCCGGACTCTTTGGCTCTCTGCTCCATCTGCCGGTGAATCTGCTTGGATTGTTCAAGGCTCCAACCCTTCCGTTTGCAAAGCTCTTCATAAATAGTGGCTTCAGGGTTGGGCCGGAGATCGGGTGCCAGCTCAAAACTGCGCCAAACCACGTTTACGTTGTCTGTTAACCCGGTCTGCTTAAGAGCATTTTCGAAATTCCGTTTTCCGATGTAACAAAACGGACAGACAACATCTGACCACACCTCCACATTCATCGTTTCAGTTTGTTTTCCGGAGGATATATTTTCCGATTTACTCATTGATACACCATTTTTTGATTTCTTATTTTTGAATCTAAAATACTTGAATCATTGTTAGTTAAAAACACTTATAAACCAAAAATGGTTCGTAAGTGCAATTCTGAAATATACATTTCTACTCGACCTGCCAGATTCTGCCGCTCCAGCTTTTCCCTGCTCTACGAAGCTTTAGCGTAGTCGAGCCTGCTCTACGAAGCCTTCTTGGTCTATGTAGCCTCGGCGAAGTAGACAGCATAGTTGAAACTTCTGCCTTCTGCGTTCTGCCTTCTCACTTAAATTTATATGTACAATACATGTGTATTCCGTATCATACACCCATGGACCCTAAACTCTACCAACAATACGACCTCGAACAGGACGTGCATCGAATCACCCTCTACAGCACCGTAGCCAGGGAACACCAACACATCTCCCGAAAAAAACGCCTCTACCTCCATCTCGACATGAACTGCTTCTACGCTCAGGTCGAACAGCGAGCCTACAACCTCTACGGCCTCCCCCTCGCCATGGGCGGATGGCGCAAACCAAACGGCACCGCCCGGGGCATCGTCGCCACCGCCAGTTATGAAGCCCGAAAACTGGGCATCAAAACCGCCATGAGCGCCTTCGAAGCCTCCCAAATCTGCCCCTACCTGGTCTTCATGCAGATCGATTACGACAAGTACACAGCCATCAGCCGCCAGCTCAAAGAAATCCTCGACTCCTACTCCCCCGACGTGGAAAAATACTCAATGGATGAGTATTTCATGGATATCACCTTCCTCCTCAAAAAACCGCGCCAACAATTGGAAGCATTCGCACATAAAATGAAACAGGAGATCCACCGCCGACTCGGACTCGTCTGCTCTGTCGGCATCGCCACCAGTAAAACCTACTCGAAACTGGCCTCCGATCTCACAAAACCGAAAGGACTCAACCTGATCCTCACCCCCGATGATGCCGCCCAGCATATCTACCCCCTCCCCCTCGATGAAGTATGGGGAATCGGACGCCGCCGCTATGAACATCTCAAAAAACGAGGCCTCTACACCATCGCCGATGCCCACAAACAAGGCCCCGCCCCTTTTCAGAAACTGTTTGGCGAGATGCAGGGACAACTATTCTGGGAAACAATCACCGGACGCGATAAAGCAAAAGTCCTCACCAACGAAATCCATATCCCCGATGAAGTGAGCTATATGCACACTTTCTCCGACTGGACCGACGACCCCATTCTCGTGAAGGGCGAAATCGTCAAGGCCATACGAAAAGTGTGCTACCGCATGAGGGGCTACGAACGCAAAGCACGCCACTGGAGCTGCCACATCCGCTATCAGGAGGCTCACTGGGAAGGAATCTCGTTCGCTTTCACTACCCGCGGCTTCACCAACCTGGACGACTATGTCCTCGACGCCTGCCTGCCCCAGGCGATGCACCTCATCAACAGCGCCGTACAGAAAGGAATCAAAATTCGCGGAGTCGGACTCCACACCATCGAAATGCAACAGACTGAACAGCTCGAGATCTTCTTCCGGGAGGAGGATCGCATCCGACATCTCTACCGGGCCGCCGACTGCCTCAACAACTGCTACGGCCCCGACACCGTCGCCAAAGCCGCCATCCACGAAAGCGTGAAAGGAAATACCCATTTTGTGAACAGAAGCTGATGGGAGTGAAAAGGCAGAACGCAGAAGGCAGAAGAAGGAACCGAAAATTTGTATACCTAACGGAATAGATTTTTCACTGGACTCAAATCAGCTGATAGCTGAAGCCTGATTGCTGAAACCCTTTTCACTTTTAACTTTTCACTTTTCACTCCCTTGCACTACGACGCCATGGTGACGTTTAAACTTCTGCCCTCTGCCTTCTGCGTTCTGCCTGCTCTAAGAAGCCTTGGCGAAGTTTGAGCCTCCCCTACTTATACGCTAAACGCCTGATCCGGCTCCATCGCCAATACCGTCTCGGTCATCAGCTCTATCAGAGCCTTCAGATCCTGAAGCGATGCCGTCTCTACCGGCGAATGCATATAGCGCAGCGGTAAGGATATCAGCGCACTCGGAATGCCGGTCTGCTGAAAAAAGATACTGTCCGTATCCGTGCCCGTCCGCACACTCGTCGCCTCATGCTGCACCCCGATTTTATTCTTCTCCGCTACCCTCTCGATCAGCGAAACCAACGCAGGATGATTCGCACCCCCATGCTGAACACTGGGCCCGCCTCCCAGCTTCACCGTTCCATGCTCCTTATTGTTGATACCGGGCGTATCCGTTGCATGCGTTACATCCGTCACAATGGCCGAATCGGGCATGTGGCGATAACTCATCATCCTCGCTCCAAAACCACCCACCTCCTCCTGCACCGAGTTGAGTGCCAGCACATTCACTTTCAAGTCTTTCTTCCTTTTTTTCAGATTCCGCATCACCTCCGCAATCGCAAACCCGCCGATCCGGTTATCCAATGCCCTCCCGGAAATGATATCATCATTTAAAAACTCAATCTCATCCGTATACGTTACCGGATCACCAATCTGAACCATCTCCAGTGCTTCCTCTTTCGACGAAACACCGATATCCACAAAAATATCTTTCCAGGCCGGCTGTTTCCCCCCGCCATTCTTATTTTCCTGAAGATGAATCGCCGTATTGCCCACAACCCCGGTCACACGTCCCCTCTTATTGTAAATATAGACTTTCTTTCCCCTGGCAATGGTGGAATCACTGCCCCCCAGCTTATTCAGCGTCACAAAACCGTCATCGGAAATATGCTGAACCACCATCCCGATTTCATCAGCATGTGCTTCAAGCATTACCGTCGCTACATCATTGTTCGTCTGGATCCTGGCCAATGCTGATCCATAGGAATCAGACTCTACCTTGTCCGCAAAACCGGAGAGATACTCTTTCCACACCTTCTGTCCGGTACTTTCATATCCGGTCGGACTCGGCGTGATGATTAACGTCTCTAAGAATGATTGAGCTTTTTTTTCTAACATATCCTGTGTTTGCGTGTTTAATTCGGTTTGATCTTATATACTGTCGTAAATAACGTAATGAAGTGGTACATCAACCACCAAAATGCCCTTTTGCGTTTCAAATATAAGCAAGAAAGTGATCGAAATAGACCTAAATCAGAAATTATTCCATTTTTTCCTCTTTGATTCTGTTTACCTTTACGGTACGCTGAATTAGCGGATATCATGAAGAGATGATGAATTCAACGAATAAAGAGATATAAATTAACCGAATCAAATAAGTGAAAGATCAAATATTACGCCCTGATTATCACCCGGATTCTTTTTATCACTGGACCGAAATGAAGGTTCGATTCCGAGATCTGGACCCACTAAATCACGTTAATAATGCCGTTTTCAACTCCTATTTTGAGGAGGCCCGAATCGATCTCGTAAACAATGTAGCAGAGTTTCGTAACTCAATGTCTCAGGGAAAGAGTTTTGTCCTGGTTCATATGGAACTCGACTATCTGAAACCGATTCTTTACGGTGAAACGATCTTGATCGGCAGTGCACTTGATGAATTGGGCAACAGCAGTATCAAAGGATTTCAGGCGATTTATGAAAAGGAAAGCAAAGAACTGAAAGCCGTCTGTAAAACAACCGGTGTTTGGTTTGATTTAAATACTCAACGCCCAACCCGTATTCCAAAGATTGAGAACCCTGAAAAGTATCTCTTTAAAAAACCCTGAATATGGATAAGAGCAATCAGTACAAAATTTTTAACGATCCGGTACACGGGTTCATCACCATTCCGAAAGGGATCATCCTTCAGCTGATCGATCATCACTATGTACAGCGGCTCAGGCGTATTCGCCAATTGGGCCTTGGGTATCTGGTTTTTCCCGCGGCCGAACACTCACGTTTCTCCCATGCCATGGGTGCCATGGAGCTGGGTCAGCGCGTGCTAAAAAATCTGAAAGAAAAAGATACGACCATCAGTAAAGCGGAACTGAATGGCACCCTGATTGCCATTCTGCTGCACGATGTGGGTCATGGCCCCCTTTCCCATACACTGGAACACACTCTCATTAAGGATTTCAACCATGAGATGATGAGTCTTAAAATCATGAAATCTCTTAACAAAGAGTTTGATGGGGTTTTGGATACTGCGATTGAAATCTTCACGGATCAATATCCTAAAAAATTCCTCCACCAGCTCGTCTCCTCACAACTGGATATGGACCGGCTCGACTATCTGAAGCGGGACAGTTTCTTTACCGGGGTATCCGAGGGATCCGTCGGAATTAATCGCATCCTGAAAACCATGCGCGTGTTTAAGGGAAATATTGTCATCGAAAAAAAAGGAATCTATGCTGTAGAAAACTACATCCTCTCCCGCAGACTGATGTACATGCAAGTCTACCTACACAAAACCGTTCTAAGTGCAGATACACTGCTTCGGAAAATATTTGAACGAGCCAAGTTTTTAACCGATGCCGGCGAGAATGTTGCCGTTCCTTCATCATCATTGAGTTATTTTTTAACCCGGAAACCATCCTCCAAAAAGACCATTTCTGATAGCCTGATGGAACACTACCTGGCCCTGGACGATCATGATGTTTTTATTTCCATCAAAAACTGGGCGAAAAGCAAAGATAAAATCCTTAACGATCTCTCCAACCGTTTTTTAAACAGGAAATTGTTTGCAACCCGATTTACTGACCGTCGGGAGAGACATCTGCTTCAAGAAGAGATCCGGACCAAAACCAAACTATTCCTCGAACAAAAAGGGTATCCATCTGATGATCACTCCGCTTCTTTCTATATGGACTCAAATGAGAGTTTCAGTGAAGCTTACAAATATGAGAATGAAAGCATCTGGATCCTTGATGAAGAAAACCGGGCCATCGAATTCTCCAAAGCCGCCGACACCCAACATATCATCGCCCTCACCAAACCCGTCGTAAAACCCTACCTGGTTCATCTTAAAGAGTTGAAGATTTGATACCATTGCTGGTCCTTTTTGACTTTGAGATCCTGAAATAAATTCAGGATGACAGGTAGGGAGGTGCCGTGGTGACCAACGAAAATATACCGCCACCCTGACGGAGGTCAGGGTCTCAGGGTTTATGGGTTTAATAGGTGAAATGGGTTTTGCATATCTCATTACATTGAGATTCTGAAATAAATTCAGAATGACAGAGACAAAGATAAGAGCTAACCTAATATTAGCCTGTATTTCAAGTGAATGGGCAGATTGTGAAAAGCGCAAATTAGCACCGGCCTTATATTAATGGACTCTTCAAGTGAATGGGCAGCATGTGAAAAGCGCAAATTAGCACCGGCCACAAATCATTGCTTGGGCTGCCCTTTGCGGACCATTTAATTTGTGCTTTTCACATGCTGCCCATGAACGACCTCCCGGTTCACGATTCTTTTGATCCAGGACTTCTCTTGTATTTAACAAACGAAAACTCCTCATGATCCTCTCTCCAAACCTCCTCCCAAACCGTCCCAATATCTTCGCGATAATCTACCAAAAAGGTATCTCCCTCATACTCTTTCTTGATTTCTGTAACCACCAGCTCATCCACAATATCGATCATCTGCCTGTAGATCTCACCGCCCCCGATTACAAATACTTCATCCCGATCACTCAGGTATTCCAGCGCATCATCTATCGACCCAAACGTTTTTACATGGTCATAACTCTTCGACCGGCTCAACACAACATTTTCACGTCCAGGCAGCGGTTTCTCATTCAACTCTTCAAATACAACCCGGCCCATTAACAGCGGGGCACCCATCGTCGTACGTTTAAAAAATTTGAGATCTTCACTATAGTGCCAGGGAAGGGAGCCGTCTTTCCCGATTACCAGATTTGGGTCGTGGGCAACAATTATAATCAGCTTCATACGGCAACCGGGAATCGGATCACAGGATGGGGATCATAATTGGAGAGTTCAAAATCCTCATAGGTCAGGTCATCCACCGGCTTTTTGGCGATTTTTAGCTCAGGTAATTTTTTCGGCTCTCTTTTCAACTGCTCCTTCAATCCATCGATATGATTTTCATAGATATGTGCATCTACAATCGTATGTGCAAAAACCCCGGGCTCCAGATCTACTTCCTGAGCCACTGCCATGGTAAGGGCAGAATAACAGGCCAGATTAAAAGGAATCCCCAACGCAATATCGCCGGATCTCTGTGTCAGATGACAGTTTAACTTTCCATCTGCTACATTAAATATATACATCAAATGACAAGGCGGAAGGCCCATCTCACCCAACAGTCCCGGATGCCACGCCGATACCACAATCCTGCGGCTGTTCGGATTCGTTTTTAGCATATGAATCGCATTTTGTACCTGATCAAACTCATCATAACCCCAACTCTTCTCTTCTTTTCCCTCCAGCGGCCGGTATGCTGACCCGTCTGATGCTTTTGCCATCGGAAAACGACGCCACAATACCGGATAGATCGGCCCTACATATCCATCCTCATCTGCCCATGCATCCCAGATATGAATATTATTTTCATCACGAAGCCATTTGATATGATCTTCACCTCTCAAATACCACAGTAGCTCCATAATCACCGATCGAAAGAATACTTTTTTTGTTGTCAGCAGCGGAAACCCTTCCGAAAGATCCACCCGATAATATTCCGCAAAATTTGAAAGTGTTCTTACTCCGGTTCGGTTCTCTTTCCAAACCCCGTTATCAAGTACATTCTGAACCAGATCTAAATAAGCTTTCATAAAAACCAACAGATTTATTGAGTTAAAGGACAACACCGCTCAACAATGCAACGGCAATTGAAAAATAGATAATTATACCCGTTACATCCACCAGGGTTGCGACAAAAGGTGCCGATGTAACCGCTGGATCTAAACCCAGTTTTGACAAGAAAAATGGAAGCATCGAACCACTCATATTCCCAAACATTACCACAAAAAGCAGACTAAGCCCGACTGTCAGTGCCTGAAGGCCAACTGCCAACGTAAACGGTTCGCCTCGAAGGACCATCCAAAATGCGATAACAATCGTCCCTAAAACACCGATTATTGCCCCCAATAGCAATCCGGACATAAACTCCCTTTTGAACACTTTAAACCAGTCTGAGAGGCTGATATCTTCTGTAGAAATCGCACGAATAATCAGTGTGGCGGCCTGCGAACCTGAATTCCCTCCACTGGAAATAATCATCGGGATAAAAAGTGCCAAGACAGCTGCCGATGCCAGTGCCCCTTCAAAGCCGGCCATTGCTGTCACGGTTAGCATCTGACCCAGAAAAAGTATCACCAGCCAACCGATACGCTTGCCAACCATATCGCCCATCGTTGTCTCTGAGTAGGTTTTACTGAGTGCAGACATACCCGCCATTAAATGCATATCCTCGGTCGTCTCTTCTTCAGCAACATCCAGAACGTCATCAACGGTTACAATTCCCACTAAAATTCCTCCCGAATCAACAACCGGTAAGGCAATCCGGTCATACTTACTCAACATTCGAACTGCTTCCTCTTGATCATCAAAGGCACTTAACGCTTCAAATTTGCTGTCCATTATGTCAGAAATTTTTGCATCAGCGTTGGCCACGATAATCTGAGTAATTCTCAAATCATCAATCAGCTTTTCTTCCTCATCCACCACATAGATCACATTAACGGTCTCGGCTGTTCGCCCATATTTACGAATATGCTCAAAACTCTTCTCGACCGTCCAGTCTTTCTTAATTTTAACATAGTTGGTGGTCATTAACCGGCCAACACTTTCAGCGGGATAACCGAGCAACATTCGAACTTGCGCAATGTTTTTCGGATCCATTGAATTGAAAAGCTTCTGTGTGAGATCACCGGGCAACTCCTCCATCAAGGCGACCCTCTCATCAGGCTCCAGATTATTCATCACATCACTCAGCTGCTCCCGGCTGAATACCTCCAGCAGTTCAATCCCTTTTGCTGTACTCAAATAGGAAAATACATCAGCTGCTTTCACTTTTTTGAGCAGCCTGAAGATCACGATGGCAACTTCCGGTTCAAGCTCCTCCAGAAGTTCTGCTACATCAACAGCAGGCACCTCTTCCAGTACCTCTTTGATTGCAACCCAGGCCTTTTTCTCGATCAGCTCATCCAATTCCGGTTTTAGCAATGCAGCGATCATTCTTCTTGAAAGATTGGAGATTAAAAATTGAGAAATGATGGAATTTGACCTGTCTGTCAATCAGGCCAATAAATCATTGGTTCAAAGATATTAAAAAATGCCTTTAGTATGGAATAACTATTTTTTAATTGAAAGAAGTGCTTTTTTTGCTGCCTTCTGTTCAGCATTTTTTTTGCTCTTTCCCTCACCTTCACCATATTTATCATCACCGATAAATACAGCTACATGAAAAGTCTTATTATGACCCGGACCTTTTTCAGACAGTATTTCATATCGGGGCAATTCCAGCTTTTCAGACTGGGCATACTCCATCAATAAACTTTTATGATTATCGATATGAGTGACTAAATCGTCAAAGTCGATAAATTCTTCAAGGCTGCGGCTCACAAAATCAAACGCCTGCTCATATCCGTAGGATACATATACAGCTGCCGTTAATGCTTCATAAACATCAGATAAAACACTTTTTGATTTTTCTATTCCCTGGCCTACAGCCCGGTCACCGATCACTAAAAATTTACTCAAACCCAATTTTATAGCTAAATCAAATAGAGTATCGGCACGAACAATCTTGGCACGCATCTTGGTTAGAAAACCTTCATTCTCCTGAGGATATTTATCAAACAAAATCTCAGTAACAATCAGATCCAGGACCGCATCCCCCAAAAATTCCAGCCTTTCGTATGTCGCTATTGAATCGTATTTATCATTGTCTACAATCGAACGGTGGCTGAGTGCGCGATAAAAAAGTGTTTCATGCTCCGAAGAGATGGGTAGTCCCAATACTTTTTCAAGATCCTTCAGTTGATGATTCGGCCCATGGTCCTCTGAGTCCGATTTCCCACGGAACCATTTTCTGAAGGAATTTATCATCTTCTATTTTTTGAATTTCTTGAAAACAAGCGTCGTATTATGGCCACCGAATCCAAATGCATTATTAAGCGCATAAGTGATGTCCCGTTTTACGGCTTTATTGGGAGTATAATTCAGATCGCATTCAGGGTCGGGAGTGTCCTGGTTTATCGTTGGCGGTATCACACCGTGATAGATCGCCAATAAAGCAGCAAGAGATTCCGCAGCACCCGCGGCGCCCAACATGTGGCCTGTCATCGATTTGGTCGAATTGAGATTGATCTTGTAAGCGTGATCACCAAATACTTTTTTAATAGAATTGGTCTCTGCAATATCCCCTAATGGCGTGGATGTTCCGTGCATGTTTATATGCTCTACATCTTCCGGTTTTATACCGGCCATATCAAGAGCATTATTCATTGCAAGTTGAACCCCGTTTCCTTCCGGGTCCGGTGCAGTAATATGATGAGCATCTGCAGAAAATCCATATCCCACTATCTCACCGTAGATTTTAGCTCCTCTATCCAGTGCAGAATCGAGAGATTCCAGCATAAACAAAGTAGCACCTTCACCTAAAACAAATCCATCTCTGTCTTTGTCGAATGGACGTGAAGCTCTTTCAGGCTCATCATTTCTTCTGGATAATGCCTTCATCGATGAAAAACCCGCTACACCGATCCGCCATACCGGAGCTTCTGTACCACCGCAAAGAACCATATCTGACTGGCCAAAACGAATCGAGTCGAATGCGAGTCCGATATTATGAGATCCGGTTGCACATGCTGAAACGGCACAGAAGTTAGGGCCTCTGAAGCCATATTTAATGGATACTTGTCCGGCAGGCATATCCGGAATAAGCATCGGAATAAAGAAGGGATTCACCCCTCTTGCACCGTGCTCGTGAAGAGAAATGGATTGTTCGTAAAAAGTGGTCATGCCACCGATACCGGTTCCTATCATCACTCCAATACGATCTTTATTTACTGTATCAAGATCAATGCCACTGTCTTTCACTGCTTCATCTGAAGTGATAACAGCATATTGTGTGACCGGATCGAGCCTTCGCGCCTCTTTTCGATCGAAGTAATCCTCTGGATTATAATTTTCGATCTGTCCTGCAAATTTGGTCGGCAGATCGCTTGTATCGAAATGTGTAATTTGACGCACTCCACTCTTGCCGGCAACCAACCCATCCCAAAAATCTGATGTGTTTTTACCAACAGGTGTAAATGCACCTACTCCCGTGACGACAACTCTTCTTCCGGTCATATAATATTTACTGGTTTTGGACTACGATTTGCCCTGAACATATCTAACAGCATCGCCAACAGTTGCGATGTTTTCTGCATCTTCATCAGGAATACTCATATCGAACTCTTTTTCAAATTCCATGATCAATTCAACAGTATCGAGTGAGTCAGCACCCAAATCATTTGTGAAGTTCGCATCAGTTACTACTTCTGCTTCATCTACACCTAGTTTATCTACAATAATGGATTTGATTTTTGCTTCTACGTCTTGTGACATATTTTGGACCTTATTTTTAATTATGGGTTTGTATAGTGTTATAAAAAATTTCTTTGGTGAAAATACAACATCTCAGTAAATATTACACGATAAAGGCAATGTTTTAAAAGTTTCTGCTCTACATGGCCATTCCGCCATCCACTCTTATCACTTCACCGGTAATATATGAACTCCATTCAGATGCCAAAAAAGCGACACTATTGGCCACTTCTTCAGGTTCACCGGGTCTGCCCAGCGGTGTTTCTGATTTAATCGCTTCCAATAATTTTTCATCCAAACTTCCGGTCATTTCTGTTGTAATATATCCGGGCGCTACAACATTTGCCCGAATGTTACGGCTTGCCAGCTCTTTGGCAAATGATTTTGTAAATCCAACAATTCCGGCTTTGGATGCAGCATAATTACTCTGTCCCGCATTTCCGCTTATACCGACTACAGAACTGATATTAATGATTGAACCGCCCCGCGCCCGCATCATCGGTTTTGCCGCCGCTTTACTGTAATTAAATACACTTTTTAAATTTGTATTGATCACATCATCCCACGCCTTCTCATCCATTCTCAGTATCAGATTGTCTTTTGTGATACCTGCATTATTGACAAGTATATCCAAACTTCCCCACTCCTCCACAATCTCATTTATCACTTCATCAGCCCTGGCAAAATCTACAGCATCGGCTTGAATTGCAATTGCTTTCACGCCCAATGCTTTCATCTCTTTTACAACTTCTTCTGCAGCATCCGCTGATCTGGAGTAGGTAATTGCCACATTAGCACCTAATTCCGCCAATTTCATGGCAATTGATTTCCCAATGCCCCGGCTACCCCCTGTTACTAAGCTATTTTTATCTTTTAAATTCATGATCTTTATTCGTGTCCGCCTATCGTTACATTATTGAGTGTTCGTTTAACCAGGCCTTGAAGAACAGCTCCCGGGCCAACCTCAATAAAACTATTTGCACCCACTTTTTCCATATGAATTACAGTTTGTGTCCATTTTACCGGACTTACAAGTTGATTCAGCAGATTTTCTTTGAGCACATCCGGACTTTCAGACGGTTCTGCTGTATAATTACTGTAAACAAGAAATTTTGGGTCTTTAAATTCGATCTCATCTAATTTCTTTTTGAGGGCATCAAAAGCAGGCTTCATTAATGGCGAGTGGAATGCGCCACTTACCGGCAACATTTTTGCAAGCCGGCATCCATTCTCTTTTGCCAGCTCCACAGCTTTTTTCACAGCATCAATGTCACCGGAAATAACTAATTGTCCCGGGCAGTTATAATTGGCCGGAACTACCGGTTTCTGTATGATTTGTGTTGCTTCCAGGCAGATATTGTCAACAATTTTATCATCCAGTCCAATCAGTGCGGCCATACTGCCGGGATTCACATCTCCGGCATTCTGCATAAGTTTACCGCGAAGTGCAACTACAGATAGTGCAGTTTCAAAATCCATCACACCGGCCGCTGTTAATGCGGAAAATTCTCCCAGGCTATGTCCGGCTGTCATATCCGGATTCAGCTGAAGCTGATGGAAAAGTGCAACCGAGTGCACAAATATAGCCGGTTGAGTAAATTCAGTTCGAGTTAAGGTCTCTGCAGGGCCCTCAAACATAATATCGCTTAACGAATAACCCAGAAGACGGTCTGCCTCATCCACATAATCACGAAATCCATCGGATGATTCATAGTGATTCAGCCCCATTCCCACTTTTTGAGAACCTTGTCCCGGAAATAGTATTGCTTCCATTATTTACTCCACTCCAAATAAGTTGCTCCCCATGTGATCCCACCGCCAAAAGCAGCCAGGATAATTTTATCCCCCTCATTCAATTTATCCTTCCAATCGTAAAGACATAGTGGAATCGTAGCTGCCGTCGTATTCCCAAATTTCTCAATATTGATCATCACTTTATCCGTGCTCAATCCCATCCTTCTGGCTGTAGCATTGATAATTCGTAAATTTGCCTGATGCGGCACTAACCATGCCACATCATCGCCGGTCAATTGGTTCCGTTCCATAATCTCCAGCGATACATCCGCCATGCCTTGAGTTGCTTTCTTAAAAACAACCGGCCCATCCTGCGTTAAAAAATGTTTGCCGTTCTTTACGGTTTCCAGTGATGCAGGGTTCAGGCTGCCGCCTGCATGCTGGTAGAGGCTGCACTCTTCATCTCCATCCGTATGATGTACAAAATCGATGATTCCTCCTTTATCTGCCTCTTCCAGTACAACGGCACCGGCAGCATCTCCAAAAAGTATACAGGTTGTCCGATCTGTAAAATCTACAATCGAGCTCATCTTATCTGCACCGATCACGAGTACTTTTTTTGCCCGGCCTGACTCAATCATCATCGTTCCGGTTGAAAGGGCAAAAAGAAAACCGGAGCAAGCGGCAGACAGATCAAAGCCCCACGCATTTACGGCACCTATTCTCTTTTGAACCAACGCCGCTGTGGATGGAAACATGTAATCCGGTGTCACTGTGCCCAATACGATCATATCGATTTCTGATGCATCCACATTTGCATCAGCGAGCGCTTCTTTTGCAGCTTCAGTAGCCATAAATGCAGTCGCTTTATCCGGATCTTTAAGAATACGGCGTTCTGATATTCCGGTTCTGGAGCGGATCCACTCGTCGTTTGTCTCGACCATGGTTTCCAGCTCTTTATTTGTGAGGATATACTCTGGCAGATATCGGCCAATACCGGAAATCTTAGCTCGTTTTAAACTCATTTAAAATGGGTTATTTAGTTTAGAGAGGATACTATTTTATGATTAACCTCATTTTTCACACATTTCGAGGCATTCAATATCATGTTTTTTATGGCTGTCACTGAACTACCGCCATGGCCAACCAAACTGGTTCCATTTACTCCTAAAAAAGGAACCCCGCCTACATGCTCATAATTGAAGGAATTTAATGCTTGAGCAACTACCTTAAAAACTAATTTTTGAGAATCTTCATCAATACGACTCTCTTTCATTGTACTCTTTAACAGATGAATCAGTACTTCAGGAATCGATTCCCCATATTTTAATATGATATTACCTGTAAATCCATCTGTCAAATAGATATCGGCCTTACCAAAAAGAATATCTTTCCCCTCAATGTTACCAACAAAATTTTTGAGCTGCGAAAGCTGATTATAAACCTCTTTGTGCAGGTCGGTTCCTTTTTCAGGCTCTTCACCAATATTGAGCAGCCCAATCGTCGGATTTTGAATTCGCATGACATCACGGGCAAAAATCTCACTCATTTTTGCAAACTGATAATACATCTCAGGCTTCAATTCCAGATTAGCACCGGCATCAACCAGCAGACTTGTGCCATTGATTGTTGGGTAAGCTGTAGCTATTGTAGGCCTGATTACGCCTTCTAATTTCCCGAGAAGGAACATCGATGCAGCCAATAAGGCTCCAGTATTTCCTGCACTTACGAATGCGGCACAATCTCCCTGTTTGTGAGCAGAGATTCCCACTGTAATGGATGAATTTCTTTTGGTTTTAACTGCTGATGCCGGCGATTCATCCATTCCGATTATCTCGGGCGCATGCAATAGATGCACTCTCCCTGAATCGAATTCAAGAGCATCGAGCTCTTTTTGAATCAACTCTTTTGGGCCAACAAGAAGAACTTCAATATCCTGAGACTCCCTGGTAGCTTCAATAGCTCCTTGAACCGGTGTACCGGGGAAATAATCCCCACCCACTGTATCAACAGCAATTAACATATCTGTTTTTTAGTTATTTAGAGACGTTTATTACCTGTCTCCCTCTATAATGCCCACACTCCATACATACATGGTGGTAACGATGCATTGCACCACAATTTGAACACTCAGCAAGCGGAGTATCAGATAATGCATGATGTGAACGCCTCTTGTTTTTGCGGGCTTTCGAGGTTTTTCGTTTTGGATGTGCCATTTATTTGTCTATTTATGAATTTTACTTCAGTTTTTTTAATTCTGACCATCTGGGGTCAATCTTTTCTTCATCATCACCGCTCGATCCAAATGTTTGTGTTTCAAACTCTTTCGGATTCCCATCCTCATCAAAAAAATCGGGATGGATTTTCTTAATTGGAATCTCAAGCATAATGGTATCAACTACTTCTTTGGATATATCAATCCGTAAATCATTTGCTGAAAGCAGACGGTTTGCGCCATCTTCTGTTTCAGATTCTTCCTCTATATTGGGATCAAATACAACCTGATATTTTCCTTCTAACTCTTTTTCAAACGGTTTTAATGAACGATCACATATCAATGATACTTTTGCATTCACCTGAAATTTTACTTCAACAAAGTGATTTGTCTTATAAAAATCCACGTTTAAACCGGCTCCCAAAAAACTGATTTCAGCTTCAAGGTCTAATTCTTCAGCCAAGAGTTCAATCTTTCTTTCACTCCTGCCTTCCGGTAATTCCTGTAAATTGAATGTCAGTTTATTTTTTTCCACAATAGCTCCCAAAAATAACAAGAAACCTTTTTTTATGCAATTTAATTAAACAATCCGTACAACCTTTGTTCCACTAAGTTCAGAATCTTCCCCAGATCCTCCGGATTGTTCACAAAATCGATATCATCTGTGTCTATAACCAATTTTTCATGTTTATATGAATCAATCCAATCTTCATAAAGTCGATTCAATCGTTCAAGATATTCAATTCGAATCGTATTTTCATACTCCCTTCCTCTCTGTTGGATCTGTTTCACGAGAGTTGGAACATCAGCCCGCAAATAAATTAACAGATCCGGTGCCTTCAGATAGGATGCCATCTCATCAAAAAGTGAACAATAATTTTGATAGTCACGGTCACTCATCAACCCCATTTCGTGCAAGTTTTTAGCAAAAATCTCCACATCCTCATATATCGTTCGGTCTTGTATGAGTGAGCTTTCCATATCCATCAATATTTTCTGATGTTTAAAACGGCTCGACAAAAAATAGATCTGCAAATTAAAACTCCACCTTCTCATATCTTCATAAAAATCTGATAAATATGGGTTATCATCTACAGACTCATAATAGGTTTCCCACCCAAAGTTCTTCCCCAGGAGGGCTGTAAGGGATGATTTTCCCGCACCTATATTTCCCGCAACAGCAATATATTTTTTTTGACCCACTATCTTTCCTTCCGGCTCCGAACCCATTTCTGTTTCCATCCTGTTAATTATCTTTTCCCAATAAACGATACATCGCTTTTTTATAATCTTCTACTCCGGGCTGATTAAACGGATTTACCTCAAGCATATAAACATAGACAGCCGTAAACAGCTCATAGAAATATATTAACTCTCCCAAGTTCTGTTCATTCAGTATATTAATAACCACTTTACACACTGGAATACCCCCCTCACTATGCGCTTGTACTGTACCTTCCAGCGCACTTCTGTTAATTTCATGAAATGATTTACCCGTCAGGTAACTCAGTTGATCAATATCCTCACCATCACTGCGATTAACGACTAAATTTGAAATGGGCTTCTCTACCACGATCAAAGTCTCAAAAATATTACGCCTGCCTTCTTGTATCAGTTGTCCGACGCTATGAAGATCCGTTGAAAAACCGGCCAATGCAGGATATAACCCTTTCCCCTCTTTCCCTTCACTTTCACCGATAAGTTGTTGAATCCATGCAGTAAAACCATTCAATTCCGGTTCAAAACTGCCAATCACATCCACGGCATACCCCTTTTCATGCATCAAATAACGAATTGAGGCGTAATCAATTAATGCTTTTCTATTCTTCTTTTCTTGCTCTAATACCGATACCGCTCCATAAAAAAGCCGTTGTATATCAATTCCGGCCACCGCAATGGGCAATAATCCTACCGGAGTCAGTACAGAATAACGTCCCCCCACATCTTCCGGAATAATATATTTTTTATACCCTTCCTCTTCTATAATTTTATTGAGAACTCCGCCGCTCGGGCCGGTAGTTGCAATGATTCGTCGGTCGGCATCCTCATAACTTTTATGAATCCAACTCCTGAGCATTCTGAAAGCGAGTGCTGTTTCAAGTGTAGAACCCGATTTTGAAATCACATTCAGATACACACTTTTCAACTCTCCATCAGCTTTTGGCTCTTCCAGATATTCAATCAACTCTTTTAAATATTTTCCGCTCATATGATGGCCGGCAAATAATACTTCCGGCCCATTATTTCTGAACACCGGATTTAAAGCTTTTATTACAGCCATCGCGCCCGTGTAGGAACCGCCAATGCCGCAGACAATAAACAGATCTGCATCTTCACGAATTCGGGTTGCATGATCCGTTATCTCTTCCAGCTCAGCATCGTTAGGCTCCGAAAGTATGCGCCTCCACCCAAGCCAATCACTCCCCTGTCCGCTACCCTCAACGACTTGCCGGTAAGCAGTTTCTGCTTTTTGATTTGCATCAGCAAACTCATCTGTGGTAATAAATCTCTTCGCACTTTCTATGTCTATATGTACCATTATCCTGTTTTATTTCTATTCTTCTTCTATCGTAAAATCCTGGCCATCGATAAAAGATCCAAATTTACTTGTTTTGTCTTTCCAAATGTCTCCTTCAATGGGGTGATTTTACATTTATTGTTAATCACTCCAACCATTACCTCACTCTTGCCTTCATGAATTGCTTTTACGGCTTCGTATCCCAGCCGACTCGCAAGTACCCGATCGTGTGCTGTGGGTGAACCGCCTCTCTGAACATGGCCCAAAATACAAACCCTCATATCATAATTACTGAAATCATTTTCCAACTGACTGCAAATCTTGGTTGCCCCTCCTTCCTCATCACCTTCAGCAACAACAATTAATGTACTTCGCTCATGAACTTTCAGAGTCTCCGTTAGCGACTCTTTAATCTCATCAATATTTTGTATTTCCTCAGGCAGGATAATCATCTCTGCACCTGAGGCAATACCGGTTTCAAGGGCTATAAATCCGGTATGACGCCCCATCACCTCTATGAAAAAAAGTCGCTCATGAGCATCCGCGGTATCCCTGATTTTATCGATCGCCTCCATGGCTGTATTCAATGCGGTATCGTAACCTATCGTCTCATCACTGCCGATCAGATCATTGTCAATGGTTGCCGGTATCCCTACAACCCTGATCCCGTGCTCAGCCGCAATAACAGTAGCCCCCCTGAATGTTCCATCCCCTCCAATCACAATAAGCGTATCAACACCCTTTTTCTTCAGGTTATTCGCTGCAATGGCACGCCCCTCAGGTGTCATAAATCTTTCAGAACGAGCTGTTTTTAATATAGTACCGCCTCTCTGAATGATCCCGGAGACATCAGATGATTTAATTTCTACAAAATTATCCTCAATTAATCCTCTATACCCAGATCGAATACCAACTATTTCATACCCAAAATTTATACCGGCCCGAGTAACTGCCCGAACAGCTGCGTTCATACCCGGTGAGTCCCCTCCGCTGGTCAGAATTGCAATTTTATTCATTTAACATATGATTAGATTTCTTGAATCTGATTAATAATCATCCCTTCACGATATAAAATAAAACACTGAAAAAAACATAATTTAAACCCAAAATCTTAATTTTCACGCGCTCACATAGATGTTGATTTCTTCTTTTTGTTGCCTATTTTTGGCTCAATGATAAACTAATCACCCGCCTTGCATTGCGCAAATAATTAATCAGCATTATTCGTATTTTCTTGAAAAATAAAATTTGATTCAGTTACAATGAGCCAAGAGGTTCTCACAGAAAAAAAACCGGCAGTTAATCAGGATAGGAATTTGAAAGAGATTACCGGCCCTGTACAAAATGACCTGCAGGTATTCCGGAAATTTTTCAAAGAAGAGATCAGCAGTGATGTCTTTTTGCTCGATCAGATCATCAACTATCTGCTGCGCCAAAAAGGGAAAGAGATACGGCCTACTCTCGTTTTCATGACTGCCCGAATGTTTGGAGAGATTGATAAACGCAGCTTTGTTGCGGCTACGATGATAGAATTGTTACACACTGCTACCCTGATACATGATGACGTAGTTGATGAGTCTGACAAACGAAGAGCTTTCCTTAGTATAAATAAAATATGGAGAAATAAGGCAGGGGTACTTCTGGGTGATTTTCTGCTCTCAAAAGGCCTGCTGATCGCACTCGATTATAAAGAGTATCAACTACTGCATGTACTATCCGATGCTGTCAAAAAAATGAGTGAGGGGGAATTAAGACAGATGAAAACCTCCAACCTATTTAATATGACCGAAGATCGGTATTTTCAGATTATTTCTGAGAAAACAGCCAGTCTCATTTCAGCTTGCTGCCAATGCGGCGCCATTGCCACCACGAATGACGAGCAAATTATCAATACCATGAAAGAGGTCGGTTTAAAGATCGGA
>DEMS01000028.1:217320-237472 GCA_002359315.1 Bacteroidetes bacterium UBA2664 | reverse complement strand
AGCTTTTCAGATTAAAGATGATCTGTTTGATTACGGCATGGATGATATTGGCAAACCTACCCGTAATGATATCAAGGAAAGAAAAGTGACTCTTCCACTGATATATGCCCTCGAAAACGCAACAAAAATGGATCGTTTACGAATCAGGCGCTTAATGAGAAAACGAAGGAAGAGTTCGAAAGAAATTGATCAAATTGTCTCATTTGTGAATGATCATGACGGACTAAAGTATGCTGAGGGGAAAATGGTCAGTTATACAGAATCTGCCCTGAAACAATTAAAATCCTTGCCAATTGTTTCGGGTTATGATGATTTTGAAGCACTGGTCGATTTCATTGTCACGAGAAAAAAATAGCCCAACCGGATGAAGTTGCTATTCCTATCAGATGTTCATCTTGGCGCACTCTCTGATGCTGAAAACAGCAATCTCGAAAATGAAATTATTCAGATCATCAATTTCTGTGAATCCAATAACTACACGATCCACATTCTTGGAGATCTTTTTGACTATTGGATGGAATTCCCAAATTACATTCCGCCACTTGGGAAAAAACTGTTGAATCGTTTTACTGAATATCATAAAACAAAAACCGGCGGACTTTTTATCACCGGAAACCACGATTACTGGACAAAGGAACACTTCCGCGACTGTGGTTTCGATGTAGAATATGAGTACAGACTTTTAAATAAGGATAATAAATCTTTTTTTCTTACTCATGGGGACGGTATCTCAGATTCCCGGTACCTTTTGGAAAGGCCGCTTCTCCACAGAATTTTACGTAATTCCGGATTTGTCAAGTTGTTCCAAACGATATTTTCCGGCGCTACTGGCAATCATGTTATGAAAACTTTTTCTGAATTAACCAGGAATAACAGAGATCTAAATACAAAAAGGCTTTCTGAATGGGCTAAAAACACTCTTAAGACCCATTCTTTTGACTATATTATAACCGGCCATGACCATGTGCCCAGAAAGGAAACTTTTTCGTCGGGAACCTATATAAATACCGGTGCTTTTTATCTTTACAAATCAGCCGCAATTTATAACAAAGGGGTAGTAAACCTCGTTACTTGGGATAACGACAACATGATTTTCAAACCGATTTCTAATAATTCATATGAATCCGCTTTACAATGAGTAAGAAGAAACAAAATGTGGATATGACCCGATATTTCAGTGACCCGGAATATCGAAAGCAGGTTGCTGCAAACAGAAAAAAGTCGGATGGATATGACAAGAAAAAAAAGCTGCTGATCGCTGCACTGATCACAACTTCAGTCATCATTATTTCCGGTATTGCTTTTGTGATCTATCTATTTCAGGCACTGCCCTCTATTGCAGAATTGGAAAATCCCCGGACCGCGATTGCATCAGAAGTCAGAAGTCGGGATGGAGCCGTTTTGGACCGATATTTTATTGAGAACAGAACATATGTTTCTATTGATGAGATATCCCCTAATGTGATCAATGCACTGATTGCAACTGAAGATCATCGATTTTTTCAACATTGGGGTGTCGATTTTCAAAGCTTGATGAGACTGCCCTACTACTGGATTCAACAGCGTTTTCACGGTGGTTCAACAATCAGCCAGCAGCTTGCCCGAAATCTCTATCGGAAAATTGGTTTCGACGTTTCCATTACAAGAAAACTACGCGAAATGATAACGGCTGTTCAGATTGAAAATAATTACACCAAAAGTGAAATTATTGAGATGTATCTGAATACCGTAGAATTTGCCAATAGTGCGTTCGGGATTCAATCAGCAGCCCGTACTCACTACGGTAAACCGGCAAACGACCTTACCGTTTCTGAAGCCGCTACTCTCATAGGCCAGCTAAGAGCAGTATATGCATACAATCCGAGACTATTCGAAGAACGGGCCAAATCCAGAAGAAATGTGGTTTTACAGTTGATGAATAACAACGGATTCATTTCCGATGAGGTTTTTGAAGGCCTTATAGAAGAGGATATCGCATTAAATTATCAGCCCCCCTCAAGATCCGGTAGAGAAAGCCGCTATTTTGGAGAATACGTTCGCCAACAAGTAACAGACTGGGTAGAAGAGAATGGTTATGATCTCTATTCTGATGGATTGGTGATCTACACAACCATCGACTCCAGATTGCAGCGTCATGCCGAAACAGCTGTTCGTGAGAAACTGAATGAATTTCAACCCATTTTCCAGCGTGAATGGACCTCTCCGGGCGGCAGTTATATGAATGAACTTTGGAAAGAGTACCCTCAATTTTTAAGAGATTATATTCGCGAATCGGACCGATATAAAAATGGGTTTGCTAAATTTGATACCAATCAGGAATCCGTGGTCTTCGAAAATTTAATGGCAGATGAAGCGTATCTCGATTCACTCAAACGAGCCAATACAAAACTTCAGGCAAGCTTTACAGCCATTGACCCAAATAATGGCCAAATATTGGTTTGGGTTGGCGGATCAGATTATGGGGCACAACAATTTGATCACGTACATCAATCGCGCAGACAAGCCGGATCTACTTTTAAACCGTTTGTCTATGCAGTCGCTATTGACAACGGTTATATGCCTTACCACACATTTTCCAAATACCCTATCAGTTTTATAGAACCCAGCGGACGAATGTGGAATCCAAAAGACCCTTCTGTTCCCAGTGGCCCTGAAATGGTACCCCTCAGAGAAGGACTGGCAAGAAGCCTGAATAATGTGACAGTAAGATTACTTCCAGAAATAGCCGGAGCTCCGGGTACAAATCGGGCTGCCGATTTACAACCCGCTGCAGAAAAGATTCGGGATATGGCAGCCAATTTTGGCATTGACATGAGCCGGTCACCGGCTTACCCATCCATCGCCCTGGGAACGGCTGAAGTCACTCTTCTCGAGCTTGTAAGTGCATTTACTACTTTTGCAAATCAAGGTGTACATATCGATCCAATTGCAATTTCCAGAATAGAGGATAAAGAAGGTAATGTATTGGTCGAGTATTTTCCTGAATACAGTCAGGAAGCCATCAGCCCGGAAACCGCATATATAATGATTGATATGATGCGAGGGGTCATCAGGGGGGGGGCAGATTATCACGGAACAGGTGTCCGATTAAGAAATGCATACAATATCCAACAGGATGTGGCCGGAAAAACAGGAACTACACAAAATAGTGCTGATAACTGGTTCGTAGCCATGATGCCACATATCGTTATGGGCTCCTGGGTTGGCGGAGAAGATCGTCGAATCCGCTTCCCAACCAACAACCCGAATAGTATCGGTCAAGGCGCGCGAACAGCCCTCCCAATCGTCGGCGAATTTATAATGAATGCAAGTGCAGACCCGGATATCGAATGGAGTAAAGCCCCCTTCTCTCCACCGCCCGGTTTTGTAATGCCGGAAAACCCGGAAAGCGGCAGAGATGATAACGAATCCAGAAGAGGACGAATCGGGTGGTAATTTAACCCGGCTCGTCACTGCTTTGTGATTGTTTAAATCGATTTCCCATTAGGCTCACTGATTGACTCCTATAAATTTCTCTTCTGCAAGAGCCTCATCATCACCATAATCTTATGAAACAGATTCTGTTGTGGACAAAATAGAACTTTTTTAAAAAACTGTTCTATTTTGCCCTCAATAACTGCTATATTCTAGCACTCATAAACATTGACATTCCGAATAGTCGGCGGTAATTTAAAGAGTATTTAAAACGACTCAAATTTATGATTGAATTATACTATCCCATTTTCGTCTTATTGGGCGTCGCAATATTTCTTGCTTTCGTATTAATGACCCTCTCGAGGGTTTTAGGGCCATATAGACCCAATAAAGTTAAATTATCACCCTATGAAAGTGGGATGGACCCTGTTGGCGCAGCAAAGGATCGATATTCTATTGCTTTTTATCTGGTAGCCATGGAATTTATTGTCTTCGACCTTGAAGTGGTATTTTTATATCCTTGGGCTGTTCGGTTTATGGAACATGGTACCGGAACGTTTATGGCAATGGTGGTATTTATTTTGATATTGTTCATCGGATTGGTTTATACCCTGAAAAAAGGGACCCTCGACTGGGACATGAAAAAAGTTAAATATGAAGCGATAACAGAGTAACTATGGGCATAGAAAGTGCATTAGGACAAGGTTTTTTAACAACAAAAATGGATACACTGGTAAATTGGGCTCGCTCCAATGCCGCGTGGCCAATGCCAATGGGACTGGCTTGCTGCGCAATTGAAATGATGGCATTTGCCGGCCCTCGGTATGATGCAGCCAGATTTGGATCTGAAGTAATGAGATTCTCGCCCCGACAAGCCGATGTAATGATTGTTGCCGGATGGTGCACATATAAAATGTCTCACGCTATTCGCCGAATTTGGGACCAAATGCCGGATCCTAAATGGTGCATCGCCATGGGAGCTTGTGCCTCAACCGGCGGAATGCATCGCTGTTACGGAGTCGTTCAAGGAGTCGACAACTTTATTCCGGTTGATGCCTATATCTCCGGATGCCCGCCCAGGCCCGATGCTGTGATACACGCACTTATGAAGATTCAGGACAAGATTAAAACTGAGCACTCTGTACTGCTCGACACATAGTATTTATGAGCTTAAAACTAACCGAAGCCTTACAAAAAACTGTTGATAGCCTTACTCAAACATTTGGAGATAAGGTCATCGACGTATATCAATCATCCGGTGACACATTCATTCGGGTTGAAGCCGATGCAATTATTGATATCAGTAAACATCTGAAAAATGAACTTCATTATGTTTATCTCAGTGATGTATTTGGAATAGATCGCTACACAAGCGATGAACGATTTGAAGTTGTTTATAATCTTCTCTCCCTTAGAGATCAATCAAGGGTCTTTATAAAAGTGAGATGTGAAGAGGAAAATCCTGAGGTTGAAAGTGTAACCTCTGTTTGGCCGTCAGCCGGTTGGCCGGAACGGGAAGTTTATGATATGTTTGGTGTAAAATTCAGAAATCACCCCGATCTCAGAAGAATATTCATGCCCGAAGATTTTCAATATTATCCGCTTAGAAAGGAGTTTCCACTATTGGGTATTCCGGGATCCATTGAATTGCCAAGTACAACCCCGGATAGTGATTAAGAGTCTATTATGAAATTAACAGACATTCAAAACAAAGTACACTCAACGTTTTTCAAAGAGCACCAAAAGAGCCTCTATCAAAGTCTTGAAGACAAACATACGACTCTGGAAGAGCTGGATGACGGAGATCCGTTAACTACAAAAATGGTTCTGAACATGGGACCGCAGCATCCGGCAACACACGGTGTATTACGGCTAGTACTTCAGCTGGATGGTGAAACGATAGAAAAGTGTAAGCTGGATATCGGATACCTTCACAGAGGCGTTGAAAAAATTGCAGAGAACAAAACCTATCAGGAGTTCATGCCATACACGGATCGTATGGACTATCTATCTCCTTACAGTAATAACGTAGCTTTATGTACCGCTGTCGAAAAAATTGCAAGTGTTGAAGTTCCGGAACGTGCTCAATATATCCGTATGATCGGTTGTGAACTTGCACGAATCTCTTCTCACCTTTTATGGTTGGGAACCATGGTAATGGACGCAGGGGCCATCTCTTTCTTTATCTGGACATTTAAAGAAAGAGAAAAAATATACGATGTAATGGATCGCATTGCAGGGCATCGATTTACCGTCTCTCACGCAAGAATCGGAGGAGTCGCAAATGACCTCACCGATGAAGCAATGGGTTCTATCAAGGAATTTGTCGATACATTCCCAAAAGAACTTAAAGATTATCATAAACTTCTGGATAGAAACCGAATATTTTTTGAAAGGAATGAAGCGGTTGGTGTTCTCAGAACTGAGGATGCCCTCGCTTCCGGAGCTACCGGTCCCCTACTAAGAGGATCCGGTTTCGGCCTGGACATCAGAAAAGTATCTCCTTATCTCCGTTACAATGAAGTAGAATTTGAAGTGCCAACACGCCTGGAAGGAGATAACCTGGCCAGATATTACGTCCGTATGGAAGAGATGCATGAAAGTATTCGCATCATCAAACAGTGCCTTAATAAATTACCGTACGGACCCATTCGGACAGATAATGCGAAACAAGCATATCCATCCAAAGATGAAGTATATTACTCAATGGAAGGGATGATTCATGACTTCATGATGACCGATACCGGTATTTGTCCGCCCGAAGGCGCTGAATGTTACCATTCCGTTGAATCACCAAAAGGTGAACTCGGATACTATATCCAAAGTGATGGAACAGGACACCCATGGAGGTTGAAAATAAAAGCACCGTCATTTTCAAACTTACAGGTTCTTGAAAATATACTGGACGGTGAAATGGTTGCGGATACAGTAGTAATTATTGGAGGTACTGATCCCGTACTCGGAGAAGCAGATAAATAAGACTATGACCTACGAATTTACAACAGAAGACTTAAAAGAGATCGAAAAGATCAAATCACGTTATCCTGAAGTGAAGCCGGCCACACTGCCGGTTTTGTGGATTGCCCAAAAAAGATTTGGCCATGTAGATCCGGATGTTCAGAAATTAGTCGCTGCAACCCTTGAACTTCCGGAAGCTCATGTTCATGGCGTAGCTTCTTTTTACACTCAGTATTACAAAGAGAAAAAAGGAAAGTATGTTTTGGATGTTTGTACCTGCTTAAGCTGCCAACTTTGCGGCGGTTATGATATGCTTCATTATCTCGAAGAAAAACTGGAGATTAAAGCCGGTGAAACTTCCGATGATGGATTGTTCACGTTGAATCAGGTAGAATGCCTTGGTGCTTGTGGATATGCCCCAATGCTTCAAATTACCAACGACAAATATGTTAATAATCTGACGCATGAGAAAATTGACAAACTTGTAGATTCCCTCAAAAAAGGTGAAGAACCAGGTTATGAAAAAATGGAAATGCCTCTTCGAAAGAATAATTAGGTCATCATGAGTACTGTAGATTGGAAAAATTACGAGCCTGTTTTGATTCCGGATATCAAAGATCTCCATAAGATCGATGTATACGAAAAAAATGGAGGCTACCAAGCATTAAAAAGCATTCTTACCGACAAGAAAAAATGGGCGGACCCAAAAAGTGTTATCAATGAAGTAAAAGAGGCCAACATCCGTGGAAGAGGTGGAGCCGGCTTTAATGCAGGCTTGAAATGGTCATTCATGCCCCCTGCTGACGGTGGTGCACGATACCTTGCCTGTAATGGTGATGAATCTGAACCGGGGACTTTTAAAGACCGTAAAATTTTTGAATACAATCCCCATGTTTTTATCGAAGGAGCACTGATTGCTGCTTACGCAATGGAGATCACCACGATCTATGTATATATTCGAGGCGAGTATCTCACATACATCAAAATGATGGAAAAAGCGATCGAAGATGCTTATGCAAAAGGATATATCGGTAAGAAAATATTCGGAAGTTCATTTAGCGTAGATTTCTACGTGCATTCAGGAGCAGGTGCTTACATCTGTGGAGAGGAGACATCCATGCTTGAATCACTGGAAGGAAAACGCGGCTATCCAAGAGTGAAACCCCCATTCCCTGCTCAAAAAGGTTTATGGGGCCGTCCAACAACGATCAATAACATTGAAACACTTGCTCATGTAACGTCTGTCATCAATCGGGGAGCTCAATGGTTTAAGAATATCGGAGCCCCCACACATCCGGGGCCAATACTTTATGGCATTTCTGGCCATGTAAATAAACCGGGTGTTTATGAACTTCCATCAGGGGTGCCGGTTTTAGACTTAATTAACGATGTGGCTGGCGGAATCCGTAATGGCAAAAAACTAAAAGCAGTAATTCCGGGCGGATCCTCTACTCCCGTTTTGAGAGCCGACCAATTGGATGGAATTACGATGGACGCCGACTCGCTTCGAACAGTTGGCTCAATGCTGGGTACCGCCGGAATGGTTGTTATGGATGAGGATACAGATATGGTAGATATGCTCTGGAGAATTGCTCACTTCTATCATCACGAATCTTGCGGGCAGTGTACTCCTTGTCGTGAAGGAACCGGCTGGCTTGAAAAAGTACTTCTCAAAATAAAAAATGGTGAAGGCGAAATAAGAGATTTGGATCTCCTTCTTGACGTGACAACTCAGATGGAAGGACGTACTATTTGTGCGCTTGCCGATGCAGCTGCATGGCCGGTACGTTTTACAATCAATCGCTTCCGCGACGAATTTGAAGCCAGATGTAAAAAATCGGTTCATGCATTGGCATGATGAATTAATCAATAATCAACAATCAGTATAAGATGCCTCAGGTAATTATTGACGGTCAAACATACGAATTTGAAGGAAAGCACAAACTTCTTCAGTTTATCCAGGATCTTGGAAAAGAAGTTCCTTTCTTCTGCTATCACCCATCCATGACCGCACCTGCAAACTGCAGACAGTGCATGGTGAAAGTCGGACAGTTTGTGAAAGATCGCGAATCAGGTGAATATGAACTGGATGACAATGGCGAAAAAGTTATCCGATGGTTCCCTAAACTGCAGACATCTTGCAATATCGATGTAGCTGATGATATGATTGTTCATACTCAGGAAACAGACGCACTTGTACGACGGGCACAAAAGGATAATCTGGAACTGATTTTAATTAACCATCCGCTCGACTGCCCAATTTGTGACCAGGCCGGAGAATGCCCTCTTCAAATTCAAACATACAAGTACGGACCCGAAGGCAGCCGGTTTGAAGTCAAAAAAGTGCACAAACCGAAAAGAGTCGTTCTCGGCCCAAGAGTTGTATTGGATGCAGAACGCTGTATCAACTGCACACGTTGTACCCGTTTTACAGAGGAGATCAGCAAGACAAATCAACTGACAATCACCTCAAGGGGCGATAAAAACTATCCCACAACCGCTCCGGGCCGGGAATTTACGGATCCCTATTCATTAAACACGGTTGATATTTGTCCGGTTGGAGCCCTTACATCTGCAGATTTCAGGTTCAGGGCACGGGTTTGGGAAATGAATCAAACCCCCAGTATCGACATTACAAACGGGAAAGGTTGTAATATTGATCTCTGGACAAGAGATAACCTCGTACTGCGTATCACTCCGCGATATAATGGCGAAGTAAATGATCATTGGATGCCGGATGAAGGTCGTGAAGCCTATAAAATATTTAATGAAAACCGGATCTCCCGGCCACTGCAAAAACTCGATGGAGAACAAATTCTCTCCTCTTGGAATAACAGTATTGCAACGTTCAACGAACAGATTGCAGCAAGAGATAAAAAAGAGATTCTCTTTATCGGCTCACCACACGCATCTGTTGAAGAAAATTACGCTTTACAACAATTGGCAAACCTGATGGGCATTAATGAAGTCATATTCACCTCACACACTGAAAGCGGGAAAGGTGACGACTTTTTACTGACAGATGATTTAGCGCCGAACACCACCGGGTGCCGTTTGCTCGGCCTTAAAGAACTGGATCAAAAGGATCTTGGGTTCCGGGTGAAAAAAGCATCACTCATTGTCCTCGTTAATGATCATTTCATTGACAGAGAGATCTTTTCTGCTTCAGATCTGGATGGAAAATATTTAGTTTCATTTGCAACAAACCATTCAAAAACAACAAAATTTGCAGATTTGGTTATTCCAATCACAACAGCAGCTGAACATGCGGCATCTTATGTGAATGTAGACGGTAGAATACAACGTACAATACCGGCTAAAGAGACAAAATATTCAAACCGCAGACTCAATCTTGAAATGTCAGAAGGCAGACTCGACCGATACGGGACTAATTTTGACAATTGGGTGACTGAGGATAACAAAATCGATTGCATTCCTCTTTGGAATTTTATCACTGAAGCTGCAAATGCATCTGGCCTGGATCTCTCATTTGAAGATGGACGCTCAATGATGAATGAAATCTCTGACAAATTTAAACCTTTTGAAAATGTCAGTTATGAAGCAATGGATGCGCATGCAGGAATTCAACTATCACTAAACCCTAAAACGGAATCACCAAAGGTAAAGTGAATCGGTGAATATGATTATATTCACAAAACAATATTAGAACCAAACGATAAAACGAACCCACTGGGATGACTGAAGTTACTGTTACATCATTTATTATACTCGGTACAGCACTGTTTATGCTCCTAAACTCAGCGGCTGTTGCCGTATATGCAGAACGAAGGGTTGCAGCATTTATTCAAAATAGAGTTGGGCCTAATCGAGTAGGGCCCTTTGGACTTTTACAGCCTATTGCTGATGTACTAAAATTACTTTTGAAAGAAGATGTAACTCCTACCGAAGGAAGTAAATTTATCCATACGGTAGCCCCTATGATCCCTGTTGTTACCGCCCTTATGACCGTTGCAGTGATCCCTTTTGGCGAAGGCCTTTATGCAACGGATATTAATGCCGGAGTTCTATACTTGTTAGCTGTTGCATCACTAAGTGTCTATGGTGTGACTTTAGCTGGTTGGGCTTCTAACAGTAAATATTCACTATTAGGGGGATTAAGAGCCGCTGCGCAGATGGTAAGCTATGAACTGCCACTTGGCATGGCTGTTGCCTCTGTGGTAATCTTTGTCGGATCACTGAGTGTCGTCGATATTGCCGTTGCCCAGGAAAATTGGTGGTTTGTATTTCTAAATCCTGTGGGTGCAATCATCTTCATCATCGCCGCTTTTGCGGAAAGCAATAGAACCCCTTTTGACCTTGTTGAAGCAGAGCAGGAATTGGTAGGTGGATTCCATACTGAATACAGCTCTATGAAGTTTGGAATGTTCTTTCTGGCTGAGTACATGCACGTAGTGATCAACTCGATGCTGATGGTTACCTTTTTCTTTGGAAGTTATCACCTGCCATTTGCAGGATACTGGTTGCCGGAACTGTCACCCCTTTTGAAAGGAATCCTGGATGTCTCCGTATTTGTCGGTAAAACAGCCTTCTTCGTATTCTTATTTATTTGGGTTCGGTGGACAATACCCAGATTCAAGTATAATCAGGTAATGAAATTGGGCTGGTCACGACTACTACCAATCAGTATCATTAATTTCCTGGTATTAGCAGCAATCCTCTTCTTTTTCTTTAACGGGTAACTGCAAAACATTAGGGCCTGACTTACGTCAGGCCTCCCGTTGATTGACTGCCTTTACAGTCATCTCTTTGAGTTCGCATACTTATAACAGATGCAGATAAATTATTTTTTGATGATCAAATCATAAACCAAATGAATGAGATAGATTCTAAAGAATTTAATCTTGCCCATCATCTATAGTTAACTTTAAAGCCATCTCACGTGCTCTCTCCATAATCTCAATGTTGTGATTAGCTGCTACATTGAGATCTAAAAACCTATCCATCGTGAAGTTGGATTGCTCAATTTCAGATTCAATTTTTTCATCTACTTCCTCTTCAACTTCCGAAATCCTCTCTTTGGCAATGTCAAATTTCTCAAGATCTGATTCACTGAAATTATATTCATCAAGTGTAAAATTCATATTCAACGCATGTGAAATTGAATTATAACTGTCCGTTGATAATTCTTCTTCTCTTAAAATATCTATGATCTTTTGTCGCGCTTCTGCCTGAATTCTTCCAAAATCCATATTTAACAAAACAAATTCTCTCAACTCCTCATCAGAGACTTCAATATCAGCCATGGGCCCCTCACCAAAGAACGGATTTGTAATGGGTTGCTCAGCTACCATCCTCTCCTGCTGCGCTCGAATAGCTTCATCATCTTTTTCACAGGCAACCAAAAGTCCCAGGCAAAGTAGTACTATAAGCTTCTTCATATCATTCGAAGTTAAAATGGATTCAATATTACTTGAAAATTGATTAACACATGAGTGCTTATTCAACACTCAACCCACGTCTGGCCACCAGATGTTTCACATCAGGTTCTCCGCCGCGATACTGTCTGTATAAGGTCATGGCGTCTTCACTTCCGCCCCTGGAAAGGATATTTGCACGATAACGATCCCCATTTTCACGCGTTAAACCACCGGCTTCTTTCATGAATGCAAAGGCATCAGCAGCTAATATTTCACTCCATATGTAAGCATAATAATTAGCTGAGTAACCACCGGAGAAAATATGTGAAAAGTAGGCTGATTTATATCTCGGCGGTATTACATGCCAGTCCAGATTGTGTTTCATTAACGATTCAGACTCAAAATTTTCGACATCAGAAGGAATTTCACTGCTCGACAATAAATGCCACTCCATGTCAACGATCGTAGCACCTAAATATTCATATGTGTCAAATCCTTGATTAAAATCTCTGGCTGCTATCACGCGATCCAGAAGATCCTGCGGTATCTGTTCTCCAGTCTCATAATGAATGGCATAATTCTGTAACACGTCCGGATGAATCGCCCAATCCTCTTCAAATGTTGATGGAAATTCTACAAAATCTCGGGGCACTGATGTCCCTGAATGAGAAGGATATTCTACATCTGAGAACAGGCCATGGACTGCATGACCCATCTCATGAAACATAGTTGTAACATTACTAAAACTGATCAACGCCGGCTCACCTTCTGCGGGTGGCGGGATATTCAATACATTTACAATAACCGGTTTTTTCCCAAGCAGATGAGACTGTGAAACAAATGAATTCATCCAGGCTCCGCCTCTTTTAGAATCACGGCTGAAATAATCTGCATAAAAAAGCCCTAATTGAGACCCGTCATGATCATAAACATTAAATGTTCGCACTTCCGGATGATACAGTGGCAGATCAAACCTCTCTTCAAATGTAATGCCATAGAGACGATTCATTGCATAGAATACGCCGTCTTCTAAAACTCTGTTCAACTCAAAATAGGGTCGAACTTCAGATTCGTCGATATCATATTCTGCTTTCCGAACTTTTTCAGCATAATATTCCCAGTCCCACGCCTGAAGTTCATCTTCGATACCATCATCTCGCATCATCTGGGTAATAAGCTCCGCCTCCCCTTCCGCATTTGAAATCACAGCCGGGATTAAATCACTCAGCATAGATAATACATTATCCGGAGATTGAGCCGTTTGAGGTTCAAGCGCAAAATTTGCATAGTTTTCATAACCCAGAAGCTCAGCTCGTTCAGCCCTAAGCCCTGCCAATTCAAGCGCAATCGGCCTGTTATCGATACCTCCATCCTCACCCACACCCCGATAAGCGGATGCTTCCCAAACCTCTTTTCGAAGTTGGCGATCATTTAAACTCGACAAAATAGGCACCCGTGTTGTATTGGTAATATTTAGAAGATACATTCCTTCATGTCCCCTCGATTCTGCGGCTTCTTTTGCAGCAGCTATTCGATCTGCACTTAATCCATCCAATCGGTTTACATCCTCAATTACAACTGCACGTTCTCGGGTCAATGCCAATAGATTTTCCTGAAACTGAGTCGTTAATGTAGATATTCTCTCATTAATTTCCCTCATCCTTACCTGTTCCTCATCTGTAAGCATCGCTCCCGCCCTGACAAAATTCCGATGAGTATCTTCAATCAATTTTACCGATGCATCATCCAGGTTGAGTTCATCTTTTCTCTCATAGAGAGTCACTACCCGGTCAAAAAGATCACGGTTCAACCAAATATTATCAGAATGTGCCGCAAATTGTGGTGCGAATTCAGATTGTAACTGTTGAATTTGTTCATTGGTATGGGCAGAAGTCAGGTTGGAAAAAACACTGCGTGTTCGGTTTAAAAGTTCCCCAGACCTCTCCATTGTAATAATCGTATTTTCAAAATCAGGATCTTCTGAATTGGAAGTGATCTCCGCAATCTCTTCCAGCTGATATTCCATCCCGTCCAGAAATGCATTCCTAAAGTGATCGATTTCAATTGCATCAAAATCCGGCGCTTCAAACGGAAGTGTACTTGGAGAATAAAATGGATTATCTGCTGTCCGGCTGGGGTTTTTACATGCTGTCATAATGAGAATGAGTCCAAAAAGTATAAATAATAACTGTTTCATTTTTATCTAATTAATTTGATCGATGTTTTTATCAGTTGATAATCCGAAAACCCGGACATCTGTTTACTCTTCCGGATATATTGACTTTTTTGCTGCTAAAAGTGTGTTTTTCATCAACATGGCCACGGTCATGGGGCCTACGCCTCCCGGCACCGGTGTTATCCAGCTGGCTTTATTCTTAAGTCCATTAAAATCACAATCTCCAACTAATTTGTACCCTTTTTCGGTGGTTTCATCTGCAATACGATTGATTCCGACATCGATGATGACCGCACCTTCTTTAACCATTTCAGCCTTGATCAGATTGGGCTGGCCGGCTGCTACCACAAGAATATCCGCCCCTATGGTATGTTGAGTCAGATCTTTTGTGTACTTATGACAGATAGTAGTCGTCGCTTTACCCTCTGAATTTTCGCGTGATAACATCGTTGCCATTGGGGAACCTACAATATTGCTGGCACCGACTACAACGGCGTGTTTACTTTTAACCGGGATACTGTAATAACGAAATAGTTCAAAAATTCCGGCCGGTGTACACGATTTAAACGTTGGCTGATCAACCGTTAATCTGCCTACATTCATCGGATGAAACCCATCTACATCTTTTTTATGATCAATACTTTCAATCACATCATGAGAAGATAAATGGAGTGGAAGTGGAAGTTGAACTAATATCCCATCAATCGAATCATCATTATTGAATGACCGAATAGTGGCTTTTAATTCTTTAGCGGAAACTGTATCCGATAAATGGGTTGTATCGGTCTCTATTCCAACTCTCTTACACGCTCTGGTTTTAGCACCAATATAGGTTGTTGAGGCCGGATCTGTACCGACTTGCACTACTTTGAGAAAGGGTCGTCTGTTACCGGCTCCAACCCATCTTTCGACGTCATCACGAATGAGATCCATTGTAATTTCTGAAACCTTCTTTCCATCTATTATTTTTGCAGACACTGTAATTTATTTTTTATCCGAATTAACTCTTTGAAATCAATTTACTAACTCCATGCCCCCTATTCCACATTCAAAAATCTAATTTATCTTTCAATACCATATTTCTTCATCTTTGTATAAATGTGGCTTCTCTGTATTCCGATCGCATCTGCCGTTGAAGATATATTCCAATCATACTTTTCCAGTTTTTTTAATAAAAACAGTTTTTCTGCCTCTTCTTTATAGTCATGAAATGATTCCGTGTTATCTATTGTCAAGCCCAATTGATTTTTATTCTTACCTTTTGATATGGTTAACCGTTCTATATCTGACGCTGTTATCTTCTCATCTGTAGACAATAATGCAACTCTTTCAACAATATTTTGAAGTTCTCGGATATTACCGGGCCATTCCATCTTTTTCATCTCTTCCAATGCATCCTCTGTAAAAGATTTGCCCGAAAATATGATCTCTTTTTCCGACAGCTTATCCAGATACCACTTAGCTAACAGTGTGATATCCTCACGCCGGTCACGAAGTGGCGGTAATTGAATAGGGATTACATTTAATCTGTGAAAAAGATCTTCCCGAAAACTGCCCGCTTGAATTTCATCCTGGAGATCCTTATTTGTTGCCGCTAAAATCCTCACATCAATGTCAATCCGCTCATTTCCACCTACCCTCACAATTCGATTTTCCTGCAGTGCCCTTAAGACCTTTGCCTGTGAGTCGGCCGACATATCACCGATCTCATCTAAAAAGAGAGTTCCTCCATCTGCCTGCTCAAATTTTCCGATTCGTTGAGCAGAGGCCCCGGTAAAAGCTCCTTTTTCATGGCCAAATAATTCACTCTCCAACAAATCGGCCGGGATTGCAGCACAGTTTACATCTACAAATTTCTTTGATGATCGTTCACTTTGATCATGAATAGCTCTTGCCACAAGCTCTTTTCCTGTTCCATTTTCACCGGTAATCAATACTCTGCTATTGCTGGATGCAACTTTTGAGATCAATTTTTTAATACTCTCAATTGCAGGGCTTTTTCCAATAATTTCAGTACTTCCGTATAGTTCAGATCTAATCTGTTTATTTTCCTTGATTAATTCACTGCTGTCCAGGCCATTTCTGATACTAATCAGCAAGCGATTTAGGTCAGGAGGTTTTTCAAGGAAGTCGTACGCCCCTAATTTCGTAGCTTCTACAGCAATTTTGATGGTTCCATGACCCGATATCATAATAACAGGCAATTCCGGTGCAATTTTCTTAATCTTTTCCAATACCTCAATGCCATCCATTCCCTGCATTTTAATATCAAGAATAACTAAATCAATATGCTCCTTTTTTATTGTCTCTAATGCTTTTTCACCATTTTCAGCTTCCAGGATGTCATATCTCTCGAATTCAAGAATCTCTCTAAGAGTATTCCGGATACTCTTTTCATCGTCTGTTATTAAGATGGTTCCTTTAGATTTGGCCATATTCATCAATAATTATTATAAAGATATTCAAGGATCTGCTGATGAATAAAATCAATATGAGAAGTCCGCACCGAATAGTTATTTGTAATAAGGGTTATGGTCAAATCTTCACCTGATAAAGTCGTTAAATAACCGGATAGCGCCCTTACTCCAGAAACAAAACCGGTCTTGGCCATAAAATTTCCCCTCAATGGAGAATTTCTAAACCGATGCTCCAGGGTTCCACTCTCACCGGCAACAGCCATTGAATTGTAAAGATATGGGAAAAAGTCATACTTCTTTATTAAGTATAAATACCTGTTAAAATCGGATATATTCACAAGCGTTGCATTTGACAATCCGGAACCGTCTCTGAGTTGAACTTCAGTAGTGTCAAACTGCATTTCATGCATATACTGTTTTAGTACCTCTAACCCCAGCTCTGTTGTGCCTTGTACATTATATTCCAGATGCCCCAGTTTTTTGATGAGCATCTCAGTATAGAAATTATCACTCTCTTGATTTAACCGCTCAATTAACCGGTAAAGAGGTTCAGATCTGTGTATATCAATAGGCACTAAATTCTCATTCGTCCATTGATAATAATCATTATTAATAAATACGGACCCCATCACTTCAATCCCTCTCAACTCCAAATATCTAACAAATGTATCCAAAAAGTAGTGCGGTGGATTTGAAACGGATAACGGCTCTGTCTCATAATATCCCTGTGGGAGTGTGCTTCTTAATACAATCGTATTAGAACCCAATATCCTTCGGTATGACTCTTCGTAACGGGTTCCGGGGGGTGTTATAATCTGCTCATTAATAAACTCAACATAAGGCGTATTGAACGGAGACCATACAATTTCAGGAATGGATCCGACCGGGCCCTCAGCAGTTACTTCCAGGTTCACCACATTTGAATTAAATGATAGTGCACTGATTTCCGGTGCATAATAGTAACTCAGATCATCCCACTCCCACCCTCTCGGATAAGGAACATCATCGAACAGGCCATCAAACCCAAATACATCGCCATCAATTCGTGTGATACCATTCGAAATTAAAGTATGAACCCACTTTTCAAATACAAAAAGCGGATTATCATTATAAAAATTTCCATCGATACTGGGATCTCCTACTCCTTCGATTACCAGATCGCCAACCCACACACTATCTACCTGCTCCCCCCTCCCGTAGAGAGTTGTTTCAAAATAGAAATCCGGCCCCAATCGGTCTAATAGTGCCCCACTCGTCAGTAGTTTTAGATTGGATGCAGGCCGTACTAACTTATCCCCATTCAACTCTTCAATAAAATTACCCTGACTATCCATTACTTGAATAGCCCAAAATGCATTTGAAGCTCTACTGGTTTCGATAATTGTTTCGATCGGCCCTGACAGTTGTGCGTAGTTTGTGCCGGGGAATGAGATATAAAGTGTAAGTAAAAATAAAGGGAGTAAAAAAGTTCGGTTCGTTTTCATGTCTCCGGTTTTAGTTACCGAAATACCGCTTCTCCTCCAATTCAAACATATCATAAATATCCTGTTCCGTTTTACATTCTGAAAGCGAATCTCTGAAAGAACTGTTATTCATCAACCTGGAAATTCGGCTCAATAATTTGATATGCGCACTATTCTTTTTTTCAGGCCCAATAAGTAAAAAGGCCATTTTTACAGGATTCCCATCAATAGAATCAAAATCGATCGGATCCTTTAATAATGCAAAACTGGCCAAATGTTCATCTATCGATGACACTTTTCCGTGTGGTATTGCAAGATTCTTTCCAACTCCGGTCGACATTATTTTTTCTCTTTCAAATACCGCCGTTCGAATATCCTCCAGTTGAGTTTCAGTAACACTATTTTTTAAAGTGTCAATCATCTGATTTAAAAGTTTCTCTTTTCCGGAAATGTTCGGATTTACAAGAATTGTGGAGAGTTCAAGCAGTGAATAGATATTCATAAAAAAATTGTCACAGTTTAGTTTTCAACCAATACGCTCTTAAAAAAGGTTCCGTACCAAAGGTAACGAACCATTCACAAAAATACTTATATCAACCAATGTTTTATACCGTTAGAAATCCTATTAATTTTATGTATATGAATAGTTTTCACGGTTTTGCTGTAATTTCACATCAAATATTGCCCCCTTTTTTGTACCTTAAATGTTCGCAATTTTGATAGATTTCAGTATGTATAAACCTGCACTTGCAATATTAAAGAAAGAAGTCCTCCAGGAACTCCGTACGAAATATGCATTGAATACCCTTTTAGCATTTACAGGAGCTTCTCTACTGTTAGTCCTTTTTACACTGCGCGCTAATCAACTGGACCCAACACCGAAAAGTGGATTGATCTGGATTATCATCCTGTTTGCTGCGATGTCCGGAATGATGAGATCTTTTCTGCAGGAAGCAGACAAAAAAACATGGGCATTACTACAACTTCATTCAGGAGCAACCGATGTTTTCATTGGTAAATTAATTTTTAATTTTCTGTTTCTATTACTCCTGCACATTTTTACCTTCTTTTTCTACATTTTAATGATGGATCTGCCAATCATCAGTCCATTTTATTTAATCTGTTCACTCCTTTTTGGGTCAGCGGGATTGGCTGCTGTAACTACATTAACCTCTGCCATGATTTCTCAAGCCGATCGAAAAGGAGCCCTGTTTTCAGTTCTTTGTATTCCACTTTTGGTTCCATTGCTGCTGATTTTAACACGAACAACTAAGTTTGCCTTAATTGAAGGCCCTGATGGCTCAGCACTTAATGATCTTTTTGCACTGATTGGTTTTTGCGGCGTGACTATTACAACCGGTATTATACTTTTTGACTTTATATGGGAAGAGTGATGGATCTGAATAACCTGGACATATCGTTTGGAAACCGGAGGTTGGTCGGACAGGAAAAGGCCATTTCACATATTGAAAAAATACTCCAATCCGGCAGATTGAGCCACTCCTATCTGATCACCGGCCCCGAAGGATCAGGAAAAACAGCTTTTGCACTCGCATTAGCTGAAATCATCAATGGAATCGATAACTACACAGATCTAAAAGGATCTGCCCGATCAAAAAAGTCGAGTTGGTATACCCATCCGGATATTCATGTCTTCATTCCACTTCCTTCAAAAGTAGGCCATGATGAGCTTTTAGCCCGCCTAAAATTACTTTCAGAAGATCCATATGAAATAGTGGACTTTACGATGAGGCCTGTTCTAACTGAAACTGAATCATCAAAAAATCTGCTGGCATTTTACTCGATTGCCTACTATCACGAAGAGATTCGCCCCAGAACCGTCTACAAACCCAATGAGGGCGATCGAACGGTTATTGTGATCACAGGTATCGATACGATGAAAAAAGAGTCTGCAAACGCATTCCTCAAGCTTCTTGAAGAGCCTTCCGAGAATATTCTATTTATTCTTACAGCTTCAAAAACGGATCAATTACTACCCACGATTACATCTCGATGTCAACAGATCCGGCTTCAAACTCTTTCAAATGAAGAAGTGGCTTCCGGACTCATTAAATATGATCAGCATGATGAAAAAATAGCTCATTTTTTAGCCAGATTATCCGGAGGGAACTACTCCCTTTCAAGATTTTTTGATCCGGAATCACTTCAAAAAAACAGATTGGAATTGATCGATTTTCTTCGCTATTCCTACATTCAGGATGTCCCGGAAATTCTTGCAATTATACAACATTGGAATAGCTCACTAAGTCGTGAAAATCAAATCGCACTCTGTAACTCTTTGGAACATTTTCTCAGAGATCTTATGATTTATAGAGACACCGGATC
>DEMS01000028.1:62191-217154 GCA_002359315.1 Bacteroidetes bacterium UBA2664 | reverse complement strand
GAGCTGATTATTAATATTGATCAAATCGATGTTATCAAAAAATTCTGTTCATCCATGAAAGAAGCTCGAATCACAGACATGATAGAACACCTTCATCATCTGAAAGGTCTTTTGTATCAAAATGTTCAGTTAAAATATATATTTACTGCTCTTTCTATCCGATTTTCTCATCTTATGAGAGGATTGGATGCTCCAATACCAAAAGATAATCGCTGGCAACATATGCCCGCCTATTCCGAACTGTAATCATGAACGAAACAAATATTCTCCCATTCATCAAAATGCATGGTGCCGGAAACGATTTTATTTTGTTTGATAACAGGGCCCTGAAACTAAATAATGATGAACTTTCGCAACTTGCTCCTGCTATTTGTAACAGAAAATTTGGGGTGGGCAGCGATGGGATTATAGCACTTCAATTTGATGAAACTAAAAAAGCCGATCTGGTGATGTCTTATAAAAATCCGGATGGGAGCGACGCGGGAATGTGTGGAAATGGCGCAAGATGTTTCTCAAAATATGCCGTAACTTTGGGATCTCCCAATCGGTTTACATTTAGAGTGCATGATAAAATATATGAAGCTGAAGTAGACGATGAGAATGTGACTATAAGCTTCCCTTTAACAACTAAAGTAATTGAGAAAAGTATCGCTAATGAGGCAATTTTAGATATTTATACCAATACCGAACATATCGTTTGTCCCATGATTGTGGATGAATTGGAAAAATCAGAACAACTGATAAAAAAAGGGCGTCTTTTACGCAATCACAAAGAATTCTACCCCAAAGGAACCAATGTGAATTTTATTTCAGGCATCGAAAGTGATAAACTCTGCCTTCAAACATATGAAAGAGGAGTTGAAGACTTAACACTCGCATGCGGAACCGGAGCGATAGCATCTGCTATAGGTTGGCACTTTTTGCAACATGGAAAGTCCGGCAGCTTTCAATATGAAGTAAAAGTAAAAGGGGGCACGCTTTATGTTCATTTTTCGTTTGATGATAAGAAAGAACATTATCACAATATAAAACTTGAAGGACCGATCTCATTTGTATACTCAGGAGAATATTACTATTGATTTAATGACTCATTTTAATAAACGAAGATTACGAGTCTTACTCTCTTGTTTTTTTCTCACATATCTTATTACAGGATGCGGAATGTATGAAAATCAAGGGTATCAATACTCCCGATCAAACCAAAACAGTACTCAAAATCTAAACTTATTCACTCCGCCGGGTCACCATATTGAAACTGATCTTGTTCATTCTGTACAACTAAACCGTTCCGGAAATCCATCATCTGCACCTATACTTCAGCTAAACCAATCACAACAGCTGCATCTTTCTTTCGAAATTCTTGAGTTTGATTCAAGACAGTTCAGGATCACTTTCAGTCACCATAACCCGGATTGGAGTCGATCATCTCTGCCTCCTGAATTTTTTATAAATGGGATGGACACTCATATTCTCGACGCCGGACAGGTTAGCAGAGTACATAGGCCCTCATACAGACAATACAGTTATCAATTCCCAAACAACCGGTTTCAGTTCACAAAAAGCGGCAATTATCAGCTTCAAATAAGAGATCATGACAATGGTGACCTGATTTTGCAGCTTCCATTTTTTGTAACTGAAAATGAGGGTGATACTCGTTCTACTGTTGAAACTTTTCCTGTTCCAAGACAAAATATGAGAATTACACACCGGCCTGTCAGTTGGTATTCACTTCCCGACATTGTTGATCAGCCCTTTTTTGACTTAGAGTTTTACTTTACACAAAACCAATTTTGGGGCAAACTGAGGGAAGCCGACGAAGTCGATTTTTCGGATCCTGATGAGGTGAAATTTGAATTGAGTAACCAAAACTCATTTGTAGGAGATTATGAGTTTTTAACTCTCTCACTCAATAATTTAACCCAATCAAATCCACAAATCGTTGAATCCAGGCCCGGCGAATATCCGCCAACTATCTATTTAACGGATGATGTTTCCGGTTTCTCATCAAGCCGATCTATCCAAACGGGTCGATATGGACGCCCCAACAGGGATTTGACTGCACAATATGCAAATGTCGTATTTACATTTGACCCCGCAGAAGAGATCTCATACGGTCAATCAATCTATTTAGTCGGTGATTTTAATAACTGGATGATCAATCCGGATACGGAGCTTAAAAGAGATGAAAATCTGAATAGATGGCAGACGAGCTCTATTATCAAAGAAGGGTCGTACAGTTATAAATATGTTTTAATGGCTAATAATCAGGTAGATGAACTCTATTTTGATGATCAATTTTCAAGAACAAGACAAGAGTATCATTCATTTGTTTACATGCGCGATTCTAGTGAATTTTACTATCGGCTCTTACACGTTAATCGTTTTTTATCAGATTCATAAAACATGAGAATTCTTAAATTTTTCGGGGTTTTCCTTATCACAGCCATCATTATATTTGGATTTGTGATTGGTTGGAATTGGAAAACTTTTACTGTTTTTCTGGACAATCGCGAAGCACTCCTTGAAGGCAATGAGTGGATTATTAAAACAAGCTCACTAAAAGGCCTCTCTGAATATATGGGCGAAAATCCGGATCACTCTTCTGTAGCCAGTGTTACTATAAGCCAACCGGACTCCCTCATTTTCTATCAGGAAACAAGTGGTCGGACTCAGGGTACCACTGCAAATTTTTTCATTTTGTTGGCATACGCTATTGAGATGGACCGGGGAAACATCTCTGCTGATGAACAAATTCACTGGGATCAGATTGATCAATATCAGCTCCCGGGTGTTGACGAATCAGTACATCAGGGCACTTACCAAACAGCCACAGAGCGAGGATTGATTACCAATCAGTCAATATCGGTTGAAAATTCTCTCATCTTGCTTTCTCAATTTAACGATCTTGCTCTGGCCGATTATCTTTGGTGGAAGCTGAATCCTGATATATGGGATTTCATCAAAACCGAACTAAATCTGTTGAGGACAGATATGCCCCTCCCATTTTCCGGATTATATTTGGCTATATCTCCGGATATACAATCCATGAGTTATGATAATATATCCGATTTCTACAGCGAAAATCCTAAAACCGTATGGAGAGATCATGTGATTCATCAATCTGAAAGATTTGCAGCATCCGGAACAGATAGAGATCAGATATTGGACTATATGGATCGAAATCGTCTGGGCATTACATTTATGCAAGAAAGAGATGCAATGGCCTTTTTCCCAAAAACAACACCCGAAGAGATGACGAATACTCTTCAGAAATTAATTCAACAAGAGTTGATCAACAAAAACGTGAGTGATATGGTTTTGAAATTTATGCGCTGGCCGATGAAATATCAGTCCGGTATTGATGCTAATTTTACTGATTACGGAGCCATATATGACAATCGAATGGGGCTCATGAATGGAATAGACTTCGGTACTTCCGCATATACCGGCGATACCACCGTACAAGCTTTTTATCTTGATATGTTACCCATCGGATTTTGGTTTCATGCATCAGGTGGACATATGCATCAAGATTTCATGCAAAGACTTATTTATGACCCCGCAATGATTCAACAAATGAACACTGTCCTTGAATAAGCGAAACCGATTGAGTTATATATCTATAGTTTTGTCAGTTTAAACCGGCTAGACCTTGTGGGGAATGAAAATTTGATCTCGTTTGGCCGGATCCATTCCCCGGAAATGAAGTCGCTTTTTTTTGATGGCGTTTAAACAAATGTTCATTGCATTCAACATTATGTCGAAATTACCTTAAACAAGTATCAATTTTGTAACTTTTATAAATGATGAATAAATACTATTTCATATTTCTGATCTGGCTTCTGCCTGTTTATTTCTTATTTCAGGGAGGATATCAGGTCATGGCTTACTTTGGAATTCACAACACTTTTGATCAAGGCGAGAGTTACGTCGCATCTGTTACAGATTTTGATGTGAAACAGATCGCCGCTCAAACAAACGGATATGTTGTCCTGAAATTTACGACTTCTGAGGGTTTGATTGTCGAAGAGAAGCTCGCATTACCGGTTCAATTTGCTCAGGTGATCATGCAGTCCGAGTTGATCCCAATTCGCTATTTAGAGAGCTCGTTTAATCCTATTGTGATGATACCGGTGTATGAACTTCAACAAAGTGTGATCAAGGTCAATATCGGAGTCACGTCATTTGGAATGATCGCAACTTTACTACTCTCTTTTTATGCATCAAGATTTGCTATTCGAAGAATCAGAGATGGGGAAGAGAATCTTGAATTTGAACGGGTAGATAGTTAGAAAAATATCCGGGGTATCCGCCCAGATCAAAAAGTGTTAATTTCCTGCTCTAAACACAGGCACATTTGAACAGGCTTCACCATACATCAGTTTCTTGACATGCGGAAGTAATTTCTGAGTTGCATACATATAGATTTCCGCAGGTACATCAATCTTACTGCACCCTTTTAAAAGCACATATTTCCCACTGTAGCTCTCCCAATTCATTGCATCTATTTTTTTCTTAAAAAGCTGGGTCATTGCCTCACTTTTTGGGCCAAAAAATAGTTCATTTACGAATGGATTGGCATGTTGAACAACAAGCATATACGCCCATTTGGGAATAATTGCATCGGTTGAACAAAATACCGTTAGAGAAGTATCTTTGTAAGCTTCCCAATTGTAAGCGTCCATTTTTTCACGAAACTCTTTTTCCTTCAATATCATCCCGTGAAAAAGAAAATCTTTTAGATCTAACTCCATGATCTCCTGATCTTTGATCAGTTTTTCCAGATCAACTGTTACCAGTTTTGATAATTTTACTTTATTGACGATTTCACTCATAACACTTTACAAAAATGAAAAGATTTCAAACACTGACTTAAATGGAAGGCCTCCTACAGTGAAAACGATTCGCCGCAAGAACAACTTCTGGCTGCATTTGGATTATTGAAATGAAAACCCTGGCCTGTCAGGCCATCCGTATAATCCAGATTCGTCCCTGCCAGATAGAGAAAACTTCTCATATCAACAATAACTTTTATCCCATGATCTTCAAATATCTTATCACTTTCACCTGCCGCTTGTTTGTCGTCGAACTCTAAATTATAAGTGAGTCCTGAACATCCGCCACTTACAACTGCAACACGCAGGGGTGCCTCAGCAGAAATGTTCTGCTCCTTCCGTATCTCAAAAATACGATTTGCTGCCCGTTCACTTATTGAAATTGACATACTTAAATTGACGTGAAATTGATTTGACTATATTTTTGATGGTATCTTCATTCGAATAGACTGATCGATCAACCATTCATCAGGTTATTCTAAACAGATATCACCTGAATCTCAGGATCAATTCGCTTTACCATGCTTTCTATGGCATAAAGTGTTCCTGATGTTGCTGTTGGGCACGTACCACACGCTCCCTGATAATGGACTTTTAATCTGTTTCCGTCCAATCCTATTATTTTCAGACCGCCACCATCAGCAAGTAAGTAGGGACGAACTTGCTCGTCGAGTAGTTGATTGATCTGAATGAGCCTTGGATCATCCGTGTCCCGAACTTCTTTTGTAGCATGTACTTCAGAGTCATCTTCAAAATCCATTTTTGGTACAGCCTCCCGAATTGGGGGGGCTAATTTTCTTAGTAGCTCAGACCAAACAGCTTTTCCATCCTGAGTCACTGTCAGGAACTTATCTACATAATAGACATTGATGACATGATCTATCTCAAAAAGTGCCTTTGCCAATTCATCGTGATCAGCCTCTCCGCTGTTCTCAAATGATCGGGTGACACCATTTGTTAATGGCTCTGCCAATACAAAACGCATGGCGTCAGGATTGGGGGTTCTTTCTATTTCTTTAATTTTAGGCATAATCTATTCTCTTTAATTATTGAAAAAATGATTTTACTGTTTTGATTCCGTCCATAAATCGATCAATATCATCTTTTGTGTTATAGAATGATAACGATGCTCTGGCGGTAGCAGGTACTTTAAATCTTTTGAGTATTGGCTGTGCGCAGTGATGTCCGGTTCGGATTGCGATTCCCTGTTTGTCAAGAATCGTACCCACGTCTGATGCATGAATATCACCTACTACAAATGAAGCCAAAGAAGCTCTCTCTTTTGCGTCACCTATTAATCGCAACCCCTGTATCTCCATAAGCCGATCCATCATATACTCTACGAGCTGATTTTCACGTTCCTCAATAGCACTCATTCCAATATCATTAAGATAATCAATCGCACTGCTTAGCCCGATGGCCGCTGCAATGGGTGGAGTTCCGGCTTCAAATCTAAAAGGTACCCGGTTATAGGTTGTCTCTTCAAAACTAACTTTATCAATCATATCCCCACCACCCCGATAAGGCGGCATGGCTTCTAACAGATTCATTTTCCCATATAAAATCCCGAACCCGGTCGGGCCACACATCTTATGAGCAGAAAATGTGATAAAGTCAGCGTCTAAATCCTGTACATCTATTTTTTTATGGGGAACCGATTGGGCTGCGTCTATGAGCATCATAGCGCCGGATTCGTGAGCCAACTCTCCAATTTTCTTCACAGGGTTAACAGTGCCAAGAGCATTGGAAACATGAACAACTGCTACCATTTTTGTTTTTGCCGATAACAGACCCTTATAGGCATCCAGATCAAGCTCTCCCTGATCCGTTACCGGAATGACTTTTATAACCGCTCCCGTTTTCTGAGCAATCATTTGCCATGGAACAATATTTGCATGATGCTCCATCTCAGAGAGAATAATTTCATCTCCCTTCTTAAAATTAATCAATCCATAGCTATTGGCAACCAGATTGATTGAATCTGTTGTACCGCTTGTATAAACGATTTCATCCGAATCAGCCGCATTAATAAGCTCTTTTACCTTTATTCTGGCTTCTTCAAATGCATTTGTCGCTTTCTGGCTTAACGTGTGGATTCCTCGGTGAACATTTGAGTGTTCATATCGATGGTAGTGATCCAATCTGTCTGCAACCTGTTTTGGCATTTGACTTGATGCAGCATTATCCAGATAGACAAGGGGATGTCCATTTAATTTTTGATCTAAAACAGGAAAATCCTTCCTGATCTTGTCAAAATCTACACTGGATATGTTACTAATCACCTGATTCACTTAGGCCATTACTTTTGGTTTGCTATTCGCTTTTGTATATCGATAAACTTCCTGTATCAAAAGTTTGTGGACAGATTCTACTTTCACATTTTCAATCGTTTCGAGTGCAAATGCATAGGTTAATACCTCTTTTGCTTTCTCCTCAGTCATACCCCTGCTCTGCAGATAGAATACCTCTTCCGGATCAAGCTGTCCGATGGTGGCTCCATGTGAACAGAGAACATCATCCGCAAAAATTTCCAATTGTGGTTTTGTATTTACAAGCCCATCCCTGGATAATAGTAAATTTCTATTTTCCTGGAACGAGTCAATTTTCTGAGCATCCCTTCGAACAAATATCTTTCCGTTAAAAATACTGTGGGCATTTCCGTTCACAACCACTTTATGCAGCTGATGACTCTCTGCAAATGAAAAACGATGATCCATCACACTGTGAGTGTCAGCTACCTGATCTCCATCAATCAAAACCAATCCATCCAGTGTAAAATCCACCTCTTCTGCTTCCTGAATAACTCTTGGCTCATTTCGCGTTATTTTCCCACCCAAAGTAATCGTATAGGAGTGGTATTCAGAATTCTTCTCCACATAAGCGATCGGGCGTGAAAAATGAAACGCATCGATGCTGTCTCTTTGTATTCTCACATGATGAATATGTGCTCTCTGCTTTACTTTCACTTCACTCACCGGAATGGTCATATATCTGTTATCACCCAAACCGATGTGATCTTCAATAATCGTTACATCCGAATCCTCCTCGGCTACAACCAGAATTCTTGGATTTGCTATAAATGCTTTTGATGAATCTGTATAAAGATTTAAAATCTGAATAGGTGCCTCAGCTTTGGCCTCTTTCGCCAGATGAATAAATGCTCCATCCTCAAACATGTAGCTGTTATATGCTGAAAAAACATCATTTTCATAATTCACCAATTTATTCAGATACTCTTTTACATGCTGATCATCAGCGTAATCAGCCAAATTACCAACTGTAACCCCTTTACCTAAACCACCGATCGAAGAATATTTCTCATGGTAACTTCCGTTGATAAAAACAAGCCTGCTACGGTCAGATTCCGGTAGAAAATATTTCTCAATATCAATTGCCGGCAAAGTACCCGCATCTTCAATTGGAACAAACTCAGATCTACTGACAGGTTTGAGATTGATAAATCTCCACTCTTCAATCTTTTTTGTAGGAAATGAACTTGAGTTTAGTACACTCAGTCCATTCTTCCTGATTTCTGACCATAGATTACTTCTGGAATCGGAAACTTGTGATGCAAGTTCGTGCATTATAGATGGTTCTATCCGTGCTGGATGTGCCATTATTTTGCCTCTCCATTTACAGTTGCAAGTGATTCTAACCAATCATATCCTCGCTCCTCCAACTCAAAAGCTAATTCCTTACCACCGGTTTTTACAATGCGGCCTCCAATCATTACATGAACCTTGTCCGGAATGATATAATTTAAAAGTCGCTGATAATGAGTAATCAAAACAACCGCATCATCCTCACCATGTAATTTGTTGATCCCTTCTGATACGATTTTTAAAGCATCAATATCGAGTCCGGAATCCGTCTCATCCAATAGTGACAGGGTTGGCTGCAGTACGGCCATTTGAAAAATTTCATTTCTCTTTTTTTCACCGCCGGAAAATCCTGCATTAACACTTCTCCCCAGAAAGTCCGGATTCATCTCAACCAATTCTAATTTTTCCCGGATGTAGTCATCAAATTCAAGTGGATCCATCTCTTCACGGCCACGTGATGCAGCTATTGTATTATAGGATTCCCTTAGAAGGGTGCTATTTGTGACACCCGGAACTTCAACCGGATATTGAAATGCTAAAAATACTCCTGCATGAGCCCTTTCATCAGGATCAAGTTCCAATATACTCTCACCGTTAAATAATATATCTCCCTTCGTTACTTCATATTCGGGATGACCGGCCACGACTTTCGCCAATGTACTCTTTCCGGATCCATTGGGTCCCATGATCGCATGTATTTCTCCTTTTGTAACGGTGAGGTTCACCCCTTTCAGGATTTCAATTCCTTCACCCTCTACTTCTGCATGTAAATCTTTTAGTTCTAACACAATGATCTTTTAATTTAGTTTAGTTGTTGACAATATTCTTTGTTTGGTACTCTTTTTAACCAACACTTCCTTCAAGTTTTATTCCAAGCAGTTTGTTGGCCTCTACAGCAAATTCCATAGGAAGTTCTTTTAGCACTTCTTTACAGAATCCATTAACAATCAGCGAAATCGCATCATCTTCACTTATTCCACGCTGCTGCAGATAAAAAATCTGATCTTCACCCACCCGGGAAGTCGTCGCTTCATGCTCAATTTTCCCTGTAGGATTCGCAGATTCTATGTATGGGAATGTATGCGCGCCGCAAGTTTGACCAATTAACATTGAATCACATTGCGAGTAGTTTCGTGCATTTTCAGCTTTTTTACTGATCTTCACTTCCCCTCTGTAGCTGTTATTTGAGTTTCCTGCCGATATCCCCTTGGAGATGATGGTACTCTTCGTATTCTTCCCAATGTGTATCATCTTGGTACCCGTATCAGCCTGCTGTCTTTTATTCGTTACTGCAACGGAGAAAAACTCTCCGACTGAGTTGTCTCCCTGCAAAATCACACTTGGATATTTTAACGTGACAGCTGAACCGGTCTCAAGCTGTGTCCATGAGATTTTTGAATTTTTACCTCTGCAAGCTCCTCGCTTCGTAACAAAGTTGTAAATACCACCCTTACCATCCTCATCACCGGCATACCAGTTTTGAATCGTAGAATATTTTATCTCTGCATCATCCAAAGCTATTAACTCCACAACAGCGGCATGCAGCTGATTTTCATCATACATCGGTGCCGTACAACCCTCCAGGTAACTCACATGGCTATTCTCTTCCGCTATGATCAATGTTCTTTCGAACTGACCTGAATTCATATTGTTAATTCGAAAATAGGTTGATAGCTCCATTGGACATATTGTATCCTTGGGTACATAACAGAAGGATCCATCAGAGAACACTGCTGAATTCAATGCAGCATAAAAATTGTCTCGGATCGGTACCACAGATCCCATATATTTTTTCACTAAATCAGGATGATTCTTGATCGCTTCGGATATCGAACAAAAAATGACACCGGCTTCAGCTAATTTCTCTTTGAATGTTGTGAAAATGGAAACACTGTCAAAAACTGCATCAACCGCTACACCCGATAACATTTTCTGCTCATCCAACGGGATTCCAAGCTTTTCATAAGTTTCTCTGATATTTGGATCCACATCATCCAAACTATCCAGTTTAGGCTTGTTTTTCGGTGCTGAATAATATTGAAGCGTATCAAATTTAGGCTTCTTGTAAGTAGCATTAAACCATGATGGTTCCTCCATCTCAGTCCACGCTCTATACGCTTTTAGCCTGAACTCGGTCATCCATTCCGGTTCATTTTTTTTCGCAGAGATCATTCGAACAACATCTTCGCTTATCCCTTTAGGAAAATCTTCATATTCAACATCTGTAGTGAACCCATACTTGTAATCTTCTCCAATCATGGATTCGAGAGCTTTTGTCTCACTCATAAATTCTGATATTATTTATTAAATAATTTATTTATGTCATCGTACAACATAAATCGTATTCCAATTCAAAAAAATGGCGCTTTTCAATACTATACTTATTTGGAATGAATAAATATAAGGAAATTAAGACGCACCCCAAAGCAACCAAATCAACTTTAAGAAAGAGTTAATCGGACTTAAAATCCAATTGATAGATGCTATCAGAGCGATAGAGCCAATTTTGACACAATCAGAAGGCTTTGCAAGCCTAAGCTGTCCAAAATTCTTTAAAAAAAGATCAACCTAAATCAATTTAAGAGAGCACAAACACAAGCTGTATTGACAATATCATCAACAGAGCAACCCCTTGATAAGTCCATAAATGGTTTATTCAGTCCTTGCAGCACCGGCCCGGTTGCTACAGCCCCTCCTAATCTTTCCGTAATTTTATAGGCAATATTTGCGGCATCAAGATTTGGAAAGATAAATACAGAGGCGTCACCCTGAAGTGTTGATCCGGGTGCTTTCCTTTTTGCAATAGAGGGAATTAATGCCGTATCAAATTGCAGCTCGCCATCCATCTTCCATTCGCTCCTGGTTTTTGCTTTATTAAATGCATCTCTCACTAAAGACACCGATTCATGTTCAGCACTTCCTTTTGTTGAAAATGAAAGAAATGCTATCCGGGGCTCATTACCGGTCAGGACTTGATGTGTTACACCTGAATCAATCGCTATAGATGCCAACTGATCTGAGGTGGGGTAAGGCACCACTGCACAATCTGCATACGTAAACACTCTTCCATCCGGTAATTCCATTAAAAAAGAGCTGGATACAAGTTTTGATCCAGAGGAAACACCGACTGTTCTAATTGCAGCTATAATAACATCAGAGGTAGATGCAATGGATCCTGCTACCGCACCATCAGCAAATTCATTCTTTAAAAGCCAGCCGGCTGTGAAAAGATCATTTTCACACATTTTGTAAATTTGATTATCCGTCGGATTTTTATGAGCCAATTTTTCTTTAAAGAAATTGAATTTTTTATCCCGGTCGTTCTCATTTTGATAGGGATAGATATCAATCTTCTCCGGAAAAGCGACCCCTTCTGACTTACACAATAATTCAATCTTATCACGATCTCCTAAAAGGATCGGCTCCACAAGGTTTAACAACTGAAGTTGAATTCCCGCTTTAATAACACGAATATCTTTTTCCGCCTCAGGAAGAATTATTCTGCGGATCTTTTTTGATGCTTTCTCTCTGATTTTTTCGATCTGATTCATCGTTTTTCGTAAATACTCTGTTCCTTAATTCAAATGAGTTCAACTCAATTTAGAAAATAAACATCTTGTAAAAATAAATTAAATCACTCCCCCATTACAAACAAGTGAATCGATTCGAATCATTTATTGGAAAGTGATTTATTCGAATCTGAATAAAAAAATCAGTATGTATAAAAATCTGATTTCTATATATTGGTCGACTATTTAAAGGATGCAACACTCCTATGGACCTGATACTCAGAATCTAAAATGATTGATGAACTCAAGAAGTACTAAACAATTTTAAATTCATTGAGTAAATATATTCATTATTTAACAACCTTTTCGATCAACAACCGTTAAATATCTCATTACTTATATTTCGTAATAATTTAATAACTGAATTGTAAACCGGATTTGTTCAATCTAAATCTCAATCAATCTTCAAAGACTCCTTGATTTTATGAAAAAAGCTCTTTTCCCATTTATTCTAGTGGTTATTCTGCCAATTTTCATATCTGGGTGTACAGACAGGTATACCAGTTTACTACAGCTTACTGATCGGGATGAAAGACTCTACTTTGGCAGATCTCCTTATTCAGGCATCGTATTTAGTGAATGGGAATCCGGGGGACTCAAATTTGAGTACTATTATCAAGATGGGTACAGACAGGGGCCACAATTTGAATTCTTTCCACATGGAGAGTTAGCAAAAAGTTACAATATCAATAATCATCTCATGGAAGGGAGCTATCAGGAGTGGTTTGAAAGTGGAACGATGAAAATTATTACCAATTATAAGGAAGGAAAATTGCATGGTGGCTATGAAGAATGGCATGAAAATGGAAATCTGAAAATTAAAACCGAGTACTCTGACGGACAACTATCAGGAGTATATGAAGAGTGGTTTGATAACGGTAATCTGTACATCATTGGGCATTATCAAAACGGAAGTAAAGAAGGAATATTTGAAGAGTTTAACCGGGATGGCCAAATGATCAAACGTGAAATATTTAAAAATAATCTTCTTCACGGACTCTACGAAGAATGGTTTGATAATGGTGTCTTGAAACTGACCGGCAACTATATTGAAGGGAAAAGAGAAGGTGTTTTTGACGAATTTAATGAAGATGAACAACAAATCAGACGCCTGAATTATATCAATGATCAACAAAATGGGCCTTTTGAAGAATGGTTTGAGAATGGAGTACTTCAAAGACATGGTACCTACGTAAATAATAATGAAGAGGGAATCGTAGAGGAGTTTAACAGAGAAGGATTACTGGTTAGGAAAACTGAGTATACTAATGGTGAAAAAAACGGTTTGGAAGAGATATGGTATGATAATGGAAATTTAAAATCCATGGCACTCTATGAAGATGGTAAGCTGAACGGAACCTACAACGAATGGTATGAAAATGAAGTTTTAAAGATTACTACGACCTATCGAAATGGTGTAAGGCACGGATTGTACGAAGAGTGGGATGAAAATGGTGAAATGATCATTTCTACCCTATATACAAATGGTTCTCCAATTCAGTAATAGGTGGAGTTACTGCAAGATGATACCGATCTTAAACATATACGAAAATCATCGGGACGAAAGACACTATATCAGAATGCAATTTGCCTATCTGTTCTGATTTATTAGTGCTGAACATATGGAATCTATTCCAATAAAAACTTGCCGTCATCACTTTGGTTTTATCAGATCGGTGATATAATCTAAATATTTATTATTTGATTCTTATTGATATACGGTTATATCATTGTCAATTAATAACTTATCTGACTTAGAAAGATTAAATAATACTAATCAATACTTAATTTTTCTTTTCATAATTTTACACTCAAATAAAAAACATAAATGTTTTCTCCCATTTTACATGAACGCGATTTCTGATGATAAAACATATTTTAATTGTTGATGACGAGCATACAAATATGATGTTGGCAAAAAAAATGCTTGAACATCTGGGATTTAAAGCGACGTGTGCATGGGATGGCTATGAGGCTATTAAATTGGTTGAAGAACATCAGTTTGATATCATACTAATGGATATTAATATGCCTTCACTAGATGGTTTGAAAACTGCTGAAAAAATAATTGAAAAATATAATATACCCATTATTGCAGTAACGGCTGATTCAAGTACTATTGAAAAGGGTTTACATAAAAAGGTTGGCATGGTAGGGCATATCTTAAAACCCTATAAATTGGAACACCTAAAAGAAAGAGTAGACTATTACTTATTTAAGGAAGCTTAAGTACATATGAATGGCTAAATCCAATCAAATTATTGAGTAACTTACATTTTATTCTATGTTGTCCCAATTCATATCATACTGCTAATTTATCCCGAATTTTTTTTAAATGAAAAATTCAACCAATAATAATATTTCCGATTCAATGGAAAGTGAAAAGCTGAATAGCTTTTCTACTATTCCCGGTGAAGATTCTGATGATATTTTAATTTCCGGTGCTGAAGTTGATGATAAACTGCTTCGAAATAGCCGAATATCTCAGAATTTAATTGTTTGGACCACAATCTTCATATACCCTCTTTTTAGCGGACTTGATTTTCTGTATATCAATCATTTATGGATTGAATTTTTACTTCTCCGATTTATATTACTTGGGGCTGTATTTCTATTATTTGAATTTGTAAAGAAATCAAATTTAATCATTTCTCTACCTATTCATATTCTATTGGGCGGGATTACCCTTCAAATGATTTTTTTCTCGCTCTACGCTCCTTTGATCGCTCATTATTTTTATATGGTCTTACTCTCTGTGAGCTCAGTTTTTATCCTGGCAGTGATGGTATGGAGGCCCCAACATTCTGTGTTTCAGGTTCTGTTTTCCATAATCAGCTATATTGTAATTCTGCTGTTTTTTACTGAATCTCCATTAATAGAATATCTGGAATCAGGGGGTTTCTTTTACATTGGGGTAATGATGCTTTCTGCATTCATTTCAGCTCTTAGATTTGAATATCAAGGTAAAAATGTAAAATTCGAACTGTATCAGGAGAAGTACAGGGAAATCTTACAAAAAGAGATCCGTAATATTATTATACAGCGTGACAAACTAAGTACCTCAAAACACTCTCTTGAAGATTTAAATATTGAAAAAAACAGATTTTTGAATGTCGCTAATCACGGTGTTAAAAATCCATTAACACGTATTTTTGGATTTTTGCAGATCATATCTATTGAATTCAGTGATTTACCCGATAAGCTTCGTCAATATCTTGATTACATCGAAGATTCGGCCCATGAGATTAATGAAGTCATGGATCGTTATGTAAATCTTAAGGCTTTTAATAAAGAGCCTATAATGAAATTAGAAGCAATTGATATTTTGCCAATTATTAAGAATGAATATAAAAAATTCAGTTTTGAAGCTCATGATAGGAATATTGACTTAAATATTGAATTGCCAAAGGAACCGGTTGAAATATTAGGCGATCTGTTTAGCCTCAAACAAATCTTTTCAAACCTCATAAAATATTCTATCAAACTCGCAGCCAATAATGGGGAATTGAAAATAATTGTAGAAAAAGAATTAAAAAAAGTGCGAATCCACATTACACAATCAAGAATTAACATTAATATCGAACAACTTGATGATCTTTTTGATTCTTTGGAGTCGATTACTAAAGAAAAAAGAACAGCCATGCCGGGACAAGGCCTGGGTCTATCACTTGCAAAAGTGCTTACACATAACTTGAACGGTAATCTTTATTATTCAGCAAATCCTCATTCGGGTTTATACTTTATGGTGGAGTACCCTTTACAAGAATATTTTGAACAAATTGAAAATGAAAAAAATTAAAATTCTTCTTTTACTTCTGCTCATTCTATGTCAAGCTGGCTTGCTGTCAGCTCAAACGAGGACTTTCGAATCCTATGATTACAATGATGTGACACTGGAAGGAATGAGTGGTTTCCAAAGTTGGTTTTTTCGAATCCCTCCCGATACGGATTTATCACAAAGCCATATTTCATTGGATATGGGATTTGCCGAAACCTTATTGATGGATAGATCTTTTGTCACTATCAGACTTGGAGACGTTGCTCATCGTACCATTTCACTAAGAAATTTACCGGACAGACTTGTTGTGCCTTTAAATGATGCTCAACTGTTGGAGGATAATTTCCTGAAATTAGACGTAGTCACTGAACTTACTATCTTTGATGATCGTTGCCGGGATATATTAGCACGAAGCCTATGGTTAAATGTGCGAAATTCATCAATGATTCAATTACATAGAACCGGTATCATTGGAACTGTAAATATTTCAGGAATTCTTCCCAGCATACAACATATTGGCCTGCCCCGCTCCATTGGAACGAATGATATTGAAGGTGCTACCTGGTTTTCAGCACATTTAAATAAACATTATGATATTTCTGATGTGGCAATTGTCGATTACAATGAAGCCCTATCAAGGCCAAATTCTGTCATTTTTGGTGAGTGGCAAAAAATGCCACAACGAATTCGTGAAAAAATCAGAAATATCCCTGCAGAAGGAGAAGGATTACTTGAAATCGTTGAAATTGAGCATGTCAGACAAAATCAGCCGAACACCACTACAAAACATTTAGTTGTAACAGGAAACGGAACCGCCGGTTACAACAGTGCTGTTTACACTTTACTTGATCATAATCAGTCTGCATCAGCATATGGTCAGTGGCTGAATGTTAAAAACGCTGTAGCACCGTTTGATTTACCCCGAATATACCGTCGTGAGCGATTACCGCTTGTAGATCCAGATCAGACACCGGAAAGACTTCAGGGTATAGGGCTGCTGCAGTCTGTTCATAATTTTACCACTACAGATTTCGGCTTTATGCCTAACAATTTGGAATTTGTTTTAAGTGCCAGATATAAGTCAGTAACCGGCCGGCAAAGTGCCTTCTTAAATATTTACCTCAATAATATACTTCTAACAAATACTCGACTTGATAATAGTGGACTATTACGTCTATCTACCAATATTCGTGAGGATCTTATTCTCCCTTTTAATGAATTAACCGTTGAATTTGTGTTCTATCCTGCTTCCGGAGAGTGTACAGGATCTGTAGAGGATTTCTATGCTCAATTAAACTTTCACGAATCGGGTTTTTTGGCAAGTGGATTTTATCGACCCGAAATCCTCTCTTTTTACCATTATGCAGCACAAGCATACAGACAGGATACTATGATCATCATGGATAATGATATTACATTCGATTTTATTAATGCTGCATCTTCCATCGTTAAACATCTGAATACGAATCGGCGAAGCAGCATGGAAATATATCCCAGAGTACATTTTACATCTGCCTATGAGAATCAACCTCTGCCTAATGCACCTATAATTGGAATTACAAAACAGGATTCGAATCTTTTTAGTAAGTTCAGTGCCAGAAATCTGATAACAAAATCAAATTCAAGAATTCTGTCAGAAAACCTTGGCCGCAGTCTTTTTGAACTGACTGATGATATAAATATTGGAATTGCACAAGTATTCTGGGAAAATAATCTGCCTATTCTACTCTTAAGTACAATGGGTCCGGATCCCGGTGCCGGACTCATCGCCGTCACCCAAAACCTTCAGGAAGATTTCGGACGCCTTAATACGAATGTCTCCATTGCCCATGATGATGAAAGCCACTTTTTTAATATCAATCAATATACGACGATCGTTGAAGTAGAATCCGGTTTTGATGTTCGCGGCTGGTTCTTACAGTATGGTTATATCATTCTTATCGTCATTCTAATTATCATTTTTGTCATCTATTTATTGCTTAAAAAATCAGTCCATGCCGCACGGGAACAGTTTAATTGAAGTACCTTAATTCAACGGTCTATATTATGATGAATTCACTGCGCTATCTCATCTTGATAGTTCTTTTCCCAACCCTTACTTCAGCTGCTTATGCAACCGGGTTTCCTGCCGGTAAAAATCAAACCACTTTAATCAACGGACTATTTTACTATCATGCGAATGCCTTTTGGGATATCAATCGGAATTTGAGCCATTATGATGAGGAGGGATACTATCACTCTCTCTCCTATCGTGTTTATGTTGAGCACGGATTATCTTTAAATATGACCGGTATACTATCGGCGCCATATACATGTGCTTCTTTTCAAAATCTGACATTTGCCGAAGAACGATGCTCTTTTGGTGATATTGAGGCAGGATTAGCATATAGGTTTTACTACCCAAAACAGGATTTCATGCTCTCTGCTAAAGTATTGCTATTGCTGCCTGCCTATGAAAGTGAAACATCACCTGTGCCCGGATATGGATATTATGGAATCGATGCTCAACTGGTTGCAGCCGGAGATTTACTATTAGGTGAGCGAGCTGCATATTATCAAATTGGCGGTGGTATTCGAAGCTATTTAGAGACTGATATATGGCAATGGATTTATACAGCAAGCGCCGGTATTAGTCTGGCAAATAACCTGCAGCTTTTATTGGAACTAAGTGGCAGGTGGTCTGAAAGCGGTGAAGTGACATTTAATCCTCAAAATATATTTATCAACACAAATTTTGACGGTCATAAAGCGGGCGGCGGACTTTTATGGATGATCCGACCTGAATCTGTAGGCATTATAGCTCAGATATATTATGATTACAGCGGAAGTCAAGTCGCCAAGGGTAGATCAGGAAACATCAGTTTACTGCTTATTTTTTAATTTAATATTTCAATATGAAAAGCCTGCTATTTTCAACTATTGATCAATTTTTGGTAGAAAATTTGATCATTGACGATGACCAAGCTAAAAGGGCTATGGAGATTGCAGAATTTCATGATATATCCTTTATCAAGGCGGCTTTAAATTTTGGATTCATTGCACGGCCCCATTATGCCAAATTAATGAACGAGTCAGGCTATGCATATCAACCAATAAGAGAAATTCCTTTTGATGAAGATTTAGTTAAACTATTTGATATTCAATGGCTAAACAAGCGCCTGATGGCTCCTATCTGTATTCAGGATGGCGAAATATTGGTTGCAGCCTGCGATCCCTTCGATATTGAATCTGTTCAGCACATTGAAGAAATCTGTAATCTCCCGGTAAATCTGTTGTTTGCTTCTGATCTGGATGTAATGTGGGTGATGCACAAGAACTATGGTATAGAAAATGTAAAAAGAGCTGTCTTTGAATTGGTAAACAAAGACAGAGAACGATCTGCACTTGTATCATTCACAGATTCTCAAATTCTGATTATCGCAATTACATTAGCAGTTACCATTATATCACTATTTCTTTGGCCCATAAATACTATAGTCGTATTAAACCTGATTATTACATTTATATTTTTCGGATCCGTTTTTTTTAAATTCTACCTCGCTATTGTCGGTGCTACTGTTGAGTTGCAGCAATATATAGAAGAGGAAGAAGTAGTAGAACTAAAAGATGAAGAGCTTCCACTTTACACCATTCAACTCCCGGTTTATAAAGAGAGCGAAGTTGTTAAAGCCTTGGTTCGAAGACTTAGATATCTTGATTATCCAACCCATTTGCTGGACATCAAACTCCTGATTGAAGAGGATGATGATATGACACTTAATGCTATTCGAGAACTTGAAATTCCAGCCATTTTTGAACCCTTAATTATTCCACATCATCAGCCCAAAACCAAACCTAAAGCTTGTAATTACGGGCTCTACTATACATCTGCCGAATATCTCACAATTTATGATGCAGAAGATATTCCGGATTCAGATCAATTGAAGAAAGTAGTCGCGCTCTTCAAAAAATTATCAGACGACCATGTAATCATACAATGCAGCTTGAATTATTTTAATAAGAATGAAAATTTTCTCACTCGCATGTTTACATTGGAGTATTCAACATGGTTCGACTACATGTTGCCGGGGTTGGATAAATTAAAGATTCCAATTCCCTTAGGTGGAACAAGTAACCATTTTAAGTATAAAATATTGATGGAACTTGGAGGATGGGATCCGTTTAATGTGACGGAAGATGCTGATCTTGGTATTCGAACCTATTCCAAGGGCTACAAGGTAGGTGTCCTTGATTCAACGACATTCGAGGAAGCAAATAAAGATGCAGGGAACTGGATACGCCAACGATCCCGATGGATCAAAGGATATATGCAAACATGGTTAGTTCATATGCGCCACCCGGTTGAACTTACAAAAACGATTGGATGGAAAGGATTTCTCGGTTTCCAGCTCTTTATTGGCGGTACATTCATGACTTTTTTACTCTATCCGGTTCTACTCTTTCTGTTTTTAATCCATTTGATTTTTCAGCCTGAAGTATATAATGATTTTTATCCTGAATATATATTAGGTATCGCTTTAGTGAACCTGCTCCTTGGTAATGCCCTGATTATTTATATTACCATGATGTCTGTCTACAAACGAAAATACTTTGATTTAATCCCCTATGCTCTTCTAAATCCTATCTATTGGCTTTATCATTCTGTAGCTGCTTATAAAGGACTATGGCAGTTAATTACCAAACCCTTTTATTGGGAAAAAACCACTCACGGTATTACAGGTATTAAGCCGAAATGAAATTTTCAACCGCCATAGCCTGGTTTTTTTCGTTACTCCTGTATCTCTGGTTTTTATGGAATGCCTGGATCTTGAAACAAGCGGATATTCACACATTAGAATCACTTTTTTATACAACAAAAGCGCTCATCGTTTACGATGGATACTTTCCGAAATTACCTACAATTGGTGTTACCTACCCTCTGATTCCTTTTCAAATCGTATTGCTTTTATACCCGATAGCCGGGATAATGTCTCCCGTAATCGCTTCTTCACTGGGAGTTACTATCATTTTTCGCTATCTCTGGCACCTGGGCCTTAAAAAAGAAGTGCATCCACTATTCTATTTCTCAATAATTATCCTGTTTTTTCTGAACCCCTCGATGATTTATTTGGCTACATCAGGTGCTTCCGATTATATGTTGATACTGTCATCGGTTATACTGCTGCATCACATGATCAATTATGTTGAAACGACCAGTACTTACAACATTGCAATGGCCGGCATCTTTTATTCGTTTTTGATATTTGTTGACTTCGTCTTTATATGGCTTTTTCTATTTTTTCTGCCAGTTATTCTCTTAATAACAAGTAAAAATATTGACAACCATAATTTATTTGAAAAAGGTGGAATAAAAGCTCTCTTTCGGGAAAATCAGTTACAATCATTTTTTATCGGTAAAACGATCTCCTCGGCCTTTATGTTCACAATTTTACCCATTGCAACTTTCCTGTTATACCTGTTTTTCAACCATCTTTTCACGAATCATTTTTTTGATTTTCTTGATAACGCAAACTATAACTATAGAGTTATTGAGTATAATTCAATTCTAAGTGTTTCATCAACTCAACAAGACTTCTTTTTTCTTAGCACTTTTAACGACTTCATTATTTCAATAATTTTAATGGTGCCTTTCTTATTCTTGTTAGTTTTTATCTCAGTGCGTGAACCGCTTAAACTGTACATACTGATGCTACCTATCATCATCATATTATTTAATTTAATGAAAGAAAATGTCCCTCAGGTAGCAAGTGAATTTTATCAACTGATCATGGTTATTTCATTATTTGGAATCCTAAGAATAAAAAATGAATTACCGAAATGGTTTATAGGAACTTCCCTTGCGATACTAGCTCTAGTTTCAGTTTATTTCAACCATCAATATTTCCTTTATGAATCCAACCGTGTTGAAAGTCAGGCTTATTCTGAAGTGATGCAGACACATATACCCGATTCTTACTTAACGTTGCTGATTGGTGACTCAAATGATCCTAATCAGTTTTCTTTAGAAGACTCTCCATTCCGCATTTTCACCAGAATGAGAGGTTTGGATCAATTGAGCAATAACGATGCATCACAATTTTTGAATAGTGACGAAAATAATAGCAGTGAATTATCTTCTTCGGCAGGAACAAATCAACCCTCTAATCTGCGTGGTCTTACATTAACAAATTATTCATTTGATTTTAATTTTGATTCACGAATTGATGGGTATATCGATAGAACTGAAATGCCCACTTTGGAGTATATGGGTGATAATCCATCTCTTCAAGCTGCAGCTTATTTGAGACAAATCTCATCGAATACTTCCAGAATTCTTGTTGACGATGCGACTGCATTTTCTGTAGTAGCCCTTCACGGCCGCATTCAGGATTTTGTATTACCCTATGAAAATGATTACGTGACATATCTATCGAACCCGGAAAAATACGCGGAATATATCTTAATACCGTCCCGAGAAAATCAACACCAGAATTATGATATGGTATATAATCTGGCACCAGGACTCGGCAACCCCGATATTCCGTATAGAATTCTTTTTGATAATGGCGTATGGATGGTGATGGAAACTGTCAATGTACGCAAGCTTGAACGTGAACGCAGGAATCAAGAACCTATATTTATTCCCGAAATAAGACCGCTTGAACCGTTTCATTCAGTCGTTCTTGTTACTAACGACCAATCTCAATTATCTCAAAGAAACTTCAGAAGGATGAGGCCTCTTTATAATAATTTACATATAATACCGGTTTTCCAAGAAGTAGAAGGGAATCAGTGGATACAATGGAAAATTGCTGTAGGCAAATTCCAAAATGTCGAAGAAGCTGTAAACTGGAGAATGAATCGTTTAGCTGACTCTGATTACCACTATCATTATCATTCACAAATTGATCCCCGTCTTTTCCCCTCATCTGATGAGTTTAGTCCTGATGAACAAACATGGAGCCTTATTTTTGGCCGATTCACCAATGAAGTTCATGCAACTGAAATCATGCAACTCTGGGAAAATTTTGGAATTGATAAACTTCGAATTGATCAAGTGGAAGATGAGTATCTGCTGCTTGCCGGTTATTATTCCGATTTCACAGCGGCTGAACTTCTTTCTACTTATTTGTCTCATCTAAGTTTTCAGGGAGTATCTGTTTTTGAACTGCCGGCAGATATTTCCCTCCTTTCTTTAAATGATTCATTTCCAGAACAGTAATGACCTAATAAATATTCTAAATACTATGCATTGGGTTATACAGTAATAAAGTTTCAATATTAAAACATTTATCAGCTTTATTTGGAATTTATTCTGATTTGACGCTCAAAAAAACTCAATTACTATCGCTTTCACATATAGGTAAACGACTAAATTACAAGAAGTACCAGGGCAAGCACTGTTAAAAATATCCCCGTCCATTGCATATTAGAAAATCGATCTTTCCAATATATTACTCCTAAAAGAGTCCCGCCAAGAACGGTTAATACATTAACCGAGCTGTAGACTATCGCACCATTCATTAACTCTAATGCTGAAATAAGAAAAACAGATGTTAATAAGTTGGGCACACCGATAGCTATTCCCACAAATATTTCTTCTCTGGTAAACTGCCAGCTTTTTTTCCAAAGGATATAAATCATTCCAATCAAAAAAGCGGTCATGAAAACCATTCCCATAAAGAACTCTTTTGTGATCCATTGAGAATACTCCATTTCATAGTATTTCAATGAGGCATCACCAAACCCTGTTCCTAAAAAAAGTAACAGGAGCAACCACCCTTTATTTAATGATTGATCCGTTCTTATTAAACTTTTTTTATTAGGCAGTAGCAAAAAAAGTGTGACAAATACCAGTAATATCCCGATCCACTGATCGCTTGTTAATATTTCCAGATACCAGAATGTAGAAAGTAATACAGGTATAATTAGCGATATTCTCATCGCAGCGATGCTAATACCGACACCATTGTGGAAAACCGATTTACTGTATATAAAAAAGTTAGCAATAAACAGTGCCCCCACACCTACTGAAAGTAAGAGAGGTTGAAAAAGAATTTCAAAATCTATTTTAGTGGATCCAATAATTGAGGCATACAATAGTGCGGCTGCTGTAGCTACAAAATAATTGACGGTTAAAACCCGGATCGTATTTAGCGATCGGCTTTCCGTAACCTTTAAGAAGTGAGCAATCGTTACAGAGGTTACTGCTGAAAGAACTATGAATAGCTGCCCTAACATTAATTATTGATTCGGAGAGTTGTGTTACCAAACGCCTGAATATCTTGCGAGCGATCATGCAATCTTCGTGACGTATAATCAACATTATTTTCGAGATGACGAATAATGTCTGACATTCGTGTATTCCGCCTTTTGATGGCGTCTGCAAGATAGTAATTAAAGATATTATGCCTCTGATTCTGAAATCCGGAAGACGCATAAACTGAAGATTTTTGACCCGGCCGATTGCTAAACAGTAATACAGAGTTGGGTAATCTTCTGGTTAATGCATTTGCTGTTTCAACAAGTACCTGTACAGCACCTAACCTACTCTGAGCCGATCCATTTTCATCTTCTGTAAACTCAAGATCTGAAAAGAAAAAAAGTGATCCAGGATTCATCTCTTCAAATTTTTGAAAAATATAGGATGAAAGAATTGGAGGGCTCGTTTCATCATCAATATTTTGTAGACGCAAACCGCCATCTCCTTCCTGAAATGCATATCCGGACAGATATACAAATAGCGATGAAGTACTGTCAAACGATGCAAATTCTTCAAACTCTTTAATCCACTCATCGGATGAGTCCAACTCAATTGTGGTAATTTGACTTGAATTCATCTGAAGTGCAGATCTCATGTAAAATGCAAACAGCTCGTGATCCCTATGCAAATACTGTCTTGGATCCAGATTCACTGAGTTTCCATTCGTGAGAATAATGGCCCTGTCATTAGGATTATTCTGCTTCAAAATCGGAACACTGTTTTCGACATCGATTTCGCCAAAGGGAACCTCTTCAAATTCAAAAACATTGATAGCGCCTGCACTCTCCTCAGATTTCCATACTCTCTCACCGGAATTTTTTCGAACAAAAACCTCAGATCCCCCAAATTGTACCCTGTACCATTCACTATCTTCATCTAACAATCTAAGTGAACTCCCTTGTCCTACCTCTGTAATGGCATTAAATTCGTTAATCAATGGAACGCTTCTCAATACAGCAACAGGATCAGTAATAGTAATACGTGGCTCCAGAAAAGAAGATAAATAGATATCATAAACAGGGGATTCTCCGTTATATGATAGTTCTAACTCAATTTTTGAATCATCATCAATCTCACTATCCAAAAGGGATACGACCGGAGTTAAATTAACGTCTAATCGATTATTATTTAGTTGTAACCCGGATTCGGCCAATACAGTATCCCCATTAAAGCTAATCATTAAATCAACATCCAATTGGATGTCACGATTTCCCGGGGCAAGTGTATCACTAAGAACGACAGATCCACTCTGATCCATGAGCTGTTTCTGACCTGTTAAAATCGGTTCTCCGACCGGTTTTAAATTGGTTACGGATACAATGCCCAGGATTCCTCCTGCCAGATTTAACATTAATTTTTTATTTGATCCGATTGTTGAAGAAATCAATGTCGTATTTGCAGCTATAAAGGTAAATGCTGTTGCACTCAAACCTAACGTCAAAAATCCCCATCTGGGCCTAAATTGCTGAACAGATCGTTCCATCTCAACTCTTTGAAGGTATTCCTTATCAACAATCTGATTCGCCGAAAAAGTAATGATCGGATTCGTATAAGTTGGTTCACTCTCTAAAAGCAGTACATTTCTTACATTTACAACGGTGGGTTCAACACTTGGGTCAATTTTATTTTCATTCGTCACAATCCATCTGCTGGATGTACATGAAATTCCAATCATAAACATCATCAAAAGCAATAGAACCGTTACACGAATGCTCATAGTATCTGTTTATAATGATATTATTGCACCAAAGCCGAATAGATGGCGTACTTTAAATGAATTCTCATCTGTGACCGGGTCTGATAACCAGAATGGTAGTTCATATCGTAACACAAATCCTCTCTGTTTACCACGATAATCCGGTATATTTATTGAAAGTGAGAACCCTGTCCCTATATTAGAAAAGGATCCCGTTGGTTCCTGTTCTATCAAGTCCAGAGATCGACCCGCATCATAAAATAGGTATGATCGAAACCTCATAAACTCAGATGCATAGGGTAGTTCATTAAAAATTTTAATGATCGGATTCCAATAATCCAATTCCAGGTTCAATGAGGCTATCGAATTGAAAAGCAATGGAGAAAAATCCTGTTCAAGACATATTCCTTCAGGGAATGCGTCCAAACAACTTCGCTGAAAAGTTTCAATGTCCTGCGTTGTATAACCACGGACATTCGCCCCTCCCGCTACCTGTATATTTCCACTCTCCAGCCACGATTGAGGTATTGTTCCCTTTGCACGGGTCACACCGCTGCTCATCCAGCCCATTGCAGGTCTCATACTTCTGGAATGAAGATATTCCGGAGCTGTATTTGCACTTGCTAAACCGGTATAAACCCTCGCCTTCAATCCCCAATAGTCATTAAATCGGAAATTTTGAGTTGCTGAGAGCCCAAACATTGAATATGCATCATTCAAATATTGTAAGCTTGCACCCACATTTATCTGATACCATCCAAATCTGTTATTATCCCTGACTTCAGCAGATAAAGTGGTAAGAAATTTATTCTCTTCACTCCATAAACTTTCAAAGGGTGTGTATTCACTGTTAAATCGCTTCTCAAATGAGTTATAAAGCCTTATTTCACGATATCGACTCTCATCAAAACCTATTTGCCATCGCTTGTTAAACGCAACACCATGATTCTGATATCCGGTACGGACAGAACTGATCAACTCTATATTGGCTTCACTTCCAAACTCTGACCAGGACGAAATGGGTTCAGTATATCCGATATAGTACGACAGAGGGTTTTCAGGAAACCAAAGTCCCAGCCAAACTCCGGCATCCAAACGATGTGGCCCATCTTCAAAAGTCCCGGGAACCTGGCCCTTCAAGTTTATACCTAACCTGATTCCATCCACCGCATTATACCACAGATCGGGTGAGGGTATAACCTCATAGCCGGAGGATTGAGCCGAAGCATTACCCGTCTTAAGACCGGTAATCAGGGTCAAAAGTATTAGCGCTAAGAAATAGGTACGTGCCAATCTTCAAGGATTTGATTGGAAGTTATCAATGAATCTGTCAATTTTAATAGACGACGCTGTTCCGGCCATATTATTTTATCAACTGCATCCTCGATTGAAAACCATGCATATTCAGAGTGCTCAGAATCAAGAATAATAGGGCTCGACTCATCGATTTCTGCAGCAAATGCCGGAATATTTAATATTGTATCGGTTTGATGCTCATAAAATGAATTTACAGAGGGAATCGTCCACATCAATAAAGGTTTAAGAGATGTTTCTTCACGTAATTCACGGTAAGCCGCTTCCCAATAGCTCTCACCATTTTGAACTTTTCCTCCAATCATTCTCCATTGCCCATCATAAATTCGATCGGCAGCCCTTTTAAATAGTAAATAGGAAATCTTTTTACCATTCAGCGTATAGGGATATAGATCAATCAGTCTCTTTTCAGCCACTTTTTGATACCTGTTCCTTGAAATATTCCATTGTTTTCAAAAGACCATCTCTCCGGCTTGTTTTGGGCTCCCAATTCAATACTCTTTTAGCTTTTGATATATCAGGTTGCCTGATTTTCGGGTCGTCTGCCGGTAACTCCTTGAAAACGACATTACTTTTACTTCCGGTTATTTCTATAATCTCTTTTGCAAAATCCAATATGGAGATCTCTTCCGGATTACCAATATTCACCGGTTCAGGTTCATCACTTTTAGATAATCTGTAAATCCCTTCTACAAGATCATCCACGTAAGTAAATGACCGGGTTTGAGATCCATCCCCAAATACTGATATGGATTCGTTTTTAAAGGCTTGCCTGAAAAAAGTTGGCAAGGCCCGTCCATCATTTAATCTCATCCGAGACCCATAGGTATTAAAAATTCTGACGATTCTGGTTTCTATTCCATGATATCTTTGATAGGCCATTGTCATCGCTTCTGCAAATCGTTTTGCCTCATCATAAACACCACGATATCCGGTTGGATTAACATTACCCCAGTAGGTCTCTTTCTGAGGATGTTCCAGGGGATCCCCATATACTTCACTGGTGGATGCTAACAGAAAACGAGCTTTTTTGGCTCTGGCTAATCCTAATGTCTTATGAGTTCCTAATGAACCCACTTTTAACGTTTGTATAGGCATTTCCAGGTAGTCGATCGGGGAAGCGGGAGATGCAAAATGAAGAATAAGATCTAAATCGCCATCTAAATCAATATATTTGGTCACATCATATTCAATGAATGTGAATCGTTTTTGACTCACCAGATGTTCAATATTTTCATAAGAGCCGGTAATCAAATTATCCATACAAACAACATCCCAACCCTCATTGTGGTAGCGATCACACAGATGTGAACCTAAGAATCCTGCACCACCTGTAATTAATATTTTTTTTGCCAAATTGAATTGGATTGAATTTTGATTAATTGATTACTGAGCCCACACGCTTAACAAAAACTTATGGATTAACTGTAGGTCTGCCCACACTGATATATGTAAGTCCGGCATCAAATGCTCTTTTTAAATCATATAAATTACGACCGTCAAAAATAACCGGGCTCTTCATCACTTCTGATAAACGATCTAAACTGGGTCTTCTAAACTCATTCCACTCCGTACAAATTACCAGAGCGTCCACACCATCGATCACCGAATCCCGATCATCCATAAATTCAATGGATTTTAGAGTTTCTTTATCGATAGCCTCTTTAAAAGTATCTATAGCTTCCGGATCGTATGCCCGTAACTTAACACCTAACTTTGCTAACTCTTTTGTAATATAGAGTGAAGGTGCTTCACGAATATCATCCGTCTCAGGCTTAAAAGAGAGTCCCCAAATTCCTATTGTTAACCCATCTAATTTTCCTTTATAAAACTCTTTCATCTTCTCAACGATTGATATCTTCTGTAACTCATTCACCCTCATTACAGAGTCCAGAATTTTAAAGTCGTATCCATATTCGCCGGCTGTATGGTGGATCGCCTGAACATCTTTTGGGAAACAACTGCCACCATATCCAATACCTGCAAATAAAAACCTTTTTCCAATTCTAGAATCTGAACCAATTCCGGAGCGAACATTATCCACATCTGCACCTACTTTCTCACAGATATTTGCAATCTCATTCATAAATGTGATTTTTGTAGCCAGCATTGCATTCGCTGCATATTTGGTTAATTCAGAGCTGCGTTCATCCATAATGATAATCGGATTCCCACTTCTTACAAATGGTTCATACAACTCTCTCATTAAATCTGCAGCACGCTGACTCCGTGTACCGACCACTACCCTTTCCGGTTTCATGAAATCTTCTACAGCTGCTCCCTCTCTTAAAAACTCAGGATTTGAAACTACATCAAATTCTTGGTCGGTCTTTGCAGAAATTTTTTCACGCACTCTATCCGCTGTTCCAACGGGCACAGTACTCTTGTTCACAATAACACGATATCCTGGGTATTTATTGAATAAATCCCCTAACTCATCTGCAACATTAAGTACAAAACTTAAATCCGCTTGTCCATTTGCACCGGGGGGCGTTGGCAGGCATAAAAAAAGAATTTCACTCTCTTCAAATGTTTTCTCAAGATCTGTCGTAAATGAAAGTCTTTTTTCGCGAATAGCACGGTCAAAAACATGATTTAATCCCGGTTCATAAATGGGAACTTTACCATTTCTCATCTGTTCCACTTTTCCCGAATCGATATCGACGCAGGTAACCTGATTTCCACTGTCAGCAAAACATGTACCCGTCACTAATCCTACATATCCGGTCCCAATAACTCCGATTTTCATCTATTTTATCTTTCTATTTTTAATATTTCCAATTCCAATTCACCGGCAGGTATTTTTACATTTACAACATCACCTACCTCTTTTCCAAGGATTCCTTTTCCAATGGGTGAATCAATTGAGATCTTGCCTAACTTAAAATCTGCTTCGTCTTTTGAAACCAACGTGTACTTCATCTCTTTATTAACATTCTTGTTGAGAATGGTTACTGTAGACAATACGTATGCTTTCGAGGCATCAATTTCCCGGTCATCAATGATCGTAGCGGTTGCCAGTGTATTTTCAAGCTCTGCAATTTTCTTTTCCAGATGACCCTGGGCCTCTTTTGCAGCATCATATTCTGCATTTTCACTCAAATCACCTTTTGATCTGGCTTCAGCGATCTCATTTGCAATCTCTCTGCGGCCTCGAATCTTCAAATCTTTCAATTCATTTTCCAGACGCTCATAGCCTTCCTTTGAAAGGTAGTTCTTTTTCATAACGAATTTTTATTCAACGTTTATAAACAGAAATAGCAGTCCTTCAACTGCTATCCCATATCTACTTTTTTCAAATTATTCTTAGAATAGTAAAAATATGATGATCTGCACTGTTTCCCAACCTTTTTTTACTCAGAGTTCCTTCACGCCCCGAAATCCAACATGGAAGATCGCATTATCCGGCGGCGTGTGACTTCTGGATGAAACTCTGTAACCATGACAGTAGGATACATGACACATAAATGACCCTCCTTTCAACACTTTTTCACTCTGAGTAGTGGGTGTATATGGTTCATCGCGTTTTGCATACGACCGATACCAATCTTCAGTCCATTCCCAAACATTTCCACCCATATCGGTAAGACCTAAATCCGTAACATTAAATTCCCCCACCGGTGATGTCTGCAGATACCCATCTTCAGCTACATTTTCTACCGGGAACACTCCATTCCAGGTATTTGCCATATGCTCTCCATCTTCAATCAAACTTTCTCCCCAGGCATAGAGATTCATTCGATCATCTCCCCCTTTCGCCGCATGTTCCCACTCGATTTCAGTGGGCAGCCGTTTTCCAACCCACTCCAGATAAGCGACTGCATCATTCCATGAAACCATTCGGACAGGGTGATTATCAATAGCAGGATCCTGATCAGGGCCATTGGGAAATTCCCATGTCACCCCATCTGCCAAAACCCATTCTCCACTCTCAAAATCAAATACAACTCCATTTCCAAAAATTTCCGCTTCGGTTCTATAACCGGTTTCATTAATAAACTCTCTGAACTGCTTTACGGTCACCAGATTTTTATCCATCAAAAATGGAGAAACTCGGGTTTCAAAGACCGGCCTCTCGTTAACGAGTCCATTTTCAGACCCAATCATAGTTGTTCCACCCTGTACAAATACCATGTCATCCGGGATTTGTATAGAATCCGGGTCAATCTTTAAATCAGTATTACAACCTGCCGATACAATAAATACCATTAACAATGGAATACAAATGGATCTTATTTTAGTCATACCTTTCCAATTTTAATGATTTTAAAAAATTTTATTCTGATGTATTTGACAATTGGAACCTATCCTGAAACAATTTCGGAAAACTCCTCAGCTGCTCTCACCTCTGTATTAATGTTAATGATAAAGATAATGAAGATTATACAAACCAGTCATGTCAAAAGATCACCAAACAGCATGACACAATACTGATTTTAATTGTATTCAACAGCCAATCGCAAAAATCCATAAAGATTTAATTTCTGATACTGCCATAATTATTTCAAATCTATTCAATATAACGAATCAAATGAGGGGAATTTATGAATTGCACTTTACAATAATTATTATCCTCACTCAATATCTCTTAAATTAATCCTATCATCTGAATCCGGTAAAAAATCAGCCCATAGAATTGAAAAAACTTAGTACACGACAAATTCTCAATAGAAACAGATTGCGCAATTCACCCCTGCGTTTCTCATTCATTTTATGGCTTCACGATATTCGAAGCATGCATAATGTAGGTGCTGCATTCAGATCTGCCGATGCTTTTGGTATCAAAGAACTCTGGTTATCCGGATTTACACCGACACCACCCAGGCCCGAGATCTCAAAAACAGCGATCGGTGCCGAAGAACACGTACCGTGGAAACAGATTAAAGATGAAGAAAAAACCATTACTGAATTAAAGAAACAGAATTACACACTCCTTGGCCTCGAACAGACCGATCAAAGCATCATGATTCAGGATTACATGATAACGGATCAACCGATCTGTCTCATCCTGGGCAATGAAGTCACCGGACTTGACAGTAAACTGCTCCCGTATCTAGACGATTCTATCGAGATACCACAATTTGGGATAAAACACTCTCTCAATGTTTCCGTGGCTGCAGGTGTCGCCCTCTATGCTTTTCTTGAGAAATCTCTTGAATAAATTCTATATCGCTAAATGCATCCACAATTATCAAACTCCTTCTGCAATTTGTCTGATGATGTTGTAATTTTATTGATTGTGAATCTTTCACTAATCATTCATTATTCCGGAATTTCACTGCTTTTATGTCAAAAAGAATATTAGTCACATCCGCACTACCCTATGCAAATGGCCCCATTCATTTAGGCCATCTTGCCGGAGCATATCTGCCTGCTGATATTTATACCCGATTTCAGCGTTTAAATAATCGGGATATCATCCATATTTGCGGCTCAGATGAACATGGTGTCCCCATCACCATCGCTGCCGAAAAAGAAGGGATTTCGCCTTGGGATATCATTAATCGATATCATACCGGTAACAAAGAAGTTTTTGAACGCTTTGGAATCGATTTTGACTATTTTGGCCGGACCAGTTCTGAGACTCATAAAAAGACATCCCAGGAGATATTCCTAAATCTGCATGCTCAGGGTATTTTTACAAAAAAAGCACAGAAACAACTTTATGATGAAGAAACGGATATGTTTCTTCCGGACAGATATGTAAAAGGAACTTGCCCAAATTGTGGTCATCCCGAAGCGTATGGTGACCAGTGCGAAAAGTGCGGTACTTCCCTCTCTCCTACAGATTTGATTGATCCAGTTAGCGCCATTTCCGGCAATAAGCCCATTATCAAAGAGACAGAACACTGGTTTATCCCACTGGGCGATTTTCAAGATCGACTTCAGGAGTGGATAGACAGTAAAAAAGACTGGAAAACCAATGTTTTGGGTCAATGTAAAAGCTGGCTCGACACTGGACTTGGCGACCGCGCCGTAACCAGAGATTTAACTTGGGGAGTCCCCGTGCCACTTCCCGATGGAGAAGGGAAAGTGCTCTATGTCTGGTTTGATGCTCCAATTGGATATATCTCAGCAACTAAAGAGTGGGCCGAATCAAAAGAGGATCCCGATTTATGGAAATCCTATTGGCAGGATGAGGAGACTTCTTTAATCCACTTTATCGGTAAAGATAATATTGTTTTCCACTGCATCATGTTCCCCGCAACTCTTATGCAGCATGGAGGATATGTTCTCCCCGAGAACGTTCCGGCAAATGAGTTTTTAAATCTGGAAGGACGTAAATTGAGTACTTCCAAAGGCTGGGCTGTTTGGTTACATGAATATCTTGATGAGTTTGAACCCGATCTGCTTCGATATGCACTCGGTACAATACTTCCCGAAGCCAAAGACTCCGATTTTTCCTGGAAAGATTTTCAAAGTAGAGTAAATAGTGAACTGGCCGATATACTTGGCAATTTCATTTTTCGAACAATCAGTTTTACAGACCGCTTTTTTGAGGGCACTGTGCCGGTTTTATCAAACCCATCAAAACTGGATTTAAACACACTACAAGAGATCATAAATCAAAAAGAAAAAATCGAATCTGCATATAACTCTTTTAAATTCAGGGAAGCAATTTCAGAGACCATGCATCTGGCCAGAATTGGCAACCGATACTTTACAGAAACAGAACCATGGAAAACCAGAAAAGAAAATCCTGAATTATGTGGAAATACACTCCATATTTGTCTGCAGATATCTGCAGCACTCTCCATTCTTTTTGAGCCGGTTCTACCTAATAAAATGGAATCCTTAAGGAGTCAATTGGGACTCTCAGAAAAAATTTCATGGGATCAAATTAATCCTGAAATACTGAAAACAGGACAAAAAATTACACAAGGTGAAATACTGTTTGAAAAAATCGAAGATGAACGTGTCGATGAACAGATAAATAAATTAAATGAAAGAGCAGCCGATATGTCTCCTGATAAAAAAGAATACCTTCCCCTTAAAAAGGAGATCGATTTTAATACTTTTGCATCAATCGATGTCAGAGCCGGAAAAATTATCAACGCTGAAAAAGTAAAAAAATCAAAAAAACTTCTTCAGATTACCGTTGATCTTGGTTTTGAAACCAGAACTATTTTATCGGGAATAGCTGAATTTTTTAATGCCAAAGATATTATCGGCCAAACCGTCTGTGTTGTTGCTAATCTTGCCCCAAAAAAAATGATGGGTATTGAGAGTAACGGTATGATTTTAATGGGTGAAGACAGTGAAGGAGTTCTCCACTTTGTCGAAACAGACTCAGAACCCGGTAGCCCCGTCAATTAGCCTTTTATGATATTAAATAAGAAGTCTTTGAAGTTCGGCGTTACGCTGTCGAAGGATACAACCAGTTTCTGTTTTTACTGCCCGAATGCTGAATCCGTACGATGTGTGGTTTATGATTCCTATGATTCTCCAAGAGGAATAGAACATCCCATGACTCGGGACGAAGGAGGAAAATGGATGTTAACCATTCATGGCAACCTGGAAGGTAAATGGTACGGTTACAGAGTCAATTTCTCTGACGAAAACAAGCCGGATTCACCCTATGTAGATGAAGTTTTTGCTGATCCTTATAGCAAACACGTCACGGTAAAGAATACATACAAACAAGAGGCAAAAACTTACATTTTTAGTGATGATTTTGATTGGGGTGACACAACTCATCAGTTCCCGGACGACATCCGTGATCTGATTATTTATGAAACTCATATCAAAGATCTCACTGCACATCCTGAAACCCGGCCTGAAGGCACCGGTTGTTATCAATTTTTTGTAAATAAGGATCAAATCGGTGGTATTTCATACCTGAAAAAACTTGGGGTTAACTGTGTTGAGTTTCTGCCGCTTCAAAAATTCCCGCCTATTGAACCCCCATATGGGGTCCGTACAGATGAAGGATTTCATAACACATGGAACCGTTACGGCGAAAATTACTGGGGTTATATGACTTCGTTTTTCTTTGCCCCTGAAAGCTCTTACGCCTCAGATCTAAGCAATCAATACTCCGGTAAAACGATTGCCTCCGTGCGAGAATTTAAGGAGGTTGTAAAAGTGCTTCATGAAGAGCGTATAACTGTGATCATGGATGTGGTCTACAATCACACATCTCTTTTTGATATGAATCCCCTCACACATTTGATGCCCGATATCTATCTCAGAATGGACGCAAAGGGTAAGTTATTTAATAGGAGCGGCACAGGAAATGAATTTAAATCTGAAGAACCAATAGCCAGAAAACTAATCATAGATTCCCTTCTCTATTGGATGGATGAATATAAAGTGGATGGATTTCGTTTTGACCTGGCAGCTCTTCTCGATAAAAAAACATGGGATGTCATTAAACACCAGATTCACTCTAAATATCCGAAAGCTATACTTATAGCCGAACCCTGGGGAGGGTATTACTCACCGGACCATTTTTCAAATCACGACTGGGCATCCTGGAACGACCGCATACGAAACAGTATCAAAGGATCTGATCCAATGCATGATAAGGGTTTTATTTTTTCTAACTGGCAACATGAAACTCGCAGAGAACGTCTGGAAAACGTAATGAAAGGCACGTTGAACCATGGTGAAGGTGGGCTTTATCAAACATCCGAACACAGTGTAAATTATCTAGAAAGTCATGATGGCTATACTCTGGGCGATTTTATTAGAATAGGCCTCGAGCCTGAACTTCAGGATCAGATGATAAAGGATCGAAACAGCTTCGTAAAACTTAACAGTGAACAGTTAAAAATAGCCAAATTTGCAGCATTAACCCTTTTTACAGCACAGGGTACCACAATGATTCACGCCGGTCAGGAATTTGCCCGCTCAAAAATTATTGCAAAAACGACATCCGGTGATCCGGATCAGGGAAAACTTGACCATAATTCATATGAAAAAAATAACGCTACAAATTGGCTAAACTTTAACGACCTTTCGCTCAACCGAGATCTTTATGACTACTACAAAGATTTGATAGCGATTCGCAATGAAGCACCTGCACTCAGAAAAAGTGATCCAATCGATATATGCTTTGATTATTATGGAGACCCGCTTTTGCTCTGCTTTTATATCAGCGGCAAGTCTACCAATGACAACTATGACTACTATGTTATTCTTAATGGAAATTCGGCTCATACCAATGAGCAGGAACTGCCGGGCGGTGGATGGGAAGTGTTAGTGAATCATGAAATCGCATCTCCACAAACAATTGACGTAATAAATGGCAAGATCTCGATTCCGCCTAAAAGTGGATTCTTATTAAGAAAGTTGCGTCATTAGTCTACACCAAATATTTTAGTGCAAAACATTAACTAATTATCGGATCTGATTTGGCTACAATTATAGAATCTTCTCGCGGAACTTGGAACTCTAAACTTGGTTTTATATTGGCGGCAGCCGGTTCTGCAGTCGGTTTAGGCAATATTTGGGGCTTCCCCACTCAAGTTGCAGATAACGGTGGTGCAGCATTTATATTAATTTATCTTATATGCTGTCTGATCATTGGTTTTCCGGTTATGATTGCAGAACTGACAATCGGACGCAGAACACAAAAAAATCCGGTAGGAGCATTTAAGGCTCTGAGTAACGGAAACAAATTTGTCCCCTTAATAGGATATTGGGGTGTGATCTGCGGGGTCATGATCCTATCTTTTTATGTCGTAATTTCCGGCTGGACATTGGCTTTCGTTTTTGAGGAACTTTTCTATTTTTTCAGTTATGATACAGCTGCTATATACGTAGGAGATCTGGGTAATGGTTTTAAAAATGCCATTTTTACCCTCTTTTTTATGGTACTTACAATTCTTGTTGTAACGGGGGGAGTAAGTAAAGGCATAGAAAGAGTAACAAAATTATTGATGCCGGTATTAATTGGCATTCTGCTCATTTTAATCGCATATATTTTCACCCTGGAAGGTGCCTTTGATGGTATGATAATGTATTTCAATCCAGATTTTTCAACGATAAATGGCACACTTATACTATCAGCTTTAGGACAGGCATTCTTTTCACTTTCTTTGGGAATGGGAGCTCTGATAACTTATGGGTCCTATTTAAATAAGAAACAAAACATCGTTGAATCAGCCGCATATGTAACCATTTTTGATATTGGTATTGCAGTGATTGCAGGTCTGCTCGTGATTCCCGCTATGTTTGTTGCTCAAGCGGGCGGTGTCGAGATTTTTGATCCTGTTACCGGTGCTCTCTTCTCAAGTACAACACTGGTTTTTGATGTACTACCGGAAATGTTTCATAATGTGGGGGGCGTGATTGGATTATTACTTGGTGTCACATTTTTTATCCTGCTGGGATTAGCCGCTCTAACATCTTCAATATCACTGCTCGAAGTTCCGGTATCATATGTTATTGATGAGCACAATATTAAAAGAAAAAAAGCAGCCTGGATGGTCGGAAGTATTGTTGGTGTTATTGGTGTAGTGCTCTCCATTGAAACTGTACTCATTGATTATTTCGTAAATATCTTTAATGAGGTAGGCCTGCCACTCGGCGGACTCATGATCTGCCTGTTCCTTGGCTATTTCTGGAAATCAGAAAATGCCCTATTGGAGATGGAAGACGGCAACAAAGGTATATCTTCATCAAAATTCAGCACAATCTGGATCATTTTTATTAAATTTATCTCACCAATTCTTATTGCATTGGTGCTTATTTCAACAATTTGGCGCTTATTGTCTTAAAATCCACTGTTGTTATCCAATTACGGCAGCAGTATTTTGACAGGAACAAGAATTAATTAAAATTATGGCAAAAATCAGCACATCAGATTTCAAAACCGGGATGAATATCCGTCAGGATGGTGAAATCTACACGATAATTGACTTTCAGCATGTAAAGCCGGGAAAAGGCGGTGCGTTTGTGCGAACCAAACTCAAAGGAGTCGAAAATGATAAAAATATCGACAAAACATTTCGATCCGGAGAGAGCGTTGAGTCAGTCCGTGTTGAAAGACAGCCTTACCAGTTCCTCTATGCTGATGGAGATATGTTCTTTTTCATGCATCAGGAAACCTATGAACAGATTCCAATTGAACGCTCACGGGTAGAGCGTCCGGAATATGTCGTAGACGGATTGGTCTATACACTGGTTGTTGATGTGGAAAATGAACAAATATTATATGCTCATCCACCTGATCATATTGAAACAGAAGTATTGGAAACAGATCCGGGACTAAAAGGTGATACCGCTCAGGGAGGTAGTAAACCGGCCACTCTTGCCGGAGGTGCCGTAGTACAAGTTCCCCTATTTATTAATCAAGGTGAAATGATCAAAGTGGATACACGAACCGGAGAGTATTTAGAAAGAGTCAAAACATAATTAAACAGAGAGCAGTTCTTGGAGAATTATACTCCAATCTATCATTGAAATAGTAATTAAGAATTCTCAACTATGGATTTAAAACTAGTTAAAAATATTATAAACCTTATTTCTGACAGCGATGTGGATGAAGTCTCTATCGAGGAAGGTGATTTCAAAATCAAAGTGAAAAAGAGGTCTGATAGTACGATGCAAACAGTTCAATATCAGATGCAGCCACAACAGCAGCAACCGCCGGCCACACCTCCTCAACCAGCTGCTCCTCAAGCGCCTAAAAGTACCGAATCTGCTGAAAAGCCGGATGGTGAAGTCATTAAATCACCGATTGTTGGTACTTTCTATGAGGCCGCATCGCCGGACTCAGATCCTTATGTTAAAGTAGGTGATAAGGTTAAAGAAGGGCAGACATTATGCATCGTGGAAGCAATGAAAATAATGAATGAAATTGAATCTGAATTTTCAGGGACAATTTTGGAAATTATTGCAGAAAATGGCTCTCCTGTGGAGTTTGATCAACCGCTCTTTATCATCAAAAAAGATTAAAACTTCATGTTTAATAAAATACTGATTGCAAATCGTGGCGAGATCGCACTGAGAATTATTCGCACTTGCAAAGAGATGGGAATCAAAACTGTTGCGGTTTACTCAACCGCAGACAAACACAGTCTACATGTTAAATTTGCTGATGAAGCGGTCTGTATCGGGCCACCGGCCAGTAAAGACAGTTATCTCAAAATACCCTCTATTCTTGCAGCAGCTGAAATAACAAATTCGGAAGCCATTCATCCCGGTTATGGGTTTTTAGCAGAAAATGCTGAATTTAGTCGAATCTGTGCAGAACACGACCTTAAATTCATCGGTCCTTTACCTGAAATGATCAATACAATGGGTGATAAGGCAACAGCAAAAGCGACGATGATAAAGAATAATGTACCCGTCGTTCCCGGTTCAGGCGGAGTTGTTGCAACCGTTGAAGAGGGTGAAAAGATTGCAAAAGAGATTGGTTACCCTGTAATCATTAAAGCAACAGCCGGAGGCGGTGGACGAGGTATGCGAATGGTTCACGAACATGAGAGCTTTCGAAATGCATACAAAACTTGTCGAAATGAAGCCCAAACTTGCTTTGGAAACGATGGCGTCTACATAGAAAAATATATTATCAATCCACGTCACATTGAAATCCAGATATTGGGCGATCAACATGGAAATGTAGTGCACCTCGGTGAAAGAGAATGTTCTCTTCAGCGGCGACATCAGAAAATATTGGAGGAGGCCCCTTCCCCTGTCATGACTCCTGAGGTGCGGGAAAAAATGGGTCAGGCAGCTGTTAATGCCGGTAAAGCGATCAATTATGAAGGCGCGGGTACTGTTGAATTTATCGTTGATAAAGATTTGAAATTCTACTTTATGGAAATGAATACACGTATTCAGGTAGAACATCCGGTCACAGAAGAGATTGCATTTTGTGATCTGGTCAGAGAACAGATTATTGCAGCATCCGGGGGTAAAATAAAAACCACTTCTTATAAACTCCGGGGCCACGCGATTGAATGCAGAATCAATGCTGAAGATCCAACACATAATTTCCGCCCAAGTGCCGGCCTGATCACCTCTTTTAACATCCCGGGCGGACGCAGTGTAAGAGTGGATACACATGCATATGCAGGATATAGTATTCCACCAAATTATGACTCAATGATCGCAAAACTGATCGTAAGTGCACCAACTCGTGATGAAGCGATTAAAAAAATGAGACGCGCTTTAGAAGAATTTGTAATCGAAGGCGTTAAAACTACAATTCCCTATCATCAACAACTTATGGATGATCCGGGATTCCAAAAGGGTGAATTCAACACTCAATACCTTGAAAACAGCTTTAAATTTAACCCTGATCTAATTTAAATCAACTTTATGAACTTTCCTGAAGAACTTAAATACACTAAAGAACACGAATGGATTCGCAATAACAATGATGGTACGGCCACTGTTGGCGTTACGGATTTTGCACAGAGCGAATTGGGTGATATTGTTTTTGTCGAATTAGAACCGGAAGGCTCAGAATTTGATCAGGATGAAGTATTTGGAACCGTTGAAGCTGTAAAAACAGTCTCAGAACTGTTTAGCCCGGTATCGGGTGAAATAGTTGAGATCAACAGTGAACTGGAAGATGATCCGGAGCTGGTTAACACAGATCCGTACGGTCAGGGATGGATGGTAAAGATCAAATTATCTGATCCATCAGAATTAGACACACTTCTTACCCAGGAAGAGTATCAAAAAATAGTCGGGTAATTGCAGCTGCAATTCACACGAACGAAATTTTATTTATTCAATTAGATACCTCTTATGCATACTCATCACGATGAGTGGATACTCATTCTTGATTTCGGTTCTCAATATACACAGCTCATCGCCAGACGAATAAGAGAATTGAATATCTATTGTGAAATCCATCCTTTCAACGTCGATTATAAACAATTTGAATCACACCCGCCCAAAAGTATTATATTCTCCGGCGGACCAAAAAGCGTGTATGATGAGGATGCACCGGCTTTAAACCTGCAATATTTAAACTTGGATGTTCCTATTCTTGGAATATGTTACGGCTTGCAGGCTCTGGCTCATGCTATTGTTCCGGATAGTGTTGAAAAAGCAGAAAAAAGAGAGTTTGGTCGAGCAGAACTCTTAATCGATGACGATTCGGATCTGTTAAAAGGTTTAGAAAAAAACTCGGTAGTCTGGATGAGTCATGGAGATCATATCAAAAAACTTCCCGATCCATACAGAGTGATTGCACATACCGAAAATGCACCTGTTGCAGCCGTTCGGCATTCAGATAAACCTATTTTTGGCGTTCAGTTTCACCCTGAGGTTGTTCATACCGATGAAGGACAAAAATTACTGAAAAATTTTGCAATTGAAATCTCAGAATGTAAGGGAACCTGGACAGCTGCTTCATTTATTGAAACTGAGATTGCAACCATTCGCGAACAAGTGGGCGATGATAAAGTTATTTGTGGATTATCCGGTGGCGTTGATTCAACAGTCGTCGCAACTCTCGTCCATAAAGCAATTGGAGATCAACTACTTTGTGTTTTTGTTGATAACGGACTCCTTAGAAAAAATGAGTATCAGGATGTACTCGATACTTACAAGAAACATCTAAAACTTCCAGTTGTGGGTGTGGATGCTTCTAAACAGTTTCTGCAGAATCTCAAAGGCGTCTCAGATCCGGAAAAGAAACGTATTATTATTGGAAATACATTTATTGAAGTATTTGATGATGTTGTATCTAATCAAAAAGAATACAAGTATTTAGCACAGGGAACCCTCTATCCGGATGTAATTGAGAGTGTTTCATTTAAAGGCCCGTCAGCAACCATTAAATCACACCATAATGTTGGCGGACTCCCTGAAAAAATGAACCTAAAACTCATTGAACCGGTCCGCGAGCTGTTTAAAGATGAGGTTAGGAATGTAGGCCGTGAACTGGGGATTCCTGAAAATTTCATAAACAGACATCCATTCCCCGGGCCCGGAATGGGAATTCGTGTTATTAGCGATATCACTGAGGAAAAACTACAATTGCTTCGGGATGCAGATGATATCTTTATAAAATCACTTCGCAATCATAATCTTTATGATAAGGTTTGGCAAGCGTTAGCCGTTCTCTTACCTGTACAATCTGTAGGTGTTATGGGTGATGAACGAACTTACGAATATACAGTTGCACTCAGAGCGGTTACGAGTGTTGATGGAATGACGGCCGATTGGGCTCATTTACCCTATGATTTTTTGGCAGAGGTTAGTAATCGGATTATTAATGAAGTAAAGGGAGTCAATCGGGTTGTCTATGATATCAGCTCAAAACCGCCTGCAACGATTGAATGGGAATAAATTCGATTCAAAATTTCATGGAACATTCTGAATAAATAGGATTTAGAAAAATACATTTTATAAAAATGATCATTTAGATTGAAAACTTGAATTGATGAAAACTATAAAACTACTTTTCCTTCTATCCCTTTTTGCATCGTCTGTTACTGCACAGTCTTTTAATCAAGGATTGGAACTCTACAATTCGGATCAATATGCTGAAGCTGCTGAACTTTTTTCAGAATTGAATGATGATAGGTCAATGCTTTTTGCTGGTAAAAGTTATTTAGCTATTTCCGAACTCACATTAGCAAGCCGATATCTATATGAAGCATTGGAGAGTAATACAGAAAGTATACATCTTGAAGCTCTCTATTCATTGGCACTTACCCATTTTGAGTTAAAAAATTATGCTCAAAGTCTTGAATATTTACATCAACTGATGGAGAGTCAGGATCGAAGTGGCCTCAGAAACGATGCACGCAGATTTTACAATCAGATATTAGACTTTGTTAGTGTAAATCAGCGATTTCAATTGCTTCACCAGTTGAAAACACCTTCAATCAGGTTTGATCTGGTAACCCGATCTAAAGCATATTTAGATCATAATGACATACAATTGATGGTTGCGGAACTACTGAAATTAACACCGGATGCCTCAGAACGTGAAAGAATTCAACAACATTTTTCATCGGAATCAGAACTTCAAAGAGTTATTCAATCTTACCCCTCAGCGCCGATTGGAACGGTGTACAATGTAGGTGTTATTTTGCCTGAATTTGATGAAAGTGATCCTGACTTTACTATCCCAAGAAATCTCTATTTCGGTATGGTGTTAGCCGCTAATGATTTTAACAGCAGGAATATTGACCAGAAGGTACGTTTAATCTTCAGGAATTCTTATGAAGAACCGGATTCAACCGCAAAGGCATTTACTGATATGGTATGGAAGCATAAAATTGATGCGGTAATTGGGCCTCTTTTTTCAGAACCGGCGATTAGAATGGCTCAATTGGCAGAAGAGTTCGAAATCCCAATGTTGGCACCACTTGCTAATTCAGATAGTCTGAATAGAAATTTTATATATACTTATCAGCTCAACCCCACTTTTGCCGTACATGGTAAAAAAATGGCCCGGTTCGCAGTAGAGGATTTACAACTTAATTCGTTTGCAATAATTACTGAACCCATGTCTCTGGGCAGAGCCTCTGCATTAGCATTCCGGCATGAAGCAGAGCGTTTAGGTGCAAATATTTCTTACTATATTGAAGAAGATTTTGCATCTACCGGTTATGATTTAACAGAAGTCATGCAAGTATTCACTCCAAATGAAGAGTTACGAGATTCTTTGAACTATTATCCAACAGATGCGATATACGCCCCTTTCACCGGCCAGGCTTCATCCACTATGATGAATTTAATGTTGAATGGACTCGAGGGGATGAGAAGTGATGTGACCATTTTAGGCTCGGAGGAGTGGGAATTTGCACAACTTACATCTTTCCAAAATCGATTTTTTGAAATCTATTATACTCAGTCTTTTGGAGAACCCTTGGATCAATCTGCAGTAAATTTCTTTCAGGATGATTATGAAACTAGATATGGCTCAGAGCCCGACCGTTTTTCTCACTTGGGATATGATGCCGCTACCTATCTTTTTCAAAGTCTTGAACGTGCCGGTAACCCTGTATATCTGGAAAAAGCATTGCGTTCTTCTCCTGAACATAGAGGTCTGTCACTAAATATCAATTTTGATGGGCATAGAATTAATCAGCACCTTTTTATTCGGCCGCTTTCCGACAATGCCAAAGCTAAAATCAATCAGGAATAATGGTTATGGCATCATAGACTAAAGGGTTCAAAGATGTTTAATTTGATTCCTGTGACTCTTCAAGCTCTCTTTCTCTTCCAATTCTGACCTGCTCTCTCAACCATCGCCTCCACTCTTCGCTGGCGGCCTGATGTTCTTGAAATGTTCTGCTAAACCGATGAGAACCTTCAGGTGTTGCCACCATAAAAAGATAGTCATGCTGCTCGGGGGAAAGTACAGCCCTGATCGATGTAAGAGCAGGATTGGTAATAGGTCCCGGAGGTAAGCCTCTGATTAGATACGTATTGTAGGGATGATCCAGCTCATAATCTACAAAAAGCAATCTCCTTCTTTCTCCCAGTGCATAAATCACCGTGGGGTCTGCTTGTAGCATCATTCCTCTTTCAAGCCTGTTTAAATATAAACCGCTTATTCGTGGTTTCTCTTCATTGTTTCTAGCCTCCCACTCCACGATTGAGGCCAAAATGATTATTTCATCCAGATTTAAAGGATTTGATTCTATCTCCTGGCTTAAGTTATCTGTTACTGCTGAAATAAATTCACGATGAACTCTTCTTATTATTTGTTCCGGTTCAGCTGTCCAGAAATATTCATATGTATTAGGTAACATTCTCGAGAAGAGCTCTTCTGCTGTTAAACCTAAATCTAAGGCTACTGATGAACTGTCACTAAAAATTGTTCGAAAAGATAAGCTGTCTGCACGTAATTGAAGTGATAGATTCCTTGACAATCTGTCCATATCGATTCCAGGTAAAATCGTGACCCGGACGGGGTCTTGTAATCCCCTTGCTAATTTGGAGAGAAACGCTGAGTAGGTAAAATTTTCATCTAAATGATATCTGCCCGGACTATATACCCGCCATCGTAAAGTTTGTCCGGCCCAGTTTAATTCTTCTCTGTCAAAATCGATTTCAAGGCTATCCAGTAATTCTGTTAATTCTGTCAGATCTGTTCGATCATATAAAAAAAGATCCACCGGTTCTGATATTTTTATGGCCTCATTACTGTAAAGTCTCATACTTCTTGAACTGAAAGTAATTAATGCCACAAAAAAGAAAACTGAAATGAGTGCTAAAAACTCCTTAAACGAAAAATGATTCATTTTTTAATATAATAATCAATGAAGAATTTCCTTAAAATTGATTAGAATATAGGGGTTTTTAATAAAAGGATTTCCCACTAAAAAGTAGGGTTAAAACGTACCCAAAGTGTAGGAGTTGATTCAAATGTTTTTAATGGCCATGCCAATTCAAATCGAAGTGATCCTGAGCCGAGCCCGATTCCGGCATCATGCTGGAAATCAGAAAAGCTCATTGAACTAAATCCTTCAAACACGCCTCCTGATTCCTTTAAATCCGAAAAATTTTGCACCCATCCTGAATCTAAAAAGAGCAACAAATGGAGATTATAATCACGTATCCACTCTCCGGCTCTGGATGATGGCCGGCCAAATTGAAGTTCCAGATTACTGGCTATCATTCGGTTCCCTGAAAAGAATTTATAAGGGGATCCTCGAAGAGTCCCAATACCGCCTAAATAGAGCTGTTTAAAATCAGGGGCATACCCGGTAATACTTGCTGATTGTACTTTCCAACGAAAAACCGATCCGGGCTCAAAGTTATAAAATATCGATGCATCAGCCTGATACTTGTTAAATCGATAATCCTGATCACTTTGACCGTTATCCGCAAGTTCCATCATCACTTTTCCTGAAATAGTGAAGTGATTAGAAATCAATACATTTCTTGGATTTAGCGCAATAGAAACACTGTAAATATCAAGATCAATCTCATTTGAATTTGAATCAACCGGCGGGTTTATACTATAGTTTTCTGACTTTCCAAAGAGGGTAAATCCTGTTGTCTGATCTAAGGAGCTAAATGTATCTCTATTGTACGAAAATCCGGCTTCTACCCAGCGTGCAGTCCTGAAAAGTGCGTAAAAACCATAACCCTCAGCCAGATGATAGTCCAGAAAGTCATAACCGGCAAAGAATGAGGTTATAGACGTTTCGGTGAGTCCCACACGATTATAATCTTCCGTACCTGTAGCTCTGTGAAATTCTCCACCTATCATAAATCGGTTATTTGGGCCAATCAATTTTTCAGCGCCGATTGCATATTCCCACCGTTTTGACGCTGTTCCCCAGCCTATAAAGCCGTGAGGTTCAATTTGGGGTATATATAAAAAATTTCCTCTTCTGTGCCACTGCATTCTCTCTTTACCAATACCCATAAAAAGTCCGTTTACGCGATTAAAATGCCACATATTCATATTCGGATATTGACTGTATAGTGCACTGCTGTAGTACGGGCCTGCACCAAAAGCCCCCCCTAAATCGACACCTCTTCGGGAAAGTCCTCTAACCGCCCTGTCCACCTCTTCATTGAGCTCTTCCTCTTCTAATTCATCATCTTCTGATTCCAAGCCAAATAACTCTTCCAGTGATTTTGTGAAAAGTGGATCTCGCTTGAAAGGGTCCTCACGATCTGCTTGCTGAGCATGTAAGACTATCGGAAAGCTTATTGTGGCTATTAATGCAATAACTGTAAAAAAATTGATCTTTTTCATCATGTCTTCAAATTTTTGAATAGTACGTCATATTTATCGATAGGTTTCATAGCCTTCTTCCATAAAAGTCTATTTTTATGAAAATTATTAGTCTAATCAGGTTTGTACTTTAAAAGCATTACTGTGATATCATCTTCTGAATGATGTCCACTGACCCAGCGATGGATCAATTGTTTTAATTGGTTCATCAAATCATTTACACTATATCCATCCGAACTACGCAATAATTCCTCAATCCGTTCAATCCCAAGCATCTCCCTCTCTGAATTAAAGAGCTCGATAAGACCGTCACTCATCAGCAGAATCATATCCCCTTTTTCTAACTCTAATGTTTCTGAAGAATAGGGATATTCTACTTTTGTACCTAGCGGGAGTCCTTTTAGTGTAATTCTTTGTACTGATGAACCGGACTGTTTAAAATGAAGAATGGGTGGCATTCCGGCGGATGACATTTCAACTCTGTTGTTATCTATTTGAATAATACTGAGTCCCATATACATCATCCTCATATTCATATTTTTAATACCTGCAGACATACGTTTCAGCATGGTAAGAATGTCAGATTCATGGACCAGAGAGTGAAAATAACTCTTCGCTGATGCGACCATGATCCCTGCCTTCATACCATGTCCGGTTGCATCTCCCATAGCAATTACCAATTCACCATTGTTACCAATACTATAGTCATAATAATCACCGCCTACTTCTGTAGCTGTTTCCATAAACACGGCAACTTCATAATTCTTAAGAGATGGCATTTTCTGAGGCAACATTGAGAGTTGCAGAGAACGGGCTTCTTCCAGTTCTCTTGTTTTTCGATTATTTTCAGCTTCCAATAACCGTCTTTCAATCTCACGTTCCTTGCTAAGACGCTCCTGTTCAATACTCTTCTTGGATAATTCCCGGACCTCATCAAGCTTCATCTTTAATTTTTTCTGAGTGACAGAAAATTCTCTGGATAGGTATATTGACATACTGATAACTAAAAAACCGGATCCGATCATGTTTAATACTTGAACACTCCCATTAATCAGATCAAAATTTACAAGGAATCGAAGAACTAATGTTACAATAAAAACCAATACTCCACTTCCCAGTAGCCATACTGCTCCTCTATTTTTATAAAATAACAGGAACAGTGTTCTCAATATTTCCACAAAAAATAATAGAACAGAGAGCTCAATCAGCCAATAAAACCTGCCTGGATTAAACCATGAAATAGCCACGACTATAACTGCAAAGAGAATCAGTAAATTTGCGTAAAAAGGAGTTCTTTCAGTATCTATACTATGTGTAAAACGGGTAGCAAACGCTAAAACCAGAATTTCAGCGATAATCAGAAATCGAAAAAAAAACAGAGAATCGATCGTATTAAAAGATAACTCTGCTCTAAATAGCAGATAGGACAGGATAGCGAGCATTCCCACAAAAATGGAGAAATAGAGGTTTCGGAATTCTGCTCGATTAAACGCAAATAATAAGATGTGAAACAGAGAAAAAGCTATCAACAAACCTATGTACAACATATTTCTTCCGGTATTCCGGGTTAAATACGTGTATCTCTCCGTTTGATATGTCTCCCAATCCCCTATATGAAATCGAAATCCATTATATCCCATTACCTGACCTGTAATTGAATAGTCAGGGTTAATAAAACGTACTGCGAATACCTGAATTTCTTCATTATCAAATACAATCGGGATGGGTGCTTCTTTTCTGAAAGAATTGACTGATTCGGGGTTATTTGAAAAATTTCCGAGCTCATATACTTTCTCGCCATTTATATAAATTTCTGATGCTCCAAGATGACGATCAACAATAAGGGCTACCGGTTTGGCTCGTAAATTTTCATGTACATTCAAATCAATTCGAAACCATCCAATCCCTTCCCAATCAATAAATGCAAGATCTGCTTCAGATAAATTTGTACTTATAACATCCCAGTCTGAGTCATCGTAATCAGGATCTGCCCACTCCGTGTCATCACCGGGTTGAAATCTCCAGCGATCTTGAATGTAAATGATCTGATCATCACCATTCATCATCTCTGCACTCAATTCAATCGTATCTCTCTCAGCAATTTGGAAAAATGAATCTTGCGCAAGAGACTCATGAATGGAAAAAAGACCCATTAACAAAAGAAATATACAACACCTCATTATTCAACCCTTATTGATCTGAATGGTTATTCAGAATGAGAAATGGTAACCCTTCCTGACACTGAAGAAAGTTCAACCGGTATTTCACCGTCACCTGTAGTTAAAGAAAAATCCCTGCTTCTTTGTCTGAGGTTAGAGATTTGATCTTGAATCAATCCTCTGAAGTCAAGGCCCATCCCCCTGCCTTCTACTCGATAACCAATGTCCGGAGGTAAAACCAAGGATACGTTACCACTCTTTGATTCCAAAAAAACTCCAACTGAAACATTTTGAAAATCTGCATTTACTTCACCGGTAGTTGAAGCTGCTATCAACGTACCATAAAGGGTGCGTGCATTTACTGCGCCGGATACAGTTCTCAATCTCATCTCACCGCTCCCTCCATTTATATCAATATTCCCGCTTACTGTCTTAGCGAAGATTAACCCATTCAATTCTTCCATAAAGATATTTCCAGCAGTAGATACCACTTGAATTTTGCCTTCAGTGTACGCAACCTCAATGTCTCCGCTTTGATTTTGAATAAAATGTTCTCCTTCGTGATTATCTATCGTGATATTTCCGGACACTGTACGGAGTTGAGTATTGGCATTTCCGGATGTTTGAATCACAAAATGAAAACTTATATCCCCAATTCGTCTCGGTGATCCACTTCTTTTCTCATCAACAGATGCTATGATTCGATTCCCTTGCTGCCTCATGATAATTCTAAAATCATCCAGACTCCGTGTACCCGACCAAAGTGAAAATCTTCTTGATACATATAAATCAATCTGAACACCATCAATGTCGGGATTGTAAATGACATCGATGTTTCCATTTATACTACTTACATCTATACTTGGCGTGCCTCTAACTCTAAAAAACCTGGACTCATACGGATCTGAAATATTTTCTACAGTCTCGTCTGAGTCATTACTGCTTTTTGAATCAGTAATCAAATCTTCGGCCAATAATGGAGATGTAGCCGTAATTAGACTAAAGAAAAGTAAAAGAAGGGTTATAAAATGGATATGTCTGATTGAAAGTTTCATAAGCAGCTAAATTTCAGGTAAGAGCTAACATTATCATACGCTATGTTCGGACTCTGATTACGCCTGCTTATTGTTACGCTGAATCATAAAAGAGGTTTCAGTAGTTATTCTTTTTAAAAACATCAATCAAAAATTGAATATGTAGATGTAAATCACCCTCAATATATTCTACTCCTTTTTTAATATCTTCGCGGAGTACATTTGCAGCAAAACGCTTGTCTTTCAACTTCTTAGTGACTGATTTTACTTTCATGTCTGAGAAGCCATTGGGTCTCATTAGTGAAACTGCATTTAAAAACCCGGATAATTCATCACACGCAAAAAGATATCTATCCATCTCCTTTTCCGGCTCTATACCGGTACGTTCAGGTGCATGTGATTTAATGGCAGTCAGAATATCTGTTGGATATCCTAATGGGGGTAAGATATGATTTACGGCTCTATTTGGGTGTTCATCCGGATATTTTTCCCAATCCAGGTCGTGAAGTAAGCCGGCAGTCCACCATTTTAAAACCTCATTATCCGATTTACCAATCTTTTTTGCATAGGCTTCCATTGCATCAGCCACCATTTTGCAATGTTGCTGAAGACTTTCAGCATCAATATACTCATTCAAAAGGTTCAGGGATTGTTCCCTTTTCGGCATTGAAGATATCATCAGCTTAGCTCTCTCATAACATCTTGAGCAATTTTCCGATTGTACTCAAATGCAAAATTTTTGTAATTAATCATATCTACAATTGTTCCGATAAAACAGAGTCCAACCGTTAAGAAATAGAGTATACCCATTCCAATATGACCCACAAAAAATCTATGAATTCCCGCAACACCGGGGAAAAGCCCAAGAAGTGCAAGAACCAGCAGTAATATCGGATCTCTTCTTCTTGATCTGTAAACAGAAGCAAATGTCCTTGCCCTTTCGTCATCCATATCTTCAATTAAATGAGATACATATTGAGACTCATCCCCTTCCAGTTCAGGTAAAAGCTCAAATATTTTCTTCATGATTAACTCCTTTTTTATATTTATGATTACGATGAAAAATGGATAAAACTCTGCCGAATATAACTAAAATTGCAAAGATGCCTGCAGGATGTGCCTGCATTGAAGCGTGAAGATCTCCTCTAAATGTATGAGCAATTGATTTTCCAAGTCCACAACCCGGACAAAAATTTAAGCCTAAACGATCTAAAATACAGTAGGATGGGGCATTGCTAAATGGATCTAAAAAAGCCATTAACAGTAACCCTGATAAGAGCACAATCCACTCAAAGTGTAAAAAAAAGTTCTTTTTAAGTGAATTAATCGATCTCTTTGCTGTGTTATTCATAGATTAAAGTAAACTTTTAAACAATGAAAACTCTTTATGGCCTTCTCAACGATACGTATTCTTTTTAAAAAAGTTTTTACTTTTTTAATTCTCTTATCCGCATTTACATCCCAGCTATATTCACAAACAGCTCAATCAGAGGAGAGTGACACTCTTAGAATTAATCTCGATGAAATAAGAGTTCAAGCTACACACTCATCGATTACAATTGGCAAAGCTCCACTATCCATTAGCTACTTGAATCGGTCTGTAGCTGATATGACTGCGAGACCTGCAGCTACGTTGAATGAACTCACATTCACACTGCCGGGCGTATGGATCAGTAATCGGGGAAATCACGCTTTGGGAGAAAGAATGACGATTCGCGGGATGGGTTGGCGCAGTCCATTTGGCGTAAGAGGAATCACCGTTGTTTTAGACGATATCCCCCTTACAGTGGCTGATGGACAAACGATTATGAACTTGGTTGACCCGGCTATGGTTCAGTCTCTTGAACTACTCAGAGGACCCTCTGCAACATTCTGGGGCAATAGCAGTGGGGGTGTACTTTATATGCGTACAAGGCCACCTGCAAATTCTCCAGCATTTTCATATCGAACTTATGCCGGATCTTATGAAACCATGAAACATGAATTGAGATGGCATGATATTATTAACGGCGTCAGAATAAATGCTTATGGTTCCTACTCACAATCTGATGGTTTTCGTGATCACAGTGCTTCAAAATACTTCAGAGGCGGGTTTTCAGCAGGATTTGATTTAACAGAAAATTCCACCTTTGAGGCCAGGTTGATCTATTCAGGAATGCCAAAAGCTCAGCATCCCGGGTCACTTTCTGCTGAGGATGCAGCAAATTCACCTTCAATGGCTTGGCCCGCTTTTGAAAATCTACGTGCCGGAAAAGATTTTCAGCAGGTTATGTTATCAGGGAATTACGTACATCAGCTGGAATCCGGGTTATTAAATATATCCGCTCATTCTACATATAGAGATCTTAATAATCCGCTTACCTTTGGAGTCATTATTGTTGATAGATTGGCCGGTGGCACCAGAGCTTCATATAATTTTGAAAACCTCCCTGTAAACTTGCAGATTGGCGGTGAAATTAAATGGCAAAGGGATGAAAGAGAACAGAGAAACAATGTCGGCGGCGAACCCGGAAACCAACTCTCCACAGATCAAACAGATTTTGTGAACAATCAAGCCCTGTTTTTTCAGATTTCAAAAAGCCTGGACAATTTCACATTGAGTACCGGACTTCGTGCAGACAGAATGCAATTTAAGGTAGATGACTTTATTGAAAATAATAATTCAGATCGTTCATTCAATTCTCTAAATCCCAGTTTTGGATTCAATTATCAATTCAATAATGCGCGTCTATTTGCCAATATGAGCACAACTTTTGAAGCACCTACAACTACGGAATTTAAAAATCGCCCGGGTGGCGGAACCGGTTTTAATCCAGATCTTAAGCCTGAAAAAACAGTCGGAGTCGAAACCGGAGTCAGAGGCTTTTTAGAGAATATGAATATTGAATACGATCTTGCACTATTCAATTTAAACGTTACAGACCTCATTATTCCCTTTGAAGAATTCGAAGGTGGACCCACCCTTTTTAGAAATGAAGGTAAAACACAGCACTATGGAATAGAGGCACACATCCGGATGCAACCCAATGAGTACTTATCTATTGATGCAATGTATACGTGGGTAAATGCAACATTTAAGGAAGGGGATTTTGAAAACAATTCAGTGCCGGGTGTTGCTCCTCACAGATCCGGAGCGATGATTTCCCTCTATCAAGGTGAACACACATTTAGCAGTGATTTTGAATGGGTTGGAGAATATTATGCGGATAGTAATAACACCGCATTAAACAACTCCTATTCAATTGTTAATACCCGCTATACATACAGTGGATTCACATTTGAATCATGGGGAATCTCTCCATTTATTTCAGTAGAAAATATCTTTAACACCAGGTACAATACCTCTGTCGCTATAAATGCATTTGGCGGAAGATTTTATGAACCGGGTGCAGACAGACATTTTCTGGTTGGTTTCAGATTGAATCTATTTTAACAATTACACGATGGAATGTTAAAATTTAATCCGTTTACTCGGTTTCTTTAAAAATAATCTTATTGATTTTTATACACTTATATACATTTTACAAACTTTATTGCTTAAATAAATTGTAGGGAGTATCTTAGCGAATGATGGTATTGATTCATTTACAATTTGAATCAGGCTGTTTTAACTATCAATGGGAACTTAGTTGGGATTTATAATATGGAAGACCGTGAAGTAGGAACCGTTAAATGGTTTCATAATGGTAAAGGATATGGGTTCATTACCAGAGAAGGTGGTGAAGATGTATTCGTGCATTACTCGGAAATACAAAGCGATGGATTTCGCAAACTCACTGAAGGCGATAAAGTAGAATTTACTCTTGCTGATGGTGATAAAGGATTACAGGCTAAAGAAGTTATTCAGCTTTAATTGTTTAAAATCAGGTATTCTCAGAATACCTGATTATTCCTTACCTAATCGATTATGATGTGGCTGAAACATCTTACCGTAGATATACTGGCCACACTCGTTATAACTATTGTTGTTTTTTTTGAAACGGCCCTGTTGGAATATGTCTTGTATATTTATACAGGTCTAATGGTTATAGCCAGATCTCTCGCCTTTTATCAAATTGATTTGAGAGCTGTTACTAAAAAGAAAGTTGAAGAAGCCCCCATCTGGGTTTACCACCTTCTCTATATAGCCAACATCTTTATTCTAATTTTTGGGTTATTTTACATCACCGCTATTTTTTGGGTGTATATCTATCTTACCGCAATGATCGTTTATTATAAAAAAGACATCTTGTCTTAACTTCTTATTCATTCATTTTTTATTAAAAAATGAATGTGATTGAGAATAATTTTGTTTTAAAAGGAAAAACTGCAGTTATGATTAAATATATTCTCATTTTATCATTTTCAATTTCGTCCATATTCCTTTTTTCTTGTGAAGGAAACAGTCAGGACAGATTAACCACAGAAGCGGAGCATCAACACTTCCTAAACAGCATTAATTATAGTTCTATCATGTCAAAATCAGAAAACAATGAAAAAGTTGTCCGTTCAGAAGAAGAATGGAAAAGCCGGCTTTCATCTGAAGAATATCGCATTCTGCGTAAACACGGTACTGAGATACCTTATGTAAACGAATACAATAGTCATGACGAGGAAGGTATATATGTCTGTAAAGGGTGCGGTGAACCCCTCTTTCATTCTGATACGAAATATAATAGCCGCAGTGGCTGGCCTAGTTACTGGGCGCCTATTAATGAAGATGCGGTGATGGAAGTTGAGGATAGAAGTTTCTTTATGGTACGTACTGAAATATTGTGTAATGTTTGTGAATCGCATCTGGGCCATGTGTTTGATGACGGACCGGAACCCACCGGACTGCGATATTGCATGAATTCTGCCGCACTTCATTTTGTACCCAAAGAAGATTCTTAATTCACAGCTACATTCTATATAGTTCGGAAGTAAACGAATATTTTTTTAGATTATCACGCGTATAAAACTACCGAGAAACTAACCGAACTCCATGGAAAAGCCGGCTCAATCAAGACGTGCATCTCAAATCATTGAAGGTAAATTTGACCCGCGATTAAAAACCTATACAATGGTGGGTACTTCACTTGTATTGACCATCACAGTAGTGGGGATTGTTTTACTTCCATTTTGGCTTATATTTGGCAAGAGATATGTAAATCGCTACTTTGATAATCTATTTTGCGAACTGACCACACGGGCTTTACATTTTAAAAAAGGAATCTGGTTTCAAACCGAACGTACCGTTCCTCTGGATAAAATTCAAGACCTGACATTCAAGGAAGGGCCTTTCTTACGCTATTTTGGCCTTAGTTATTTGATGGTAGAAACAGCCGGACAAAGTGTTCAGGGAGTCTCTGATATGTCTCTTACCGGTATCATTGACGCTAGAAAATTCAGAGAGATGGTTTTGGATCAGAGAGATTTGATTACAGATAAATCAAACCCGGCTTCTCCTCCATCCCTTCCAAAACAGGATAATCCGGATCTCATTCCCATACTTCAAAAAATGCAGAGTACTCTTGAAAGTATTGAAGCTAAATTGGGTGAGAAATAACGAATTTCTGTATTACTGAAGAAAATTCATCTGCCGCGATCCCTCTGATTGAAATAGTTGAAGCTGCAAAGAAATCTGCCGATCCACCGGTTGTATTCTTAGTAAAAAACTAAATCAGCAATACAATCACTTACTCCATATATAATCTCTACTAAGTAAGATATAGTATATCAAATCCACTTAGTTCAGAATTGTCTTATTGGCAATCTGATTATTATAGTATTTCAAGAGAGCCATGACTACCCCCCACTGAAGCAGTACTGTAGCCACTGAAAATGGACTTAATGGATTGTACCATGAATCAGGTGCAAAACTTGTGGCACTTAACCAGATCCACCATCCAAGCAATGTAATCACTTCAACCGGAATCACATATTTGATGATAAATGTCCACCAAGTACCTAATTTAACCCGGCTTTCATCCGTATTTACCAGGGTTTCCCGGAATTTATCCGCCCCAAAACTAATCACGGCAAATGAGATGAGTCCACCCGAAACCATTAACCCGACTCCCCAAACGAAATCCTGATTTGCGAATATATCCAGGGATATAGCAGAAGGAAGACCAAATAAAAATCCGGCTAAACACACCCCTATTGTTGATTTTTTACGGGTTACTCCCATGTCTATAAATACTTTTGTTGCAAGTTCAATCATCGAAATCAATGAACTAAATGCTGCAAAAGTAAGTCCAAGAAAAAATAAGATGGCAAAAATTTTACCGCCGGTCATCACATTAAACAGTTGAGGCATCCACATAAAGGTTAAGCCGGTTGAAGCAGGCCCTGACGTTTTCATGACATCCAAAATTTCTCCATCACTCATTTGAGAACCTAACGTTCCAAATACGGTTGAAAAAATTATTATCGCTGCTACCAATGAGACGATGTTATTCCCGATACCGGTTTGAAATGCACTGATCGTTATATCATCCTTTTTCCTCATGTATGCACCATAGGTCAAAATCAATCCCCATGCGGCGCCGGTATCCCAAGCATTCTGTGTCAGCGCTTCTAACCAAAGTCCCGGCTCTTTTAAAGTGGCCCAATCCGGAGTAAAAAGGTAGACGACACCTGCTCCGCTTCCGGGCAGTGTGAGTGCTTTGAAAAGAGATATCAGCAGTACAAACAGCAGAGATGGAATGAGAATCATATTGATCCGTTCAATGCTTTTTATCCCTTTTAAGATGATTAACCCACCAAATAAGATCATCAATCCATGGAAAATAGAGGGGTACATTGAATTTTGGAATCCATTCCAAACAATATCCGCCTCTTCCGGACTACTGGGAAGTGCGTATAGAATAGACTCTACCAGATAATAGGCACACCATCCGGCAACAACACTGTAATAGAACATGATGGCTGTTGCTACAAAACCTATAAAAGATCCCATCCATGCAAATTTTTTCCCCACCATTTTGATATATGAACCAATCACTCCCTTTCTACCATTACGGCCAATGCCATATTCCGCTATAATCAGTGGAATGGACCAAATAAATAGAAAAGTAACCCAGGCAATTAAGAATGCACCGGCACCATCATCGGTTCCATTTTGAGCTGCAATTCTTGGAAATCGCCAAATATTTCCGGTACCTACGGCAATGCCCAATACACTTAAAATTAATCCCCATTTCGTGGAAAATCGCTCTTTGATTGGTGCTATTTGATCAGCCATTGAATCAATTTAATTTTCTTATAAAAACCGCTCCATTGATAACCATTTTTATAATCAGATACAAGACCATCGGATTCAGACATTTATTTTTGACACAAAATACTTGATTTAATGAGGTTTATGTGATTTCGTAATGATAGAACTATCAGGTTGAAACTTCCACATGTCAAACCTTAATCTCCAATATATCTAAGTCCAAATTATTAAATAACATTGCGCATTCAATACTTGATTCGGTATCTTAGTCACTTTCAGGTTAAAATTGAAAATAATGGCTTTAATAAATCGTTAATCGGTCTTTGAGTCATTTATAAGAATAACGAAACGGCATTATCCGAATATGGATTTTTCTTCAATTTTCGCACAGCACAAAACACGAAACCTCTTTTTTGCTACGATCAGTTTTGCCTATGCATTGCTCATATACACATTAACCGTTGCCCCAACTGCTTCATTTTGGGATCCGGCTGAATATATTGCCATATCCAATTCACTTCAGATAGCTCATCCCCCGGGTTCACCTCTATTTGCAATTATTGGAAGAGTAGTATCCATGTTCGTTCCCTCTCAACATGTTGCATTCAGCATCAATATGATCAGTGTTGTGGCGTCTGCGTTCACGATCGTACTTCTATACCTTATCGTAGTACGTTTGATTGAAGAGTTTCGGGGGCCTGCAGACCAGATGGATTTTATGGACTTGGTGGGGCTTTATGGAGGCGGGCTTATTGCTGCACTTACATTTACCGTAACACATACCCAGTGGTTTAACGCTGTTGAGGCTGAAATGTATGGATCATCCATGTTCTTTACAGCTCTGGTGGTTTGGGTCGCATTAAAATGGTCAGCAAATCATCAAGAGCCCTATTCAGAACGGTGGCTTGTACTAATTGCTTACATTTTTGGACTGGGAATCGGAGTCCACCTTTTAAATCTATTGGCGCTCTTTTTTGTGGGCATGATTATCTATTTCAAAAAGTTTGAATTTTCGGTAAAAACTTTTTTGATAATGATGGGTGTATCAATTATTACTTTTTTATCGATTTATCCTATTACCATTATTCTGATCCCTGATTTTGCCGGACAGATAGGTTCGATGACCTATGGCTTGATTGGTCCTGCAACTTTTATAATTTTCTTTATCCTCCTCATCACTTTTGGAATCTATTACACTCATAAAAAGGGCCATCGGATCGCTAACATGATCTTTATCTCCTATATGATGATTATGATTGGTTATTCAAGTTATGCACTCATTATGATTCGTTCTCAAGCAGAGCCTCCCATAGATGAGAACTCACCCGCTACTGTTGAAGCTTTTGTGAGTTATTTGAATAGAGATCAATATGGAGCTTCACCACTGTTAAAAGGTAATAGCTATAATGACCGAACCGGCCAGATAGACCGGTCAGAGGAAGTTCTTTTCCCGCGTCGGCACTCAACCATGCCTCATCACCTAGAATATTACGCGAATTTCAACAGTGACCTTGAATTTTTCTTAAGATACCAGGTAAATCATATGTATATGAGATACCTCTTTTGGAATTTCATCGGCCGGGAAGCAGATATTCAGGATACAGGATGGTATTCCGGATTTTCAGATACCCGACATTCAAATAATCCTGCGAATTCAGGGTACTTCTATTTACCACTGTTATTGGCACTTTTAGGGATACTATACCACTTTCGTAAAGATTGGCGCAGGGCGATATCCGTATTTGCACTCTTTCTTTTGACCGGTTTGGCAATCATTTTTTACTTGAATCAGACCCCTTATGAGCCTAGAGAACGTGATTATGCCTATGTCGGATCCTTTTTTGCATTTACCATATTCCTTGGCCTCGGAGTGACCGGTATCATTGAATTGATTAAAGATAGTATTGGAAATCGTAAGGCAGTTGCTATCGGTGCAATTGGTATAATATTTTTTGCTGTTCCGGCATGGATGCTTCATCAAAATTGGCCCAGCCACGATCGAAGCGAACGGTATGTTGCCAGGGATTACGCTTATAACCTCTTGAATTCATTGGAAGAGAATGCCATTATTTTTACAAATGGAGATAATGACACTTTCCCGCTTTGGTATATCCAGGAGGTTGAAGGAGTTCGAACGGATGTGAGAGTCGTTAATCTGAGTTTGTTGAATACAGATTGGTATATTAAACAAATGCGAGATAGACAAACCCATGAATCACTTCCTCTTGCAATTACGCTTACCGATGAAGAAATCGATACAATGACTTCGCAGTTAGATCTGCACCGACCGGGTGAAATAACTATACCGGTCAGAAAAGATCTGCTTCGTTCAATTTTTGAAACCTCAGCAGATCAATTGGAAGATACCACATCAACCGGCTTTCAAAGTCTGATTCCGGAAGATATTCAAATGAACGACATGCTCTATAATCAGATCCGGATGGCTACTCCTTTTTCATTGCCGGTCGATGAATTGGATGATGAAATGACGTGGTATGTTGAGGGGCGATCTGCAGGAAGGGATTCTCAAGGAAATGATCGGTTTTATCTGCAAACTCAGGATAAGATGGTTTTGCACCTGCTTGAAAACAACCTCTTTTTACGGCCGATCTACTTCGCCAATACCGTATCCAGAAGTGGGCAATTGGGACTGGAAGAATATTTTCAATTTGAAGGTAAAGCATTTCGAATTGTCCCTAAAAAGAGATCTGTTGGCCCTTTTGGTTATGTGGACCCTGACGTTCATGCATCCAGATTGAGAAATTTTAAATTTGAAAATTGGAATTCACCAACAGTCTATTTTGATGAAAATATTCGCAGAATGCTTGGAAATTATCGCTATGGATTTACACAGCTGGCTGATGCATATCTTCAAGAAGGGAATCGCGAAGAGGCAGCCTACTGGCTTAAATTTGGTGAAGATAAGATCCCTTTCAGGGAGATAGAACACGATTGGACCGTTGCCGCTCTATACGCTTTTCGTTACATGAGAGTTGGAGAAGAGATGCGCGCTAACCAACTCGCGTTCTTTATAGCTGAGCGGCTCAACAAGGATCTTTCGTACGATATGTTGAAACTTGATGAATATGAGGCTCGTATCAGTGTACTTGAAGATGATATACGTCAGGCACTCTCACGTGCCCGAACGGATAGAGCTCAATCACTCAGAAGAGATCAGGAACGAGTCGCTCGTCAACGCGAAACCATCATACAGGATATTAGTTTTTCAGTAAGCAGACTTTCGATCCTTCAAAACATTTTCTTTGAAAATGAAGATGAGGCTACTGCTGAGATGCTGCGTTTAGAAGTTGATCGTATAACGAATGGGCGACTTGAGCTTCCGTCTACACTTGAGGATAGCCGTGAACAGATACGTATGTTTGGACTCGAAATGTAGCAGGAATTTATATTAATAATCTTTGGTTGTATATTGTAACATAAATTGATTCTATACCAGTCACTTACATGATACACGAATTTACAGAAGAGAACATACTTAATATTGGCAAGATACTCGGTGCAACACCAAAAAAGCTTGGTGATGATGTATTCCGTTTAGAATTGATCAATGCAGAAGATGATCTTAAACTTTCTTTAGAAATTCATTTGGGGTTGGAAATTGATAAGAAACGTATGAATATGGTCTCTGTTTATGCAGGAAATACATTTCTACAACTTCACAACTGTACAGCTTTTGTTGCCAGTGATCTACTTAAACAAGTAACTTTCTTTGGACGTCATGGCGATGTTACAACCGGACTAATTGTTGAACACGGTGCCGGTTGCAGTATATATGCAAATGTTGATGAATCTGTTCTATCCGGTGATTTTACAAATCTGCCGGAAGATGTAATGATGTGTGGAGTAGCGCTGTCACTTACGGATAGCCTCGACGCTGATGACTTTTCATTTGATGATGAAAACCTTTCCTGACATTCCAAATCAAAGAAATGAGCCGGTACTATCAATCTCAAATATCAGCAATACTGAGATACCCGTTCCAAAAAACCGATTCGAATCTGTACTAAAAGCGGTTGAAGATCAAGAGAATATTCGATTTCAAGAGATCGAATTAGTTTATGTCGATGAAAACGAGATCGTCCGAATCAATAGAGAGCATCTAAATAAAGAGTATGTAACGGATATTATTACATTTCGTTATGATGAAGGATTAAATCGACAAATTGAAGGTACATTATTTTGCTGTTCCCCCAGAATCAAAGAACAGAGTATCGAATTTGGTACTCTTGAATCTGTTGAATTTCTTCGCATATTTGCCCATGGATTACTTCATTTAGCCGGTTATGATGATCGAACAATAGATCAAAAAACGATCATGACTCAAAAAGAAAATGAAATTCTCGAATTGATTAACAGTTAATATTGGCTACATCCGAATATACCCTCTTAATCGTAGAATCCTCTGTAATTGCACAGATTATTCAAGAGCTGAGCCCTCAATCCGTATATGTTGTTGCTACTGAAGGCTATTGTTGGAAACCCCGTTATGATGCTGAAAAAAATCAACTGAATGCCATTGCTGATCCCACAAAAGCATCTATTCGGAAAGAGATAAAACAGCAAGCAGAGTGGGCCAATACGGTTATCGTAGCGACAGATAGTGACCCTTCCGGTGATTTTATTGCATGGTCTGTTGATCGGTTTCTTTCCTCCAAAAGAGTAAAAAGAGGGCGATTACAAAGTTTGTCTAAGAGTGGGATAATTTCAATGCTGGGTGAGCTCACTGAAATCGAATCAGAACACTTAGAAACTCGGCTGAAAAACAGGTTTTTAATTAAAAATGAATGGTTTCGGCAAACAAAATGGCCGGATATGCAGCTATCAGGCCTGATAGCTGCTTTTGGAAGACCCCGAACTTATCAACATTTCATTGGTGAGAATCATCAAATTTTCAAAAGTTCAGAACCATTGCAGTGTGCTTCTGATGAATTGATTCAGGTTAACTTAAACCCGAAGGGGACTCTTTTTGCACAGATCCTACCACTCTCAACATACGATCTGATTCCACTCATTGTAAATGATGGACTTGCACTTAATTACAATGATGCTCAACTGCTATTGCAACAACTTTTTGAGTGCACACTTCCGAATACCCGTATTTCTCTGATTAGTTACCCGCGAACCGACGCGAGAGGATTTTATACCGATACCTGGGATGTAATGCAGACTCAATATCTTAAAACAGGTTTTAATGAACGATTAAAACCCAGATTCTTACGAGATATTGCCAATCCTGATACTCCTCATGAGAGTGTACACCCTATCGATCTTACGATTAAACCAGAATCTATTAAAGGAGAATTCTCGACACAGATGGGGAAATTATATGAATTGATCTATAATCATACATTAAAGAGCATATCTATACCGGAACCTCTTCAATTTACATTCAGTAATGCACTACTGCCCGATCTCTTTTTTTATCAAACTCAAAATACTGATTTAAACAGAAACTCTTTCTCATTAAGGCCATGCATCACAATTGATGAAATTGGGATGGAAATGAACAAATTGGGGGTATTGAAACCATCCGGATTTGGGAAAAGACTGGATGAATGGGTTGATAGAAGGTGGATTCAAATTGATTCAGGAGTCGTTAAACCGGGTAAAACTATTTTAGAGCAAATACAAAAAGGGTCAATTTTAGAAAAAATTCTTACTGAATTAAATGAAAAAGCAGATTTTAATTCACTTCACCCCGAAACCATAAAGACAATTCTTTCGTCTGATTAGATGGTTCAATTTTATAAATTTGATCATCAGCGAAAATAATCCAATGTGTCTTTCCTATTATGAGTGATTTGCAAAAAACACCCAAGTTAAATTCAAATGACCCGGACAGAGACTCGATAAAAGGGTTAGGGGAGTTACTTTACAGACATCTGCAACCGGATACGAGCCAAACAACCGGCCTTCAAAAGTCGGTTGCCAAAGTGCCTGTTATCGAAAAAATGCTGCTTTTATCCTTCTTAAAGCCTATACCCTGGGTACTTTTAGCCATTTTTAGTTTCTCATTTTATTGGGATTTCCAAGGAGTTGTAACCACGATATTCGGACTGACTCTTAATTTTGAGGGAATTCTTAAGATCATCTCTGTAAGTGGAATGATTGGTTTCCTGACCAATTGGATTGCGATAACAATGCTTTTCAGGCCTCTGAAAAAGCGTCCGCTTTTGGGGCAGGGCCTGATCCCTGCACACAAAGAAAGGATTGCATACAGACTCGCATTTGCAGTTTCTGAGGATTTAATTAATCCCGATTTAATCAATCAAAAAATTAAAGACTCAAAGGCAATTCAAAAGTATAGAAAGCTTACTCTTGCCCATTTAAAAAGAGTAACAACGACCCTTGAGTTCAGAAAAGATCTGAAGGATTGGCTTATGAATTACCTGCGAAGTATTGTTCAGAAACCGGAATTCAGAAAAAGTATCTCCGAACAACTGCTCCTGGAAATTGAGAATTCCCTGAAGGATAAAGTTCTTGAAAAAGCTGCACTTAAAACATATACTTTTTTTCGTGGACAAAGCCTGAATGAATTTATCGAAGATCTGCTTCAAAATTTACCCGTTACTGCAGAACGAAATCTCAACTTTCTGGATGAATATTTAGATGATCTGCCGAGAAAAATTTCTGCCAACAGTGATCAAATCGATGAAATGATTCTGCAGGTTCTAAACAGGCTGGTTAATCAATTAAATGTTCAGAAACTGGTTGAAGAAAATTTAAGAAAGTATGATGAAAAAAAATTAGAGAACATGATTCGCAATGCTACCAACGAGCAACTCAAAACAATACAGTATTTGGGTGCAGTATTGGGTACGATCGGTGGGTTTGTGATATGGGAACCTGTTCTCAGTTTAATTCTATTGAGTACCTTATTTGGCACAATCTATTTGATCGATAGAATGTTATTTGAGTGAAAAGTGGAGAAGTTAAAAGTGAAAAGAGTAGATTGAAGTGAAATATATGGCTTAATTTCTCAATCCGATGATTCCTCAGCGTGGTTGAGTTATCAGCTATAAAAAATGTTTTAAAAATCTTCTCTATATCCAAGTTTTACTTTTCACTTTTACCTTTTCACTTTTCACTTTTCACTTTTCACTTTTCTAACTCCTCTTCAATAATTTCAACCTTCTCCATCACATCACCTTGACGAATACTGTCAATAACATCTACACCACTAACCACTTTCCCAAATACTGTATGATTTCGGTCAAGATGGGCTGTATTTTTCCTGCTGTGGCAGATAAAAAACTGAGATCCGCCGGTATCTCTTCCGGCATGCGCCATGGATAACACCCCTCGGTCGTGATATTGATTTTCACCATCTAGTTCACAATCAATTTTGTATCCGGGCCCACCGGTACCATCTCCTTTTGGACATCCACCCTGTATAACAAAATCAGGTATTACCCGATGAAAGGTAAGTCCATCATAAAAACCATCTTTGGATAGTTTGATAAAATTGGCCACTGTGCCCGGAGCATCTTCTCTGTAAAATTCAACTTCCATCTCTCCTTTTTCAGTATGTATAATCGCTTTATTCATTTTTTTTTACTTTTTTTTTGATGATAAATTTTTCAGTCAGAATTTAGGTTAATGGGATGAAAGTTAAAACATCAGATCTTAAAGAATGACAATCAATTGGTTTTCATTCCGTTATCGGCTTATGAAAAGAGAAAAAACATCAATTTTAATTACTGATTTTACAAATTTTGCTTCACAAAAATGGAAAACAGTAAATGATCAGGTAATGGGTGGTGAATCCTACAGTCATCTTCAAATTCAATCGAATGGAAATGGTGTATTCATCGGAGAAATAAGCCTGGAAAATGGCGGCGGATTTGCATCGGTCAAGAATCAATCCCCTTTAAATCTGGATGGTTTTGAAAATATCCATATCAAAGCAAAGGGAGATGGAAATCAATATAGTTTTCGGTTTCGAACGGGTAATGCCATGCAAAAACATCACTGGTCATATGAGTTCAAATTTCAAACTGAAGCAGGTATCTGGCAAAATATTAGACTTCCATTGTCTGAATTTAAAGCTGTATATCGAGGCAACTTGGTTGAAAATGTACCCAGAGCTGATTTATCAGCCATCAAAGAGTATGGTTTTTTGATTGGTGATCGACAAAATGGTCATTTTCGATTAGAAATTGACCATATCGAAGCCGATTAAATTACTGTAAACTATTAAGTGATTGCGACCTCTTGAACTTCTAAATCACTATAGATCTGCTGACATGATTAATTGGGAGTGCTAAAGGTTCCCAAATTTTTAATATCATTGCCTGAAGGTTGTTGAAAAATCCGTAGACCGAATTCCGGGGCTACGGCTATCAGGTGATCAAAGATATCTGCCTGAATTGCTTCATACTCACTCCATACAGTTGTATCTGTAAAAACATACACCTGCATAGGCAATCCTTTCTCAGTCGCTTCTAATTGTCTCACAAGCATCGTAAGGTCTTTATGTGATCTTGGATGTTTTTTAAGATATTCAATAATGTACGCTCTGAATGTCCCGATATTAGTAAGCCATCTGCCATTTGTTAATGTTGACTTACTGTTTTTGAGGTGTTTGGCATTATAACTATGAACACCTTCCATTTTTGTAGCTATATAATCTTTCAGTAGATGAGATGTCGATAACCTCTCAATCTCAGCATGACTCAGAAATCGAATAGATGAAATATCAAAATTTAATGACCTCATTATTCGCCTGCCTCCCGATTCCTGCATCCCTCGCCAATTCCTAAAACTGTGATCCAGAAATTTATGTGTTGGGATAACGGTTATTGTTTTATCCCAATTCTGAACCCTTACCGTGTTCAGTGCTATATCAATCACATCTCCATCCGCTCCAAAATTTGGCATTTCTATCCAGTCACCCACACGGATCAGATCATTATTTGTCAGCTGAACACTTGCTACAAGGGATAATAAAGTGTCTCTAAATAGAAGGAGAATGATGGCCATGATCGCTCCGATCCCACTTAAGAAATACCATGGCGACTTATCAGCCAGACTCGAGATTATAAAAAAACCGGACAGTACATATACCACCACTTTACCCAACTGAATGTAGCTTTTAATGGGTGTCTGATTTTTAATAGGCCTCATCAGGTAAAATGTGTGCAGAGCGGAAAGAAAAGCATCAAATACCCTCGCACTCACCAAAATCATTGTGGCAGCTGCAATTCTGATCACAAAATCGGTCATGGTAGAGTATCCTTCCGGGAATAGTCCAAGGCCGTTATAAATAATTAATAATGGTATTATAAAAAGTGCTCTCTGGGGTAACTTGTGCTTCAGAATAACTGCATACCACTCTGTCTCAGTCTTATCATCAAGTTTGTGAAGCAGTTTAATAATCCAATAACGAATTACGATGTGTACAATCCCTGAAATGAGAAATATCAAAGCAAGAGCAATCGCTTCCTCAGTGTATTCTGTTTGCATCTCACTTGGAAGGAAACCCGCTAAATCGCTGAGCAACTGATTTTGTATAATAAAAAGGTAGTTAAACATAATACGGTTGAACTATTTCCAGAATATTTATGAATGACCAAAAAGGTAAGGATTTAAAGACTCTTTGTTTAGAACCTTTTTATAATAATCAGCTTAGAAACGCTGACAATATCAGATAACTATTTAACAGAGTTCTTTTAATGAATCTTTTACCCAATTGAGTTGGACGATTTTATCTTTTTGGGTTGAACTATAGAGTACTGAATGTTCAACTTTTTAAATGGACTTACTCTAATTGATAGATGGGAGTATTGATTGATAGAAGGGAGTATTAACTAATTTGTTGAGATCTTAAACTCTTGGAGAAGGGTTGTTAATAATAACAGGTAGTAGTATACGGATCTTTAGGTATGTCAACCAAATCAAAATTTCAATAGGATACTTTTGTTTATTAATAGTATACTAATATAGTATATATATATAAGTAATATATGTTTAATATGATTCCTATTTTTTGATTTTTCTAAAATAATCCGAGTTTAAACTGCATTTATTTTTGTTGATTTCTTGCAACTCACTTCCTACATCATTTCTTCTTACATTTGCATGTATAAAATAATAATTGCGATTTTCTTCGCGGTATAGAATCAAATAAATCATTTCCATGCGACACGATGACGTTATAAAAAGTATTCGGTACATGCTAAACATCAGTAATGCAAAGATTGCTGAAATCCTTCAATTGGGCGGTTACAAGCCCACACGAGAAGATTTGGAGCTCATCTTTCAAAACAGTGAAGATGATATTGAAAAAGATGATGTAAGTGATTTATTGATGGCTCATTTCCTGGATGGATTGATCTTTTATAAACGCGGGAAAAGTGATAAACATCCACCTCGTCCCATTGAGACTCCGGTAACAAATAATGATGTCTTAAAAAAGATGAGGGTCGCTTTTAAACTTCGGGAAGCAGAAGTTGGAGCAATCTTAAAAAATGCCGGCTTTTCCGTTTCCTCAGTAGAACTGAGTGCACTTTTTAGAGATAAGAGTCATCGTAATTTTCGCCCATGTGGAGACCAATTATTGAGATATTTTTTAAGAGGATTAACAATGCGTTTAAGAGTGGATGACTAATTGACAATTAATAGTATCTCTTATGTACCCATAATTGCAACTCACCTTATTATCAATTTATTCCTGGTTCGGTTTTCAGAACGAAACAGGAATAGTATAAGTATATTTAATGGTTGATCGTTTTCAAATTGTAATTTTGACTGGTATTTAATTTTTTTTTTTAAAATTAAATGTAATTCAGGTTCTAAATAACGTGTAGATTCAGTGCGTATAGTATCTATTATATTTTTTCTTTAGTCTATTTTTAAGGTAGTGGCCAATGAGAGTAATCCTCACTTTTATTTTTATAATATTATCAATAAGTGCCTGTTCTTCAGTGTCTGAACTGTTTTATAATCAGAAATTAAATGTAATAGCAGATCAAACTCATTTTAAAGATGCATTTGAGATAAATAAAATTCTTGGAAAAGGAATAAATCTCGGAAATGCACTTGAAGCCCCTACTGAAGGGGATTGGGGTATGATTATTCAGGAAGAATATCTTGATTTAATTGCCAATGCCGGTTTTAAGTCGGTGCGGATACCTATTCAGTGGAATGCTCACGCGCAACTTAATCCACCATATACAATTAATACAACTTTTTTTGAAAGGGTCGATGAAGTGATTAGATGGTCTCTTGAACGAAATTTAGCAGTTATCATAAACATTCAACACTATAATGATTTGATGACAAGTCCGGAGGATCATCTTGAACGCTTTCTATACATATGGAAACAAATATCTTCTCACTACATGAATTATCCGGAAACTGTTGTATTTGAAATACTCAACGAGCCTCATGGTAAAATAACATCTGATCTTTGGAACGATAAACTCCTACAAGCAATCAGAATTATCAGACTTTCAAATCCAAAAAGAGTTATTGCTGTGGGAACAACTCCATGGGGTGGTTTTGATGGGATACAAACACTAAAAATTCCTGAATCTGATCGTCAGTTAGTAGTTACAGTTCATTACTATAATCCATTTCAATTTACCCATCAGGGAGCAGATTGGGAGGGGCCGGAGTCCTATGGTTGGTTAGGTACAACATGGACTGGCACACAATCAGAAAAAAAAGAAATCGATCAAGATTTTGATCGGGTATTTCAGTGGGCTGATGAGAACAGTAGACCTATCCATGTAGGAGAGTTCGGCACTTCCAACTCAGCAGACCCATTATCACGAAAAAATTGGACACGTTATATTGTTGAGTCTGCAGAGTTGAGAGGATTTAGCTGGGCCTATTGGGAGTTCGGTGCTACTTTTGGAATTTATGAACGTGATCAAAATGAGTGGAATAGTTCACTTCTTGAAGCTCTTATTCCAGAAAGCACCGAATTAATTCAATGAATAATTTTATTTCATTCATAGTTTATTTCACTTCTGACTATTAATGATCACCGGAGTCAACATAGCATTAAAAAAAGTGTAAGGATTCCTCACTTCTGAGTTCTTACAAATAAATGAAGATGAATATATTTGGAGAGAATTTCATGAACAGAATATTATCTTTTCTGAAACGAACTCATTTTATAAATAATAAAAAATACAGATACCCGAATAGGGAGCTTAAATATCTATGTTCAGAGATCGCTTTTGTAGAGTTCTGGTTTTTTTCTGAAAATGAGGAAAATCTGTATAAACTTGCTACACATTTGGTGAAAAATGGATATTCCATCCCTATCTGTGAAGCCAATGATGACGGGGGAGGATATCTTTGTTTGGCCCTATCTAAAATTAATCCTGACCCTGATAAATTTGAACGTCTTGTCGTTGATATGCAGGTCATAGCTGAGCTGCATGGAGCTCAATTAGATGGATGGCTGAGAAGTTGATTAGTCGAAAATTTGAAAATCAGGGAAAGAGCTTATGCTACCACCAAATTCTTCAAATCACTGCTCAATGATCTAACATATTACACATATTTTTCTTTTATTTAAGGTGAATTAAAGCTTGTTTCACCTCAAATAAATTATATTCATGCGCTCACTGATTTTAACTGCTTTTGCACTCCTATTTACTCTTTCATGTGCTTCTACACAACAAACTACAACTCCCCCATCGCAAAGTTCCAATCAACCATCTGATGGGTATAACTCTATCATAACGGATAAAGCGCTCTCATCAGAAGGTGTTTTAGATATTCACCTGGTTGAAGATAAAGTGTACTTCGAAATCCCGGACTCATTACTCAACAGAGATTTTCTGATAGTGAGTCGGGTAGCCGCTGTACCCAGTAATTTTTTCGGATTTGTCAGTAGTGGATCTAAAACAGCAGAGCAAGTGATTACATTTGAAAAAGTAAGGAATAAAATTAACATACGTCAGAGATCTTACTCAAGTGTAGCCCCTGATTCACTTCCAATTGCAAGATCTGTCTGGGCGAATAATTATGAGCCAATTATAGCTACATTTGATGTAGAGGCTATCGGGCCCGACAGTACTTCTACACTAATAGAAGTAAACAGTTTTTTTGAGAGCGATGTGCAAGCTATTTCCGGACTGCCGTCATATTTAAGAAATATGTATCAATTCAGACGTTTTGACGCCTCCAGAAGTTATATTGATACTGTTCGAACATTTCCACAAAATGTTGAAGCCCGTCATGTCATGACGTACGAAGTGATGAGCCCACCCTCTTCGCAGAACACCAATACACTATCACTTCTGATGAATCAATCAATAATTTTGCTGCCCAAAGAGCCGATGAGACCTCGTCATTATGACTATCGGGTTGGGTGGTTTACGATTAATCAGCTGGATTTCGGATCCGATGAGCAGAAAGCTGCCACAAGATCTTTAATCCGGAGATGGCGTCTTGAACCATCAGACATGGAAGCTTATAATCGAGGTGAATTAGTGGAACCCATCAAACCAATTATTTACTATTTAGACCCGGGTACCCCTAATGAATATCGGCAAAGTGTAATCAAAGGAGTTGAAGATTGGAATGAGGCTTTTGAAGTGGCCGGTTTTAAAAATGCGATTCAGGCAAAGAATCCTCCCACCAAGGAAGAAGATCCCGACTTTGAACCTGAAGATATTCGCTACAATATGGTACGCTGGATTGCCAATACGACCCGTAATGCGGTAGGTCCCAGTACTACAGATCCCCGAACCGGAGAGATTATTGCCAGCGACATCATCTGGTATCACAATCATATTCGATCCTATCGAAATCGATTAATGCTGGAAACCGGTGCTGCAAATCCAAAAGCACGTAGCCTCCAAGTGGAAGATGATTATCTGCAGGAAGCCATCAGACAGGTGATTGCGCATGAAATTGGGCATGCATTAGGGCTGCCGCACAATATGAAAGCCAACTCCAGCTATCCGGTCGATTCACTCCGTTCTCCCACATTTACAGCAGAATACGGAGTATCAGCGTCAGTAATGGACTATGCAAGACAGAATTATATCGCTCAACCCGGTGATGGTGTAGAGAGATTTATACGGAAAATAGGGCCCTACGACCGCTACTCTGTTAATTGGGGATATCGGGTAATTCCCGATGCTGTAACGCCTGAGGATGAAATCTCAACCCTTAATCAGTGGATTTTAGATAAAGAGGATGATCCAATGTATCGTTTTGGTCAGTCGACAGGATATGACCCATCAGCCCAGACTGAAGCACTTTCAGATGATCCGATACAGGCTTCCACATATGGGATGATGAATCTTCAGAGAGTAACTCCAAATCTGGTTGAATGGACATCCAGAGCCGGACATGGATATGATGATCTACAAGAGATTTATGGTGAGTTAATTGGACAGTGGAATCGATATGTGAATCATGTGATTACCAACATTGGTGGGGTATATTATGAGAGAATTACATCAGATCAGGATGGTGATATTTACCGGCCGGTGCATCGTGATTATCAGATTGAAGCTGTTAATTTTATGAATGAGTATGCATTTACAACACCACAGTGGTTGTTGGATACAAATATCTTACGCAATATTGAGCATTCAGGTGCTGTAGAACGGATCCAAACCCTGCAGGGTCGTCAGTTGCAAACGGTTATGAACAGTTCGCGTTTTCTTCGCATGATTGAAGATGAGGCCTTCAGGGGCAGTGAAGCCTATACAGTAAGCGAATTATTAACAGATTTAAGAAATGGAATTTGGAGTGAACTTTCCAGCGGTGCTTCCATCGACGTTTATAGAAGAAACTTACAGCGAACGTATGTTAATCATATCAATGATTTAATGGAAAGCAGTGATGATAGTGTTCATGGAAGTGATATTAAGGCGTTGTTAAGAGATGAATTACAAAGCCTAAATCAACAAGTGAGCAGTGCGATTAACAGAAGCAGTGATCGGTTAACGAGCATACATCTGAGGGATATTCAGTCTAGAATTGATCAGATACTCGATCCATCATAAATGGCTATTAAAAAAGCTTTAGTAACGGGTTCATCCCGAGGTATTGGGTTGGTGATCTGTAGTCAGCTCTTGCAAAAAGGATTCTCGGTGTTAGGGACAAAAAACCGGTCAGATGTGCCGGATAAACTTCTGAATCATCAACATTTTTCAATTGTTGAAACGGATTTATCAGATTTAGAATCTATAACCAGTGCTCTCAAATTGTACTTAATTGAGGATCCGCCGGATGTCATTATTAATAATGCCGGGATTTTCCTGGAAGGAGATATAGAACTTAGTGATGAGGAGTGGCTTTCTGTATGGAATAAAACGATGCAGGTGAATCTAACCTCTTCCTCTCTTTTGAGTAAATGGTATATCAATGGTTGTATTCAGAATGGTAAAGAAGGGTTAATTATCAATATTGCTTCACGTGCGGCTTATCGAGGTGATTTTCAGCAATATGCGGCATATGCTGCATCAAAAGGTGGAATGGCTGCATTCACTAAAAGTATCGCTCGCGACTTTAGCCGCAAGGGTATATTAGCTTATACGATTGCGCCGGGTTTCATAAAAACAGAAATGGCAGAAGATGCCATTCAACAATTTGGTGAAGAAGGCCTGACCAAAAATGCAGCTTTTGATGAGATTACGTCACCAGAAGAGGTGGCTAATTTAGTGACATGGCTTGCTGGGGGCGAGGTAAAACATATGAGTGGATCCACATTTCATATTAATGGCGGATCCTATATGGTTTGATCAATCACTCTCTTTTCGAATTGAGTAGCCATTCTCAGCCATCATCTTCTCAATCTTAAAATGATCCAGATCGGATTGAACCATATCTTTTATAAGACTTCCAAGAGAATGTTTTGGTTCCCATCCCAGTTTCTCTTTCGCCTTCGTGGCATCTCCTACTAATAGTTCCACTTCTGTAGGCCTGAAATATCGAGGATCTACTTTCACAATCACATCTCCTACACTTTTTGAAGGTGAAAGTCCCAGTGCACGAACCACTTGATCATCAATTGAATCAATGATTCCTACCTCTTTTTTGCCTGTCCCTTCAAATCGAAGGGTAATACCCAGTTCTTTGAAGGAGAGTCTAATAAAATCTCGCACCTTTGTTTTGACGCCAGTTGCGATAACAAAATCTTCCGGAGTGTCATGCTGTAGCACTAACCACATTGCCTCCACATAATCCTTTGCATGCCCCCAATCACGCTCGGCGTCCATATTGCCAATATAGAGACAATCAAGCAGATTCAGTGCAATCCGAGATGCAGCACGGGTAATTTTTCGGGTTACAAAGGTCTCCCCTCGTCTTGGTGATTCGTGATTGAACAGAATTCCATTGCTGGCAAAAATATCATAGGCTTCCCGATAATTAACGGTGATCCAGTATGCATACATTTTTGCGACTCCGTAGGGAGATCTTGGATAAAATGGAGTATTCTCTGTTTGAGGTACTTCCTGAACCAATCCATACAGCTCAGAAGTAGATGCCTGATAGATTTTTGTCTTCTTCTCCATGCCAAGTAATCTCACGGCTTCCAGGATACGAAGTGTGCCCAGTCCATCCGCATTTGCGGTATACTCAGGAGTCTCAAAACTGACTTTGACATGACTCATGGCAGCCAGATTGTAGATTTCATCCGGCTGAGTCTCTTGAATGATACGAGTGATATTCATCGAATCAGTCATATCCCCATAGTGTAAAATCAATGAGGGTGAGTCTACATGTGGATCTTCATACAGGTGGTCAATTCGATCGGTATTAAAGAGACTGGCTCTTCGTTTTATTCCATGAACCGTATAACCCTTTTCAAGGAGAAGTTCAGCCAGATAGGAACCATCCTGGCCGGTGATTCCTGTAATCAAAGCTGTTTTAGAGTTAGACATAGGGTGATAAAACTATTAAAATGGTTCTACAGTGAACTACAATCCATAATTCTATTGAAATTTGATTAATTCTGTAATCTATCAATAAGTGTTATAAACAGCAGTGCCGTTGATGCAATACTTGAAGCGAGACTAATCGTCTCTTGAGGCGTGAGTTCACGACTCGCCGGTTTTTCGGGGATGATAATCGTAGCTCCCGGTTCAACATCCGGATTACTCCGTATTCTTAGAAAACGCCTGGTTCGATCTACTTCACCATTTGCATAGACTATATAAGCCCGATGTCTCTGGCCAAGATCCGTAGTCCCACCTGCAGCATCAACATAACTTTGCAATCCTTGTCCGGGTACATATCGCATGGTAACCGGTGCCAATACGCCACCTTCCACTCTAACCGTTTGCAATTGTCTGGGAATAGTTATCACATCACCTTCTTCAACTCGAAGGTCATTGATTGAACCGGGCCTGTTAAGTGCCTCACCCAATCGTATACCAACAGGAGTGAAAAGGGTATCATTAACCATTTCAAATCCTTCCAAATTTACATTTTCAAGATTGAGTGCTTCCAGATTCCCGGAACGTACCGGCCCATTTTCTCCATCTTCACCATCGCCTTCAGTTTGAACTATTTCAAGAATACGTCGCATAGATGCTCCCTGAGGAAAAGCATACTGTGAAAGCCCTCCTGCTTGTCTTACGATATCTGACAATCTTGCATCTCTGGTTTCAAGTACATATTCACCCGGAAATTGTACTTCACCTTCAATAGTGACGGTAATTTGAGTTTGGTAATTTGGTTTTGTCCGGATAAATACTCTGTCGAACGGTTGCAAGACAAATTCATTTGCCCGATCAACAAATCGGAAATCTGGCTCAATATCAAATTGAAATACTTCAGCAATTTGGTTCACTTTCACTTGTGTTTCTGCATCAACCACTCTTCGGGCCACTTCTACTCGATACGCGGCGGCTCTATTTCTGAGGCCATCCGCAAGGTAAATTGCATCTTCAAGTGTCATACCCTCCAGATACTCCATGCGCTCGGGTTTATTGACGGCACCGCTAACTGTTATAGAAAGTGTTTCTTGCATATCAAAAATGGAATTGATACGAACCAGGTCATCCCTCTTCAGCGGAATATCTTGTGCATCTCCGTTTAGAATATCTCTGACAGAGAAAGCGATACTTTCCAGCATGAGGTTATCCATGTTGCGAACAATAATTCCTCGCTCTAAATAGGCATCTTCCTTCACTCCTTCGGCTTTTTCCAAAAGATCAGTTAAAGTCATATTCTCAGAAAGCTCAAAGTCTCCTTCCCTATAGACTGCACCTTCAATTTTTACTCTGTTAGAGTATCGATCAACAATAGGCCTGATTTCTATTTCATCACCATTTTGCATGACAATGTCGCCCCCTGCCGGCCATTGAACATCAGAAATGGTTTTTTGAATGTTGCTTTTTCGATGAAGTACAATTCGTTCTTTGTAGGCGCCCTCTGCAAAACCACCGGTAAAATGAATCAAGTCTGCAAGTGATTCACCCTCTTTCATTTCAAAAATGCCGGGTCTTTTCACCTCGCCTCGTAATTTCACTCTATTTATGTACGGATTTACCTTAACGATATCCTGATCCATCAATCGGATATTATTTTCTTGATTTGCAAAAACAATCAGGTTATAAAGATCAAATTCAACAACAACTTCATCACCTCTGATTACCTGGATACTTCTCCAAGATCCGGAACGGCTTGGCCCTCCGGCAGCGTATAGTATATTAAAAACATTCGCAAGCGAAGATACTGTATAAGAACCCGGTTGTTTCACTTCACCGATCATGTGCACATTTATACTCCGGACCATTCCTAAAGAAACATCTACAAAAGTGTTTGCCTGATTAGGATTCTCCGGGTTAATACCGGAATAAATCTGCTTCAGATTGTCTACAATACGATCTCGTGCTTCATCAAATCGTAAACCCCCAACCCGTATCGGCCCCAGATTTGGTATGCGGATATTTCCATCCGGACTAACAACCAGGTTATATTCAGCTTCTGCAGCTCCATAGATATCGATTCTAATCTCATCTTCCGTTCCAAAAATATAATCTATCGGAGTAGGAATATTAAATGACGGTTCAAAGGATCTGGATGACCCGGCAAAAATGTTTGCGCCAAAAACCGGGAAACCTTCATCCAGAATAAGTTGTAATTGCTGTATAAGGTCAGCTTCATTTCTCTCTTGTATGTACCGTCTCATCTCTGTTAATAAAATATCTTCTTGAGCAGTCAAAAACGGGTCGAATAATAAACCGGTTTCCTGTCCGGCTCTTGTTCCTGTTCGAGGAGCACCCTCTACCCCTGCACCCCCTTGTCCAACAGACACTCGATTCAGGCGATTGGTCAGTTTTGATACTTCAGAAGCGGGCAATCCTCGCGCACGAGCTATATTTCCTACTTCCTGAACAGTAAAACCCTGTGCCTGCATCTGTCTGTAAAAATTGAGCAATTCAGCATCCGAAAGATCGTCAACCCTCATATTCTGAATATTTCCGATTGAAACACCCCCCATTTGTTGAGCACTTATCGGAGCAGGCATAATAATTTGTGTTGCGAGAGCAGCAAAGAGTATCAGAAGAATAGAGAATCCTTTTTTCATAAAAATAGAGATGTATTAATTAAATCGTTTATTAATCTAATGTGCGTTTGTATCCAGATTAATCATCTTGGTTACGGTTTTTAAAATAATGAGGAGATCCATAGAGAGGGTATTTTTTTGAACATAAATTAGATCATAGTCTGTCCTTTTCCTCATATGTTCTACGCTGTAGGTCCCCCCCCGATACCCCTTCACTTGTGAAAATCCTGTAATTCCGGGCTTAACGGCATATCTATAGAAAAAATCATCAAAAGTTGAATTCCAGTATGAACACTCGTCAACCGGATATGGCCTAGGACCTACGAGACTCATATCGCCCTTTAAAACGTTTATTATTTGAGGAAGTTCGTCAAGATTTAGCAATCTCAATAGCTTTCCAAATGTAAAGATTCGGTCATCCTCTTCGAGAGTAATATCAGGCATACCGTTACTCGGTTTTGCCGCATTCGCTTTCATGGTTCGAAATTTGTAGCACATAAAAACCACCCCATTTTGCCCGGTTCTCCTCTGTTTAAAAAAAACAGGCCCTTTGGATGAGAGTTTAATTCCAATAGCGATGAAAGGAAATAGTATCAAACAGAATAAAAGTGCAATGACACCAATGGTGAGATCGATCGCTCTTTTACCTCTATATTGTCTCACATTTAAGCTCGAATATATAGACGGAAAAGGGGGTCTGGAATGGTTATACGACGATTTTCCATTAGCGGAATGATTCGATTCCTGCTGGAGTTTTTCTCTTACCGTCTGAACTTCGTTAATAGATAAATCCATTCGTTTCTTTTTGGGACGCAACACAATTTTAAACAGTCTCTAAATTAGCTTCTTTACAGCTTATTTACAATAAGAAATTGATGTTTTCATGAATTCAAAGAAGTATAAAATATATCGTTTATATCTTTTTTGATGAATGATTTAAAGTAAATTTAATACAATCCATCGAATCTGATTAACACAAGATTCCACTATTTATTTTATCTACTCGAGTTCATACAAAATCAAAACTGTACTTCTCTAATTTTGTTCCGGTTATTTATAAACCAATTATATGTCTGTTTTATGCCGTCCTCGAGATCTGTCGTATATGTCCAGCCCTCATTTTCCATTCTGGTTGTGTCCATCAGTTTTCTAGGTGTGCCATCCGGTTTACTTGTGTCCCAAATAATCTCTCCTGTATGTCCGGTAATGGATTGAATTAACGATGCAAGTTCGGCGATTGTGATATCTTTACCGGTTCCAATATTATAAAGGTTCTTATCCATTTCATTTTCCAATGAAAATAGTACGGCATCAGCCACATCTTCAACAAATAGGAACTCTCTCTTTGGAGTTCCAGATCCCCACAGTGTAACTGATTGATTGTTATTAACTTTTGCATCATGAAATTTCCGGATCATTGCCGGCAGCACATGTGATGTGTTCAGGTCAAAATTATCTCCCGGACCATATAAATTTGTGGGCATCAAACTGAAATAATTTCTTCCATGTTGTTTTCTTAACGCATCACAGAGTTTTATTCCTACAATTTTAGCTATAGCGTACCATTGATTTGTTGGTTCCAGCTCTCCGGTAAGCAGAGAATCTTCCCGGAGAGGCTGAGGGGCGAATTTTGGGTAGATACAAGAACTGCCCAAAAAAACCAATTTGGATACATCCGATTTATGTGAAGAGTGAATAATATTATCCTGAATAATCAGATTATCGTGCAAAAAATCATACGGATAAGTATCATTAGCTAATATTCCGCCCACTTTTGCAGCAGCCATGATGACAACTTTGGGTTTTTCTTCCACAAAGAATTCGTTTACACTCTTTTGATCTCTTAAATCCAGTTCATCACTAGTCCGAAAAAGAGTGTTGTGATACCCTTCATGTGTCAATTTTTTAAGAATTGCAGCGCCAACCATTCCACGATGGCCTGCAATATAGATTTTATCATCCTTATTCATTATGATCTTTTTCGGAGTGAACTCCATTTTTGTTTAACGACTAAAGGTATAAATTGTGGGGCTTCAACCAAATAGCGTTTTGATAACCGTCTTGGTTCCTGAATGAGCCTGAATAACCATTCCAAGCCCGTTTTTTGCATCCATTTCGGAGATCTTTTGATATTTCCTGCAACCACATCAAATGCTGCGCCGACACCAATCGCGATCGATACATTTAAACGGTCAAAATGTTCTGCAATCCAGTAATCTTGTTTTGGGGCTGTGAGGCTTACCCACAGAATATCAGTTTCTGATTGATTGATCATATCTATCATCTTTTCATTTTCTGACTCTGTGAACTGATCAGCAAATGGCGGTGAATAGGTCCCCACGACATTCAGGCCCGGATACAAGCTTGTTAAATGATTTGACAATTTTGATGCCACCCCTTCCGCTGCTCCTAAAAAAAAGTAACGATATCCTTTTTCAGCTGCTATTTTTGAAAATTCTGGCAATAGATCCAGTCCGGTTACACGACCTTTAATAGAAGATCCCAAGAATTTTGACGCCCATATAAGGGGAACTCCATCCGCAGTCACAAGATCGGCACTGTTATATATTTCCTTCAATTTTTCATCCCTGTACGCCCACAAAACGCAGTTAACAGGGGTAACCGATACTCTCAATTTTTGACCGTTATCGATGGCATTTGAGAACAGACTCATTGTCTCATCCAGATTATATCTGCTTACTTCTACGTCCAGAATATTGACTCTATTCTTTGGCATGATAGCTATTCTGAAGGATTTTTGAGATTCATTTCAAGTTCGATGGCCTTTTCATAGATCGATATTAACGTGTTATAGTTCTTTTCAGGCGTATATAATTCTTCGTATTTCTTTCGGGCGTTATCACCCAGTCTCTTACTGTTTTTGGGATTTCTGATAATCCATGAAATATTTTTATACAATTCAGCCATTTTTCCCGGTTCGAAAAGCAATCCATTGATTTTATGATCAATCATATTTTTTGGATTTCCAATATCAGAGCTGATTACCGGACAACCCATAGACATCGCTTCAAGTATGATCAAAGGCATGCCTTCGTACCACTTCGTTGGAAATAATAACGCTTTAGAATTGGATAATAGTTTAAGTATATCTTTTTTTTCACATTGCCCTAACCATTTGATGGATTTCTCTCCTTTTGTCTTTTTTTGCAATTTTTTCTTGAGTGGTCCATCCCCTGCTATCCACAACTCTGCCGGTATAGATCTCTCCATCCAACATCTTATTAAATCTTCGATTCCCTTTTCATGGCTGATACGGCCCAAGAATAAAAAACGATTTAACTTTTCGGGAGAAATTTCGAGATCATCATCTTCAATGCATGGATCTTTAAGAAAGTTTGGCTTAATAAAAATTCGATCCGCAGGTATCCCTCCCTCCGCGAATTTATTCTTTGAAAATTTAGAAAGTGCTATGAATGCAGAGGGGGAGTGATTCCACGTTCCTTTTTTCCTATGGTACTCAATCATATGAGCTACGACTGCAGTCTGGAGTTTAGAATTTCTGTATACACCGTCCCATATACAATTATATGCGCTTCCTTTAATGCTTCTTTGGTCAATTTTACCTTTATAGTACATCAAACCGTTAGGATGGATAAGCCTGTAGTTATGAAGTGTCATTACAGAAGGAACACCCAACTCTCTTGCTGCCTCAAAAATGGACGGTGTAAGCAGAGGAAAAAAGTTATGAACATGCATTACATCGTACTTCTTTTTTTGCAGTTGTTCTTTAATAAGTAATTTCGATTGATGATTGTAATGAGTCTTAAAGATAAGTTTAACCCTATCAAATAGGGTGTCCAGGTGATCACTGTTTTTAATTATAAACTGATCTACTTCATGCTCTCCTTTTAATAGTTCGTGTTCCTGATTTAAAACAGTCCACTCACCTCCAGGTGTTTTATATCTATTATGTACCTGAAGTATTCTCATCTCTTAAAATGTACAATGCTAAAATTTAGTTTTGCCATAAGAATTCAATTAGATACAACTTTTTCAATTCTTATGATTTTGGGGGTAAAGTTACCACTTCTGCCATAGCTTAACAGCATTCCTATAGACATCCAGAATGGAAATGAGTGATGAGGTCCTTCTAAAACAACATTAAAAAATGCAAGAACATACATAATCATTAAAAAGCCGATTAGAAGTAAATATCGGGTATACGGTTCCATTCCATTGACTCTCTTTTTATGAAAGTTCTTTATGATTTTAAATAACGGCTGAAAAATTGCATATAAAAAGATAGGGAAGATGAGTACGCCAAATCTTGTAAGAATATTCAGATATGAATTATGTGGCTGAGCATTTCCTCCTGAATCCCTGATTGCAAAGTAACTAAGGTCAACGGTTGGATAAAATACATTTTGATAAACGTACATAACGGGTCTGCCAACCCCATAACCCAATAAAAAATGGTCATAAAAATTATCAAGTACATATTGCCATGAAATAAACCTGAAATTAATATTTCCTTCATCGAGGGATGATTTCGCTTCCAGAATATCAAAAATATTCACATCTATGATTGAATTGTAATAGATCAGAAATCCGACAAGCATTATTAAACTTACAATCCCATACTTAATTATGGTTCGCTTTAATTCAACGCCTCCGCTTATAAATATGATTAATATGGCAAGTATAATTCCCAGAAATATGGATCTATGAAAGATTGTAAATACTGCCGGAATCATTAACAGTGAAAGTATCTTGTACTTCCATCCAATTCTCTTTAAGGGCAAAAAGAGAGCAATTACAATTAAAGACGGCAAAACATAACCAACCCCAAATCTGAATCCTTCAAAAGTTATGGACTGATAACCCAATATAATCATTGCAGCTTCATAACAGTATGCAATTGCCTTTAATACAATAAATAGTTTGAGAAGTGAGAAAAATAGATCATACTGCTTTTCAGATCTGAAAATGTGATAAACAAGTGGAACCCAAAATGCATATAGCAGCATAAATGAATCCCTTATTGCATCTAACCCATGTTGAAAGAAATAGATAAAAGCGAAACTCAATCCTATTGCAACTAAGAGATAGTAGACAAAAAGAACCCTTCTTACTCTTATCAGGTCATTTGCATATGAAATAGTTAATATTGCAATAACTATTTCCGTAATAAATAAGGGTTCAAATCCAACATATCCAAAATGACGTTCGCCAAATAACATGTGGAAGGCATAGATAAAAAAGACGATCTCTCTCCACTCTAAACTTATTATGGAATGGCTTATTTTCTCAATATTTATAAGGATTAAACCAACAACTAACAGAATTGTTGAGAGCAACCAATCCTCATATAAAAAGAATGGAGCTAAAAAAAAGAGCGGGTAAATTTTATGTAATTGACTGAGCTTCAACGTTTATATACTTGTTGTATAATTTCTGAGACCTCTCTGCCTACATCTTCCCAGGTTCTGATTTGCGACCGTTTTGGGCGGTGGTCAATGTCACTGTTCAGAATTTTTAAAACGGTCTCACTATCTTTGGCAACTTTATAATTCGGATATTTTTTTTGTGTCTCTGTGCCCTCAATATTAGTAATTGTAATCAGGTTATTATTTAAAAATTCAAAAATTTTTAAAGAACTATTATAAAACCCCCATCTGGACCATTGATAATCGTCATAAAAGGCCAATCCTACATCTGAAGACATGATAAATTTTGAAACCTCCTTTCTGCTTAAATTTTTAAATAAGAATTGATTTTTACTTCTGAAATCCACCTCTTCCCCCTTCTCTTCTTTCACAATAATTACAAAAGCTGTCTTTTCTTTTTGTATTTCAGAAATTTCATTCAGCCAATTTAAGTCTTGCATTTTGTTTGATGATCCTGCCCAGATTGCAATTTGATCATACTTGCTCTTGATGTCTTTGATTTTTTTGTCTAATAATTTAGATCTTCGGCTGTAATGATTACTATCTACAGATCCATTATTAGAATGAAAAATCTCCCCGCCATTTTCAATTACATGAACCTTATCCGGATTCAGAGAGAGAGCTTCAATACAATATTTTTTAATTGGTTCACTTACAACAATGATCGCATCGGCTCTATTGAGTACAAATCGGACTAAAAAATCGACCCACATCACATATCGGGTACTCTTGCCAAAAAGATAGAGCTCATCAGATGGCGAATTGAGCTCAATGATTAATTTTTTCCCGGCAATCAAAGAAAAAATCGACGAAAGGTTTCTTAATTTTAAAAAGTAATCCATCCGCAAATAGATGATATCACTCTCCTTCAATATTTTGAAAAATCCAAAAAATCGATTTTTATATTTTTTAGTATAGGGGTCTTCCGCACCATTTATTTTGGATAGTGTATAACCCAGGTTCGTCAACTCTTTAGCCAGGTTGTAGCCGTGTACCGAAGCTCCACCCTTTACCGGAAAGAAGTCATAATATATAAAACCAATCTTCATTAAATTCTAATTTTGAAACCTGATTCGATCCTTGTTACTGTTTGTCGATTTATACAGAGTGATTTCTCATTTTAAAAAGCCCTGTAAAACGTCCCATTCCCATATAGATTTTACTCATCCATGCCACACACCAAATTTTAATGGATAAAAAATGTGACTTTGTAACGGTTCTATATTCTTTATAACGGCTAATTTTGGGCGGGGCAAATGTTTTTATAGTATTGATGATTATTGATGGTAAAGATACGCCATTTTGACGTTGATTAAAGGGGTGAATTTTTCCAACTCTGTAAGACTTAAAGATAACTTCTATAAAATTCCGTGGTTTACAATATACAATTGCTTTTTCACTGTAACTTAATTTAAAACCACTTCTCACTGCTTTTTGAGTCCACCAAATATCCATTCCTGACCTAAAATTCTCCGGAAACGCCCCTAATTTATCAATTAAGGAACGACGAAAAAACAAATTCCCTGCTGCTGAGCCATTTTCAGTAGTCACCAACCGATAGTTGTTATTAAATGTTATCGAATCATATAGGTTGGAAGCCGTTGGTGGATCAGGAAGAGAAAACTGGATGTCTCCACCCAATAGATCGGCTTTTTGTTCTTTCATAGAAGTAATACCCTCCATTAACCAATCTTTATGGGGGATCTTGTTTGCATCAATAAGTGCGATAAAATCACCGGTTGCTACCTCTAATCCTCTGTTCCTTGCTGCATATGGACTTTTAATCTCATCCTCAAAAATGATTTTTACCGGATATTTTTTCGCTATCTCAACGGATTTATCTGACGATCCATTATCAATAATAATCATTTGAATAAGTTCATTAGGATATGTTTGGGCCAAAAGAGCCTCTAGAAATTCATCAATATATTTTTGAGCATTTAATATGGGGACTATAACGGTAACCGTATCAGAATTTTCTAACAGATTTAATTGTTTGTTCATATACCCTGACATAAAATTATCTACCTTCGAATAATATGTATAATCGATGAGAATTTTTAGTTGTTATATGATATAATCATTTGCACTCGTTATATTCGAATCAGATTAATCCTTATATTTAATGTCGAATTACCTGAGTTCTACTAAATCAGTCCGATAAACAGTGTCCAACTCCTTTGTAATTAATAAACCTCTCTTTATTGTCTTCATTCTACTGTCTATCCTATTGAATACAGGATGTATGGATACGACTGAAGATATTCCTGACTTTACAATATCTGATACCGGCCCTTATATGATGAATATGACTCATTTGGGCATCCTGAAGTCGAAAAAAGATGATCCATTTGTTTCAGAGGAAATTGCCAGGCTTATTTTAGTCGCAGATGATCTGCTTTTACAGAATTTTGAGTATGTAACAGATAAAGACAGGCCTGAAATTCTAATAAATGTGGATAGAAATGATTATGTGAGCCTGGCCAGATATCTGTGGCCGGATTCCTCCGGAGCGTATACGAATGAAAGAAGTGGCATAACTAATCCTGAAATATATAACTACGATCGGCCTAAACTGGCTAGAATCTCTAATGCAATTTTTTATCTGTCACTGGCCTATTTCTACACCGATACTGAGGATAATACAAGAGATGATTATGCTAGAAAAGCAACGGAATTAATTACTAACTGGTTTCTCAATGACGAAACTAAAATGAATCCCAATTTAAATTATGCTCAGATCGCGTTGGGTGTGGATGATCGGGATAATTCTCAAGGAATCATTGATACCATTGATTTCATTAAAGTGATTGATTCAATTAGTTTGATTTATGATAGTCGTTACTGGACCCATGACAAACACATCGAATTAAAGGCTTGGTTTTACTCTTTTTCAAAATGGATTGACAGTAAATACAATTCAAGTTCTTTTTGTGATGAGGGTTGGTGTAACAATGTATCCACATGGCTGGATGCCCAAAAAACGATCTACTTTTTATTCACTGAACAGGAGGATCGATTAAATTCCAGATCATCCATTCAACCCATACAAGAGAAGATTTTATTACAATTCACACCGGAGGGTCGTCAGCCTTTTGAGGATCGTTTTCGTTCCCAGCAGCACTATTACTACTATAATCTAAGTGGCCATATGACTATTGCACTCATGAGAAAACAGAGGCCGGAATCTGACAGGGATTGGCAATTTTTAAATAGTCCTGATTTTGGTGGTTTAAAACCATCATTGGATGTAATTGTAAACTACCTGCAAGGGGAAGATGCATCTGATTTTTTCAGTACCTCAGATGGATTCGATAATTGTCGATATTTAGAAATTCTCAAACCGGCTGCAATTGCTTTTGATCATCAAAAGTATGAAGATGTTTCTAAACAGCTTATGTTTTATGAATGCAGCAATTTAGACATCTCACTGACCCTACCCCCTCTGGAGTGGATAGACACGACTGAAGAGCCTGAAACATCTTCATCTTTTGAATAAACGTCCTAAAAATTTTGCCCTCAACTTTTTTTGGCTACTGATATTTTTGCCAATTAACCCGGTTGAATTATACTCTCAATCTCTGCCTCAAAATGGAATACCGTTTCATAGCCTTGATATCGCATTGGAACATGCCGAGGATAAATTGAATGGTACTCTATTAGAACTCAATTATAATCCCACCCTGCATCCCTCAGAGACGAGTCGTGAAACCGGAAAGTGGGATACATCCAAACTCGACAGATATGAATGGACCAGCGGTTTTTTTTCCGGCTCTTTATGGTATATGTATAAGATAACAGGAGATGAAAATTGGAAGGAGTTCGCAGAAAGCTGGACAGAAGATCTGGAAGATGCGGCTACCATTTCATACGACCATGATACCGGTTTTCGGATCTTTAACAGTTTTGGTAATGGCTATAAATTGTTGAAAAACAGATCGTATTATAGTGTTCTACTCCGAGGTGCAAATACACTTTCGAATCGTTATAACCCCACTATTGGAGCCATTAAATCGTGGGATTGGCTTGATACTGCCAATTTCCCGGTAATTATTGACAATTTGATGAATCTGGAGCTCCTTTTTTGGACTGCGGATACGATTGAAAACGAAGAGTTATATAATCAGGCATTGAGTCATGCCGATCTTTCACTCACTCATCATATGCGTGATGATGGGAGTACGTATCATATAGTTGATTTTTCCGATGAGGGTACTGTTTTAAAAAAGTTTACAACACAGGGTTGTAATTCAACGGCACCGGGTTGTGGAGACCGATCTGTTTGGGCTCGTGGTCAGGCATGGGCGGTTTATGGATTCACAATGATCTATCGTTTCACAAATGAAGATCGGTTCCTGCAGGCAGCAATCAAAGCTTCTGACTATTTTATTGAAAATTTACCCGAAGACCGTGTCCCGATTTATGATTTTTTGGAACCGGTACCTTCCGTTAGAAGTAAGGATGCTTCTGCATCGGCTATTGTCGCTTCCGGACTATTTGAGCTCTACTCCTATACAAAAAATGTACTCTATTTTAATACTGCTGTAGATATTCTGGAGTCATTAACTTCGGACAATTATTCAACCATCAATTCAGATTCGAATGCAATTCTCAAAAAGTCAACAATTCATCGGGGAAAGGGAAATGTTGGTACATCATATGCCGACTACTATTATTTGGAGGCGATCATTCGATATATGGAGCTGGTTCAGTCCGATTTCCCAAATATTGAACCGGAAATTAAACTATATTTAGACCAGAATTATCCTAATCCATTCAATAATTCAACCTTAATCTACTACTCAACAGAACAAGAAGGCAGAGTTGAGTTAGCCATCTATGATTATACCGGCAGACTTGTTCAGACGCTCGTTGATAGATCTCTGCCCTCCGGCAATTATAACATCTTGTTCAATAGTTCAGGATTACCATCCGGAATCTATTTTTATGTACTGCGTTCAAATAAACAAACTCTATCTAAAAAAATGACTCTTCTGAAGTAACGTTGTTTAGATTCTAAAACAGATTATATGCGGCACTTATACGCTTTGGTCTCTATTTCAATCGCTTCTCAAATTGTACTTGATATATTCTGCTATAAAGGCAAGCTGTTCTACAATTCCAACCAGATAGAGATGAAACCAAATCACTACACTGCTTACCTGGTCGTGATTCTGTTTAAATCTCTTTGACGTTGGGGGTTTAAATGCACGAAGCAAATTGTAGAACCAAATTCTTTTTTCTTCATCGTCTTTCCATGTATAGAAATATCCTTTCCCTGTACGAATTTTCTTTTGATACAGACTTTTAAAGTCTCTTGCTTTTTTCCACACTAATGAATTTTCACAAAAGCCGATTTTGTATCCTGTTTTTACTGCCTTTTTTGTAAATCGTACATCTCCACCCGATCGTGTTTTTTCCTCAAAAGTCCCAACATTATAAAACACATCTTTTTTAACAAATAAATTTGCTGTGTATGCAACTCCTCTCCCTTCAACTGCATTTTTCATATCAATAGAAGTCAAAGAGTCAACAATTTTAGCTGCAGTTATTCTCTCCCCAAAATCAAAATCTACTTTTCCGGCGACCAGATCATAATTCATTTCAATTAAGAAATTGATCCCTATTTCGAGCCAGCACTTGTCCGGAGTTGAATTGGCATCAATAAAAACAATAATATCTCCAGTAGCCCTTTCTATACCTCGGTTTCTAGCTGAATAGGGGCTGTTTAAATGAATTTTTTCTTCAAGAAACTCAAATTTTATTTCGCTGTTTACCGGAATAGAATTTCGATTCAGCCCATTCAATGAGCTATTGTAAATCAATAGTAGTTCAATTTTTTCAGAGGGATAGGATTGATTCTCCAGAGTCAATATTATATCCTCAACTTCCTTTAAATTGTCCTGATAAGGTATGATGACCGAAAGATTTGGCTGATCACTGCTTTCAATTTGTTTTGACATGCAATCCATAAATTATCAGAATAATATATTAAATATGTATTGCTTGATATGCGTCTACAGTTTTTTGGGCAATGGTTTTCCAATTCATCTCTTTTTGAGCATAAATTTTATTCTTTTCCCCTAAACCGGATTCAAGAGAATCAAAACCTGATCGGATTGCCTCCGATACTGATTTGAGGTTATATGGATTAAATACCGGATTTCCTGTTTTATTCAGGGTTTCACCAATCACTCCATAATCGGGTCCAATAACAACTTTCCCAAATGTGAATCCCAAAGCTACATTTCCGGAGTTTAAAGTATTAAATCGGGGGATAAAAAGAACATCAGCAGCTTTTAAATAAATTTGAACCTCTTCCGGGGATATGATTTTTTCAACTGTTCGCAAATTTTCATTTAAATAGTTGCGATACAATTTCTTTCGAACTGTGAAATGTTTCACCTTTGACTTATAAGGGAATGGAAGCTTGCCGACCATGATATAAATTGATTGATCAATATTTGCATCTTTGAAAGAGTCAATGCCCATATTTAGCTCTTTTTCTGATCGAATCGCACCAAATGATAACAGTACTTTTTGATTATTTTTGATATTCAATCTACTTCTGCAAACATCTCTATCCAGGTTCGAAGGAAAAATTGAATAATCGCCATGACCAATTACAAAATCTATTTTCCCTGCAGTTTCATTTTTAAACTGTAGATTCGTCAGTTTTTTTGATTCATCACCCATATGAATAAAGCCGTCACATAGAGAGTAGATTTCACTGTAGAATTGTGAAAACTGACCATCAGAGTCTGTATGAGGCTTTTCATTGTGGATGGTAGTGATAATTTTTGTACCGGTTTTCTTTTTTTTCTTTAATTGATCCAGTACTTTTTCAAAGTTAGATTTCTGTAGCAAATCTTCTCTGGACATATCCGGGAGCTGAGATTTCACCAGCAGCTCAGGCCAGTGTAAATGAATCACATCAACATCCATATCTTCATATAACCATCCATATCCGACAGTCACATTTTTAATCGAATCCATTTTAACCAGTTCTCTGATTAAAGAGAATAGGTAAGGATTATTCATCCCTGTTGTTTTGATATCGTATGGAATCAATATATTCATAAGATTCAGACTCAATTTATTAAGCTATTTCAGTGATTGATCAATGATTTTCAGATTGTCACTGTAAATTTGCTCAATTGCTTTTTTTGTTTTGGCAATTCTTTGAACTGTATCATTTTTTTCAACGAATGAATTATTTAATGATTCAATCCATTCCTTTGGATCATCAGAGCAATAGAGGCCTTTTCCGATCATATCGTTTAATCCGGCTCCCCCTTCAAAGGTAGAAATTACCCACTTTCCATGAGCAAGGGCTTCTAATGTCTTTATTTTAAGACCGGTACCATCTTGCATTGGGTTTATACATATGTCTGCCATTGAGTAGATTTCATCTTCATTTTCATACCTTCCATAGAATGTAATTCCGGTATCCTGCTTAAATTCATCCTTCGAATTGCAAATAGATCCTGCAACCATCAATTCTGAGTCAGGGTTTTTTGAATATACATATGGCCAAACTTGATTGGTAAACCAATGTAAACCATCTACATTTAGCCTGTTGTCTGATCCAATTAATAACACTCTTTTTTTAGGCCCGTTGGATGGAATATGTCTAAAGGGTACTAAATGTCTCAAATTTAATACTTCTATACTTCTGTTTTTAAGCATTCCCATATAATGATTCTTTTCTTCAGCCGTAATTGCCCAGACAATATCAGACATTGAAACTGCTCTTTTTTCATCATGATAACGAAGACTATACCATTCAATAGGTATTTTACCATTTTTTAAAAAAAGCCGATATCGATTTGTGAGGCAATCATGAGTATCCAATATCTTTTTTGTATGCTGATCAAATAGTTTAAAATAGAATGAATAGACAGAATAATTTATAATAACAGCCTTGTATTTGACATCAAAAATTTCTGATTGAAGGAGTCTGTATTTCCGGATATTTTTATACTCTGCCAGGCTTTTATTGTATCGGGCTGAATCAAAACTATCAAAAATACCCCTTAGTAATTTTTGCCATTTAATTTTAATTCCATTCTTTACTTCTGAGATTCTTAAAAATGGATTCTCAGTGAGTGAGGTTTTATCATTTCCGGTTTGGTATTGTAAAACGCGGCCGTTGAAAAACAGATCATGTTGCGGGTCTATATTGTCATCAAAACCGGTGTAAAAGAAATCCAATTCATAACCCATTTTCATTAATTCAGAACAAACCGTTCGAATACGTTTTCGGTTACCTGAATGGTAGGGGATTAGTGCGATCGGACTTACTATAAGTATTTTTTCAGCCATCCAATTAATTTACTTCTATCTCTTTTTAATCTAAGGTATAATTTCCACACTCTGAAGTCGTGGCCGGACATTCTTAGTACCGCTGCGAGTTCATTAAAGATATTAATCTGATTTTGCAGAGTCTTAATCTGTCTGATATACCATTTGATTGCCAGATCATCCGGTTTCAATCCTTTTAGCAGATGCTGGTTATTATAGATCCATTTTACAAAATATCGTGATGCTTTCAGTTTAAGAATGGCAGAATGTTTATTTACGGAACCGGATATATTTTTATCACTATATCGCCAATAGACTAGCGCATCTTCGATTACTTTAACATTACCATTTAAGGCTAGTTTTACAGTAAAAAGATCATCCGAAGCCCAGGCCAAAGGCAGATCCGGAATGCCCTCTATTTTATCATGAATCTTTTTGGAAAAAATCGTTTCAACGACGTAACTCTCTTGATTATATGTAAGCTTCTGATTAAGAAAAGTGACTGCATTAAATTCATTTAAAAATCGATTTTCACGGATTAATTCACCGTGATCAGCAATTTTATCCGTGTTAAATCTAAATGCAATTGTATCCGGATATTTTTCCAGTGCATTATAGAATGATTGAACACAATTCGGATCCATCAGATCATCATCTGAAAAAAGCCAAATCCATTCTTCCTCAGAAACTGAATTGATGCATCTCTCCCACTGTTTTACAATTGAATGTTGACCTAAATTCTCATCAAATTGATGATAGACTACGTCTTTGGGTAGATTTGATCCCTCAACTAACTCTTTTATTTCGTGTGGACTGGCATCATCAAAAATGTATAAACGAAATCGCTGATCTGTCTGATTTTTTATACTCTCCAATGTTTCTTTCAGAAAATCAGCCTTAAAAGCGGGTATTACTATGGCAAGTTTATTTATCATTCCACAATCCCGTAATCAATTATTCTAATTTTTAGTCAGATATGATAAGAATTTATAAATGGTTCTTTTTACCATGTTAAGGGTTATATATATTTGATAGAGCTTCTAAAAGATAAGTAAAGGTGAATTATAAACTCTGAATTTGAACCATTTCCGAAAATCGGGTCTTTCGATTCAGCGTTAAATCATCATATGACCCACTTTCTATTATTTTCCCTTTCTCAATTACATAAATCAGGTCAGAGTTTTTAATCGTTGAGAGCCTGTGTGCAATAATCACAACGGTCATCGAACCCTTTAAAGAGTCAATACTTTTTTGAATAAATTGTTCTGAATCTGTATCTAAAGAACTTGTAGCCTCATCCAGAATCAATAGATTCGGATCTTTATATAGCTCTCTGGCAATAAAAAGTCTCTGTCTTTGTCCGCCGGAAAGCCTAACTCCCCGATCACCTACGACCGTTTCATACTCCTCACTAAGTTCAGATATAAACTCATGGGCATAAGCTCTCTTTGCTGCCTCATGAACTCTATTTCGCACATCAGGATCGTTTTTATAATCCCCTTTCCACAAACAAATATTGTTTGCCATTGTATCATCAAATACAACCGTTTCCTGGGAAACGTATCCGATCTGTGAACGCCAGGTTTCCAAATTTACATCAGTGGAATTTACGCCATCAATATAGATTTCTCCCTTCTGTGGCCTAAGGAGCAGCGTTAGCATATCAATTAATGTAGACTTGCCGGCACCCGATTCGCCCACAAAGGCAATCATGTTATTTACCGGAATGGTTAAATTTACATTTTTCAGGACATGATCATCTTTATCTTCGTATTTAAAAAAGACATTTTCAAATTTGATCTCATTTGAAAAATCACCTAAAGCTACATCACCGCTAATCTCTTTATGAACTGCAAGTTTTTCAAATTCGTCAACAACCATTTCAAGAGACCCGATTTTTTCCATCGTTCTTTGCCAGTCATCCTGAATACCTATCATGTGCTGCATTCCTCTGTGGAACAAAAGTAAAGCGACAAAAATTGGGGCTATAGGCGCATTAAAGACCATTACCTGAATAATGATCACAAATAACAAGAAGATTACAGATACCGGTTCTCTGATAGCCTCGGTAAATGCACTTGCCGCGCCCTGTTTGAACATATATTTGGAAAGTTTACTGATACTTCCCATTACCCCTCCTTTCAGATGTTGCATCTGGTTTGTAGAAGCGAGGTATTTAAACGATTGAATCGTTTGCACAAGAAATTTACTGAGGATGCTCTCTTCGGAAGCTGTTAATCTGGATAATTCCTGCACATATTTATTAAGCGTTTTGAATAAAAATAATAGTAAAATCCCGATTCCTATCGCCATTAAAGCAAAGTTCCACGCAATAAGAAAGGCAATAGATAAGTATGAAATACTAATAATGATCATTTTCAGGAAGCGGGTAAATGTATCAAATGTTCTTAAAAAGTTATTTACCTGACCATTAATTACATTGATAAAATGCCCCGTGTTGTTATGGGCATAGTAGTAGTAATCCATTTCTCGATAAGCATTAAACATCTTGCTTTTGATCTCTCTCATGAGTTGAGCCCTCAAAAAGCTTGAATATCCGCCATCAATAAATTTAATGAGTCCCTTACCTATAAAAATAATTCCAATAAAAAGCAGAATGCCAACTACTGATCCTGATATTCCCAAAAATGCAAGAATTGAATAGAGAATACGAACCGCTATAGAACCATCATCCAGTCCACCGTCGCCGGCATCTGCAGCATCGATCAAGGGTAGAATAAGGGTGATTCCAAACCCTTCAGTAATTGCCGCAGCGGCGGTTAATGCAAAAACCAGATAGAGTCTTCTACCTATAAAATGTCTGTATACTCCCAGATAATAGGTGATACTATCAAAAATTTTCAAACTGACTCTTGGTTTGATGTTATTTCCTTTTTATCGAACTCTTCTCTAAAATATCTCAACCCTCTTAAACCATATAACAGCATGATGCCTCCAAAGACACCCACAAACAGCGACCCAATCAAATACCTTTCGGCTTTTGGCTGTGACGGTTGTGTTGGGATGATTGCAGGTTCATGAGTTCTGAAGACTGGTGTTTCCTCCTGAACCGTAATCTGGGCTTCCTGATATCGTCTTCCGATATTACTGTAGAGGGCAAAGGCCATATCAACTTCAAATTGAAGTCGTTCTTGCTGTATGATAAGAGCTTGTCTGGATGGATTAACATTTTGATCCTGGAACCTGGCAAGTGAGTCTTGCAACACCTCAAATTCTCGTTTTGCTTCTACATATTGTTCCTCAATAAATAGAAGATTACTTAATGCTTTTTCAGTTCTATACTCAATAACGTAATCCTTCAGGAGGTTTTTAACTAAAATAACCATCTCGGTTGATGCAATCGGATCAGGAAGAGATACACCCACAATGATAAAACCGGACTGAGCTTCCCTCTGGATGGATATATAACCGGTTACAATATTGGCTACCGATCGAATGTAACGGTTTACAGCCGTTGGCTGTTCAAAATCACTATATTGTGAAAAATCAATAGTTCCTATTTCATCCACTCCATCACTTCCAAACCAATTAATAATATTCATAATGGTATTTGGAAGGCCAAATGTGATATTCCACAGAAAATCATAGAACCGGCTAACTGCACTTGGTTCATAATGTTCTGTAAAATATTCAAATATTGTAATGCGTTCACCAAGATCACTAAAATAGATCTCCTCTTGCATTAACTCAATTTGAAAAGGTATACTTTCGACAATGTAAGGATACATCGCAACACCGATTCCCTCCTCCTCTCCCTGCCTTTGAATGCCAAATATATTTTCAGCTTGCTGAAAAATTTGACCCAACTGACTCGTTTCGTTTGATGATTCCGGCAACAGTTTAGCTTCTGAATAATAGACTCGTTCACTCCCGGCATACACCAGTAATCCAATAGTGAAGCAAACCGCTGTTACAATAAAAATGAACCTGCGTTGGTTCCAAATATCTTTAAAGATGCCAATAATGTCGATGATTTGTTCATCTTCATATTCATAAGCATCCATTGGGACTAATCTGTATTCCTCAATACTATCCTTTTTCCTGATCTGTCGATCATTACTATTATCTGGATATTCGGAATCTTTTTTATTCAAATCTGAGCTTGTTTTAACTTATTTAACGGAAAGGTTTAAAAAATAAACAATCGTGGGTGTGAACAATTTTTATAAGGAAAATTTTAATTTAAATTAAAAATTTACCACTTCTTTTTGATCGTAATTATAAGAGGGTACGATCTCTTTAATCGCCATTTTAATTTGATAGCTATCACCTTTGTTTGCCATTTCAATCAGATAATTTAATCTATTTGTAAGATTACTGATAACATCCAAGCTCTTTGCAACATAGATTTTATTGTGATGTGTAATATCGGTTCCCTCTTCCGCAGTTAACAATTCTTCAAATAATTTTTCGCCGGGTCGAATCCCTGAATATTCTATTTTAATATCTTTATCAGGTTCTAATCCGGATAGTTTTATCAAATCCCGAGCCATTTTTTCGATATTTACGGGATCACCCATATCTAAAACAAATACAGATCCATTCATCCCCATTGCTCCGGATTGCAATACCAATTGTGAAGCTTCAGGAATGGTCATGAAATATCGTATCATATCCGGATGAGTGACAGTGATTGGACCTCCACGCTTAATTTGCTCCTTAAATTTTGGAATCACACTCCCTCTGCTGCCCAACACATTTCCAAATCTAACAGAGACATAAACCTGATCATCTTCTACTTGAGTGGCACCCCACTGTACTATTTGTTCCGAAATACGTTTGGTGGCTCCCATTACAGACATCGGGTTCACTGCTTTATCAGTTGAAATATTCACAAAATGCTTCACATTATATTTCACTGATAAATTTACCAGATTCCTTGTGCCTTCAACATTGTTAAGTACGGCTTGCTCCGGATTTGACTCCATTAACGGCACATGTTTATGCGCTGCAGCATGGAATATAACCTCCGGTTTTTCATCAAGAAAAAGCCTCTCCATGGATTGATAATCCCGGACGTCTCCAATTCTAACAGAATATGTTAGATTGAGCAGTTTATAGTTTATATCATTGATTAGTGTGTGAATACTATTTTCACCTCTTCCCAACAATATTACTTTGCGAGGTTTAAATCTGGATAGCTGAACAACGATTTCTGAGCCAATTGACCCGCCGGCACCGGTTACCAATACAACTTTATTCTTCAGATAGTTTTCAATCAGTGATGTTTCAAGTTGAACCGGTTTTCTTCTGAGAAGATCTTCAACATCAACATTTCTAATCTGATTGATCGTTACTTTTCCACTGATCAGGTCATAGATACTTGGAATAATACGGTAATTCACATCACTTTTACTCGCAATATTAACCACTCGTCTGATCACTTTTCCCGATTCAGAAGGCATCGCAATAAGGATTTCATCAATCCTTAAATCATTTACTGCTGCTACCATTTCATCAATACCACCCACAACCGGCAATCCAAGAAATTTTTGCCCATGTTTTGACCGATCATCATCCAAAAAGGCAACCGGTTGCATACCTGCTTCAGGATGCCTCAACATCTCTCTTACTGCCATATTCCCACTTTCACCTGCACCGGCAATTAAAACTCGGCGGTTTTCTGTTGTCTTATTCTTATTTGGATTCCAATAGACAATGAAAAATCGGGTACCAACTCTAATTCCTCCTAAAACAAGAAGTGATAGAAAAAATTCTATTATAGGTACGGAAAGTGGAATTGTTATTTGATCTCTGAATACGATAACTGACAAAAAATAGATGGCAGAAACCGTGGTTACTGACTTAATCAGTGTTATCAGATCTCTGAATCCGGTATTTCTCCAGGATTGTCTGAATGTACCAAATAGGTAAACTACAATAATTTTTAAACCCAACAATGATGCAGAAACTTGAAACACCTCTGTTCCATATCCTGAAAGATCCCCATCCAGGCGCAGCATGAATGAGAGTATCGTAAGTAAAGTCCACGCAAAGACCTCAACAAAAAACTTCCACCAATCCCTATAGTTTGAAAATTTCTTCAACATTTAACTGTATGTCCGGTATTTATATGTGGTTTGATAACATTATTATACTAAATAGGTAACTATGCAAAATAGTTAAAACTTTTCATACTTATAAGCAAAGCTTTTGTCACTGTAATTAGATGGTGTTTTATATAAACCAAAAACAGATATAATATTATTGAAATATTTGATTTTTAAAGGGTTTCCAATACTTCGAATGGAATCACAATTTTTTAATACCTCCGTTCACACACCTATGTATTGTATAGAAATTAAGCTTTAAAGATTTTCCTGGAGTTTTTTGTTCCGGACTTAACAGAATTTCTTGTATCTACAATTAATTGGCTCCAATCTGCCAGATCATTGTAATCAATTTCAGAATGATTCGTAGAAATTACGACTACGTCTGCTGATTGAATGTTCTTCTTATTCCATTCAATAGATTGCTTCCCGGCCCAATGAGCGTGTTCACGTGTTTTTTTGATTACAGGCAAATGTGGATCATAATAAGAAATCTCTGCTCCCATCTCCGTAAAGTAATCCATTAATTTATATGTTGGTGATTCCCGGTCATCATCCACGTCAGGTTTATAAGCCAAACCAATTAAGAGTATTTTACTGCCATTGATTGATTTTTTGTGACTATTTAAAGCTTCTACCGTTTTTTGAACAACATATTTTGGCATATATGTATTTATTTGTCCGGCCAGTTCAATAAATTTTGTGTCTTGCTCAAATTCTCTGGCTTTCCAGGTCAGATAAAACGGGTCAATGGGAATGCAATGTCCGCCCAATCCCGGACCCGGTGTAAATTTCATAAATCCGAATGGTTTTGTATCGGCTGCATCCAGTACTTCATGCACATCAATTCCCATTTCACTATAGACGACTTTTAACTCATTCACCAATGCGATGTTTACAGACCGGAATATATTCTCAGTAAGCTTTACGGCTTCTGCTGTTTTCGTATCTGTTACCGGAACTGTTTTTACAATTGAGGTATCATAAAGAGCACATGCCAGTTTAAGGGCATTTGCACCGTGCCCACCCACTACTTTTGGGATTTTCGAAGTATTAAAATTAGCATTCCCCGGGTCTTCTCTTTCAGGGCTGTAAGCTACATAAAAATCCTCTCCGGCTATTAATCCACTCTCTCTTTCAAGGATTGGAATGATCAATTCTTCGGTTGTTCCGGGCCATGTTGTAGATTCTAAGATGACGAGCTGTCCCTTTCGCAAGTACTTTGATATTGTTTTTGTTGTTTCTTCAACATAACTCATATCCGGATCTCTTTGAGTACTAAGCGGAGTTGGCACACACATTAGAAGGGCATCAGGTTCTCTTAATCGGCTAAAATCAGTTGTCGATTCACATATATCCGACTTAGAGAGCTCATCCATTTTATCCGTTCCAAGATGTTTGATATATGGGATTCCATCCCGGATGCAGTCTACTTTATACTGGTCTACATCAAATCCGATAACCGGCATATCATTCTTATAAAATGTCCACATCAGCGGAAGGCCAACATACCCAAGTCCAATAATGCCAACTTTATATTCTCTCTTTTTTATAGCAAGTAATTGTGAATCAATGTCCATTTAATAATCTGTTTTGATGATAATTTTTAAGACGGGAAAGATAAGGCAAATTGACAGATTTGGGAAATGAAAAATGAATTAAGTGAAATCTGAAAAGCTGCAAAGCAGTGGCAGATCCTCACCCCTATTGGGAATAACAGGAACATAACGAGAGCCACGATTCCTGAAGGTGAAAATTTATTCTAATTATGTAAGAAATTTATATAAAACTACACTTTTTTCTTATTTAACGAACATTTAGATCTCTGCCTTTGCTGATGCTGCTTCACGATTATTTACAAATAATGCAAAGATAAAAGATGAGACAATCAGCAAAGTGATGGCAATGACTCTCTCTATTTCACTGCCCCACATATAATATAATCCTATGATTAAACTGAAAATGGAAAATAGAGCATAGTGAGATGATATTTTTTTATGCGACCATCCAATAATGTTTAATCGTTGATACAGATGTGATCGATGTGCCTCGAAGATATTCTCCTTATTTAAAAATCGTCTTATAATTGTGAAGGCTCCATCAAACAGAAATGGCCAGAGCAGAATTGCCCCAAACCATAATGCTTCACCTGAATCAATTTGATTTGAATATGCACTGGCCATCAACGGCATTACACCAAATAAAAATCCCAGAAAAAGACTCCCGACATCACCCATAAAAATCCTGGCCGGTGACCAATTTAGAAATAAAAACCCGATAACACCTGCAGCTACAAATATATTTAGTACAAAAAGATCTTGTTGTTGATAGATGTAAAACAAGATACACCAACCTGCAGTAGCCGATATAGCTTGAACTGATGAAAGCCCGTCGACTCCATCCATAAAATTATAGATATTTGTGACACCGGTAATCCAAATAATACCTGCAACAAAACCCAATATTCCCAATGAAAATACTCCTATGGATGGAATGGCAATATGGCTTAAATTTTGAATAAAAATAAGGATCAGTAAGGATGCAATAAGTTGCACGCCAAATCGTGCTCTTCTTGAAAGATTATTTCTGTCATCAAACCAACCCAATACAGAAATAAGTAATAATGCCATAAGGAAAATCAGGACATCAATTCCCAAGTGTGAACCAAAGATAATCAGGTAAGCAGAAAATGTAATGAATAGGAATCCGACAAATCCAACTCCTCCACCTCTTGGAGTGGGCCGAACATGTGAACTTCTCTCTGATGGAATATCTGTAATACGTTTTACCCGAGCGTATTTAATGAACCATTTGGTAAACATATAGTTTACAAATGCAACCAAAAACGCGACAATAATGATTGGTAGATAAGGCAAAAGTTATAATTTAATATTTCAATCCTACGAGCAGAAATTGGAATTAGTGTTATTGTATGAACACTACATTTACAACTAAATCAATTTAAACTAAAAAAATGTATTCAACTATCGGATGAAATTTTTTCACCCACTTTTGATGAATCTAATTTTAAGAATTGAAGATAGTAAAGTCGAGAGACGATACAAACCCGTGAAATAAAAAAGGCCCACTTTCACATGAACCTTTTTGCCGTTATTTGATAGTAAAACTTTTTAGTTAAACTGCATTAATGTAAACATTGATAACATTCTTAGTGTTAATTGGCTGTTAAGATTTGCCAAGGCATTCAAAAAGGAAATGATAATAGATTAAACTACATTAAAGACTCTGACTTGATGAATCGAAATTTTAGAAATCAACCCTCTGATTTCTTTAAAATTTGTTATACTTATAAACCCTGCTTGGATGCTTTACAAATATCAACTATTTATATACTGAACAAAGTGCCTAAACAATTTCCAGAAATGCGATTTTTTAGCCGGAAGCTTATAAAGCCGGAAGACTTAAATGCTCATGGCACTCTTTTTGGCGGGTCTGTTTTGGCCTGGATAGATGAAGAAGCAGCTATTTATGTAATTTGTCAATTGGGTAAAGGAAACATTGCAACAAAATTCATGTCTGAAATTGATTTTGTAAGTTCAGCAAAATTGGGTGATATCATTGAAATTGGCATGCAGACCGTTGCATTTGGAAAAACTTCCATTACTGTAAGGTGTGAAGTCAGGCACAAATTCACACAAAAACCAATTATACGTATTGATAAGATCGTTTTTGTTCATCTGGATGATGAAAGTAAACCGACACCTCATGGAATAAGTGAACCCGCAAACGAATAAAAAAGAGTGTGAATAAACCAATTGTTGATAGAGAGGTTATTAAAAATTTACTCTATGGTGATGATGATTATCTGGATGAGTTTGTGCAAGTCTCCATTATCTCTTTTACAGAGTTTAAGGAAAATTTTGACAAACATTTATCGAACCGGGATCTGGCCAGTCTCAGAACAACCGGACATAAGGTAAAGCCAGTCGCGCAAATGATGAATCTTCATGGATTATTGGAGCTTTATGAAAAATCTAAACTGGTGATTCAAGATAATCTGTCTGATGAAGAATTAAATACCGTATTAGAGAAAATGGATGCTTACTGTGAAATATTACTCAAAGAATTGGAGAATTTGATTGAAGCTCCTTAGGACTGATCAGTTTTATTATTTAGACACTCATCAGAAGAACAAATTTTTTTAACGCTTATCTATGGATCAAATACTAATCACAGGTGGGACCGGTTTTATTGGCAGCCATACTGTACTGGAACTTCTCAAAAAAAACTATGATGTCGTTGTTTTAGATAACTTGTCAAACAGTAAAAAAGAATCCCTAAAACGCGTTGAAAAAATCAGTGGCAATAAAATTACTTTTCATAAGATAGATCTTTTAGACAAAAAAGGTCTTCAACATCTCTTTAGTAAGTATAGTTTTGATTCCGTCATACATTTTGCCGGCCTTAAGGCCGTTGGTGAGTCGGTAAAAGAACCTCTTAAATACTATCAGAATAATATTACAGGGACGCTCAATCTGTGTGAAGTAATGGTTGAACATGATGTTAAAAAAATTGTTTTCAGCTCATCAGCAACCGTTTATGGGGATCCGGATGAATCTCCAATTACTGAAGAGAGTAAACTCACTTCTGTAAATCCATATGGTGCTACAAAATTGGGGATCGAAAATATTTTTCGTGATTTATATACATCGGATTCATCATGGAGAATTGCCCTATTGAGATATTTTAATCCTGTAGGGGCTCATGAAAGCGGATTAATCGGTGAAGATCCCAATGGAATTCCAAATAACCTATTTCCTTACATCACTCAGGTTGCCGTTGGGAAACTCGATTATTTGAGAATATATGGTGATGATTATGAAACACATGATGGAACCGGTGTTCGGGACTATATACATGTCGTTGATCTGGCGATTGGCCATCTTAAATGTCTTGAAAAATTAGCCGAATCATCGGGACTCTATACATACAATTTGGGTACGGGAAAGGGTAGCAGTGTATTGGATGTTGTAAAAGCATTTGAAAAGGCTAACGGTGTTACGATTCCATACAAGTTTGTATCCCGACGCCCCGGCGATGCTGCCGTTTGTTATGCGGATGTCTCCAAAGCAGCTAAGGAACTAAACTGGAGTACAGAACGGGATTTAGAAGACATGTGCAGAGATGCCTGGAGATGGCAATCGATGAATCCTAATGGGTTTGACAAGACCGATTCCAACTGATCACTCCAATTGGAATTGATGAGATCCGCTCTAATCGCTGAATTCAGTTGCGATAGATAAAACCGGGTTCAAAAGATCAATCCATAAATTTGATATCGGCTACAACAGGCAGGTGGTCGGATGGGAATTGACCATTTTTAGAGTCTGCCAGAATTCCATGTTGGTATACTCTGAAGTTGGAGTCCACAAAGATGTAATCAATTCTGCGATCCGGGAATATTCGCTCAAAACCATTCCAGGTTGAAGTAGGTCCGTGGTGACCATAAACTGAGTGATAAAAACCATCAAAAAGCTCCAGATTTACAGGACCCAGATCAGGGTCGGTAATTATTTTATAGGGCTTCTCCGCTTCGGTTGTGTTAAAATCACCCATTAAAATGACCGGATCACCATCCGCCAAATCGTGAATTTTTCGCAAAATGAGGCGTGAGCTCTCTTTTCGTGCAATTTCCCCGATATGATCATAATGCGTGTTAAAAGTGATGAAAGTACGATTATTTGCAATGTCATTAAATCTGACCCAGGTTGTTATTCGGGGTATGGCGGTATCCCACCCCTTACTCCCCGGAACATCCGGTGTCGTTGAATGCCAGAAAGTACCTTCTTCGATCACTTCAAATCGTTCTGAACGATAGAAAATCGCAGTAAATTCACCCTTATCATCACCGGCATCACGGCCAACACCGATCCATTTGAATCCATCCAATAAATTTTCCAAATCAACCAACTGATGATGCCTTCCTTCTTGAGTACCGATAATATCTGCTCGATTAAATCGGATTGTACTTGCCACAAACTCCTTCCTGTTTGGCCATGCATCGGGTCCGTCATTCGGGTTATCAAACCGAATGTTAAACGTCATAGCCCGAATAGATGTATCCGTGTCTGAATACCCTGCGGGTTGATTCAACTCTTTATTTTTCAAATCTGAAGGCAGAATAGAGGCAAAAATAGAAATTATTGAAAAGATGATCAGGGTCAGGAATTTCATGCAGATAAATTTTTCAGGATTTGATGTTTATGTGACTTCCTACAATTTGGGTTATTTATAGAAATCCTCCAAATAGTGTTACAATTTCACCCATATTTGCACATGAAAAAGCATAGGGTGATAAACAAATAATTGAATGATCACAATGCATAACATATAATTGATTCCGAAAAAATATAGCTGTATTTACGACGTTGTTTAATAAATGAGTTTGATAGAGTTATCATTATTTTTTAATCTCTATAATATACTTAGCATTAAAATAACAGCACTTTTTTATAGATTTAGATTTGCTATGAGAACGGTTCTTAATTTTATTCTATTTTTTCTGACTCTATTTTTACTCTCTTGTTCATCATCTCTTGATCCTGACTACCATATAGAAGATTCTCTGGAGAGGTTGCCAATTGAGACGCTGAATTCTGCACCCAAAAGTTTAACTGTTGATGGAATTGAATTGTCCCTGAAATCCGATCTTTGGCGTGATTTTATGCCCATTTCCCCTCCGGATGGAAAACCATTGATTGCCCGTATCGAATTAAGAGCTCAAGATGAAAGAGCGTTACCGGAACAGTTAAATGCGGATGCGGTATGGGTTTTATATGAAGATCAGGTATGGGGGGCTCGGTTAACGGAGACACAATTTGAGCATGACTCCACCCGTCTTGTTAAAGTTGCCAGAAATGGACCGAAATTCGGTCCGGGCGAAAATGCAACTGTAGTTGTCCGGATCGTTTACGGTGATGAGTCCTATCTTCTGAGGAATACCGGACAGGATATTATGCAGACCTGGTAAGATTTTACTGATCGAGTAACTTTCTATCCAAAAAAATTTAAGCAAATCAGGAAAATGATTTGTTCAATACATAAAACTATTGTGCAATCCGTTTTTTTGTTTTAACTTTTTATCTAAAAGTACTTTGAATATAAATCACTCCAATGAAAAAAGAACAGGATTATATAAAAGATATAGCTGAGATACGCTCAATGATGGAGCGATCATCTAAATTTTTATCTCTTTCCGGATGGGCGGGTATCATGGCGGGATTGTACGCCTTAGGCGGAATCATTGTTGCTCACCGAATTTATGGATTCTATCCGGATGAAATATTTTACAGCTCTGATAAATTACCTAACGTTATCGTTCTTGCCCTTTTGGTACTGATCCTTGCTTTGATGACCGCTGTAATTTTATCTAGAAAAAAAGCCAGGGACAAAAATGAAAAGATATGGACTGCCACATCAAGAAGATTAGTCGTTCATATGGCATTCCCATTGGTTTCCGGTGGAATTCTACTATTGGTTTTCATTTCAAAAGGGCTGATCGGACTTATTGCACCCCTATCACTCATCTTCTATGGACTGGCGCTGGTTAACGCCAGCAAATACACAATTGATGACGTAAAATATTTAGGATTTATTCAGATCGGATTCGGATTGATCAGCTCCTTTTTTATTGAATTTGGTTTGCTATTTTGGTCATGTGGATTTGGGATTATCCATATCATTTATGGAATTTATATGTACATCAGATATGAAAAGTAAAGGGTTTCTTTTATGAAAATATCCATTGACGATTTACATCAGGCATTCGAAAGCAGGGTAAGACTTGGGATCATGTCTGCTTTGGCTGTGAACGAATATCTCGATTTCACCTCATTGAAGGAATACCTTGATGTTACGGACGGCAATCTTGCAACACACCTGAAAAAACTGGAAAAGGAGAAGTTTATCCGGATTGAAAAATCATTTATTGACAGGAAACCCAATACGAAATATTTCATCACTGAAAAGGGTAAAAAAAAGTTCAATGACCATCTTGCAGTATTGGAACAGATCATAAAATCACAAAAATAAACTTTAATTATGATGTGAAATGAAAAACATAAAAAGACATAAAATCCAAAAAAGGCTCTCGCTACTCATACTGGTAGTGGGTATTTGCCTTTTAATATTCATGATCAATACAGAGGATGAACCCGGTGCAATTCCATTGCTACTGATCATAATAGGCGCAGGATGGTATTTATATACTCGAGCCAAACTACAGTCTCAGTACAGGAATTCTTAACCCACGCAAAAAATTTTTCATTTTTACTTTGATATTCAAAGTACTTTTAACAATTAAACATATAAATGAGGAAATATAAATGACTACAAAAAATGATGTACCCATCTATAAATTCATATCAGGCCTGGCGCTTTCAGTGGGGCTGCTGCTGCTCATCCCTTTGATTGCAATGCAATTTTCGGATGAGGTGGTTTGGACTCTGTCCGACTTCATCATTGCCGGTACGTTTCTTTTCGGAACCGGACTCACCTATAAACTGATCACCCGGAAATCGGGTAATGTCACTTATCGGATCGCCATAGGATTTGCTCTATTTACGTGGCTTTTCCTTCTCTGGGTAAACGGCGCAGTGGGTATTATAGGCTCAGAAAATAACCCGATAAATCTTCTGTACTTTGGAGTCATAGCAGTCGGTATAATCGGTGCGATCATTGCCCGATTTCAATCCAATGGTTTGATATATACAATGTTTGCAATGGCAATTGCGCAGGCTTTGATCGCTGTTGTGGCAATCCTCGGAGGTTATCATCCTAATACGGAAAGCGCGATTTTTGAGATTATTACTGTGAATGGTTTCTTTATCATGCTGTTTATAATATCAGCACTGATATTTCGGTTTGATGTAATCAAACCATTAGACACTCTTGAACCACAGTAACTGTTAGATAAAAAAATAAGCATCGGTTTAATCATATTAGTTGCTCCATTCATCTGAAATATCAGTAGAAATGGATATGTGAAGTGATCTCAGATTCAATGAAACGAATTGAATAATTTTAAACCGAAATTACTAAAAAGAACCTTGTAGAAGTAAATTGTAAAGTCTTATATTTGATACTCTCAATTATTTGAGATGCGCCTCGGTGGCGGAATTGGTAGACGCGTTGGACTTAAAATCCAATTGGTATTTAAATGCCAGTGCCGGTTCGAGCCCGGCCCGAGGTACAACCCTGATATCTGAATTGGTATCAGGGTTTTTTTATGCTGTATTATTCTTATACCCTATTCCACTGCAGCATAAAGGGCTATTCAAACCGATAAAATTTTATTTAGATTTATTCTATATAAGCTTTGATTCATTTGTAAAATCCTTTTACCTTAGAACCAGTCTAAATAAAAACAATCAATCAAACATTCAGATTTTCAATGAAAGCTTCAAAGCTATTATTGCCACTGCTCTTGGCAACACTATTCATTTCATGCGACCTCACCGATAACAACAACGACATCACAATCGTTACACCTGCCACCTACGAATTTACCCGCAACGGAGAGTCAACCGTTTCATTTACCGGCCAAACTGCCCGGATAAAAATGGCCACTGAACTGTTCAGTGCAATGTCCGATTTTGACAATTCAACCGAAGAACTGCTTCTGCAAATGTACCGCAATCAAACTGCAGACGGCGGTGATGCTGATCCATTTTCGGATCCTGCACTGAATGCAGAAACAAAAAGTGTGAAAAGTAAAGTAGCCGCTTCAACAGATTATTTTTCCGCCAATACAACAGTAAGTGCCCAAATTAAAGCTCAGTTTGAAGAATGGATTTCGGGACAAATCAATGAGGTGTTTCCAAACGAAAATCAACTGGCAGAACCGGGTGTTGCCGGACAAATTGCAGATGGTTCTTCTACCCGCTATGTGAATGGCAAAGGGTTCGAATTCAATCAGCTGGTGGCAAAAAGTTTGAACGGAGCCCTGATCGCTGATCAGATTTTGAATAACTACCTCAGCACATCCGTATTGGATGCAGGCACAAACCGGGAAGATAATGACAACGGAGTACTGGATGGTGATTCCAACTACACCACAATGGAACACAAGTGGGATGAAGCGTACGGATACCTTTATGGAACGTCCCAGAACCCGGCTAATCCAACTCCAACTGTAGGTGACGATGACATCTTTGTAAATAAATATCTTGGCAGTGTTAACGCTGATGAAGATTTTGCCGGTATCGCACAGGATATCTTTGATGCATTTGCCCTTGGCCGAGCCGCTATTATAGAAGGCGATTACGAACTTCGCGACCTTCAGGCTCAAATTCTCCGGGAAAAAATATCAACGGTTTTAGGTGTTCGTGCTGTGTATTATCTGCAATCCGGTAAAAATGCACTTGACCAGCAAAATCCGGATTACGGCGCTGCATTTCATGACCTCTCTGAAGGGTATGGATTTATTTTCAGCCTGCAGTTTACTCGAATTCCAAACACAGATGAGCCATACCTGACTAAAGCCGAGGTAGACTCCATCCTTGCTCAGCTAACCGAAGGCAATGGCCTCTGGGATGTATCTCCGGAAACACTGAACCAATTATCAACGACAATCGCCGATAAATTTGACTTCACTGTTGAAGAAGCGGCCAATTGAAAACACTTAATTTATTCGGCTGGCTGCCACATAGACAGCCGGCTATTTGTTTTATCCATTTTTAAGCATCATGAAAAAAACAATTTTTTTATTTCTCTCAACTTTGATTTTTTTGAGCTGTACCGATAATGGCCCCTCCGGCCCGGATGTGGATGATTTTGACCGAGAAGCCATTCTCGTGAACTGGGCGGATAATATTATTATCCCATCTTTTCAAAATTTTGCTGCAGAAACTGAAGCCCTAAAGCTCGCATCTGAAATTTTTTCCGCAGATCCAACACTACAAAATTTAACTGACCTTCGATCGCAGTGGCTGGATAGCTACAAAGCCTGGCAACATGTTTCCATGTTTGAGATGGGAACTGTGATGAATTTTAGAGATTATCTGAATACTTATCCTACAAATGCAAATGAGAGTAGTTTCAATTCTGATGAGAGTAAGACTATTCAGAATAATATAGAGACCGGTGATTATAATTTAATTTTACCCTCAAGCAGAAACACTCAGGGGTTCCCTGCTTTAGATTATTTGCTCTACGGTCTGGCTGATAATGACGCCGAACTGCTTTCGTTTTACACAACAAATGATCATGCCGATGCCTACAGAGCTTACGTAACTGACCTTACGACACGTATTGATACACTTACGGATACGGTTTTGGATAATTGGATCAATGGTTATCGGGATGAATTTGTAAGTAATACCGGCAGCGGAGCCAATTCATCATTTAATATGATGGTTAACGACTTTATCTTTTATTATGAAAAACACCTGCGCGCCGGTAAAATCGGAATTCCGGCAGGTGCCACTAATATATCATCAGGTAACCCATCCCCAATACATGTCGAGGCTTATTACAGTCGAAACTTTTCAAAAATATTATTTATGGAATCGCTGGATTCTGTACAAAACTTTTTTAACGGATCAAATTTCAAATCACAACAATCTGGCGAAAGCCTAGACGACTACCTCGATTACCTGAAAACAATGAAAGAAGGCACTGATCTCTCCACGGTTATTAACAATCAATTTGAAATCAGTCGAGAAAAGGCCGCTGTACTAAATGATAATTTTGTTGCACAAGTAGATAACGACCCTTTTTTAATGCTTGCCACCTATGATGAGCTCCAGCGAAATGTAGTATATCTCAAAGTAGACATGCTTCAGGCGCTAAATATTACACCAGATTACTTTGATTCAGACGGCGACTAAATTTTGAATACAAAATCGATCCGGTCATATTTTGAAAAATCGACGAATGCGGCACCATTAGCCGTTTTCCGGATATTTTTTGGCCTTTTGATGCTGATAAGCATGATTCGCTTTACAGCCAACGGCTGGATAGAGAAGCTTTATATTGAACCCCTCTTATCCTTCTCCTATTATGGTTTTGAATGGGTTCAACCGATGGGCGCATACACATATATGATCTTCCTGATCTGTGCCGTTTCTGCCATATTTGTCTCTCTTGGCTATAAATATCGAATTGCAATCATCCTATTTTTCCTGAGTTTCACCTACATAGAACTCATGGATAAAACTACTTACCTGAATCACTACTACTTTATCAGCATCCTTAGTTTTCTGATGATCTTCCTGCCCGCTCACGCATACTATTCAATAGATGCATTCAAAAATGAAAACCTGCGATCGGAACGGGTCCCGGCCTGGACCATCGATTCCATAAAATTCTTACTCTGTATTGTCTATTTCTACGCCGGACTGGCAAAGCTCAACTCCGATTGGCTGTTCCGTGCGATGCCCCTGCAAATCTGGCTGCCGTCAAAATATTCACTGCCCATTTTAGGGGATCTTTTCCAGCAACAATGGACCCACTTCGCTTTTTCCTGGGCCGGTGCGTTATACGACCTATCCATTCCCTTTTTACTCCTCATTAAACGTACACGGGTACTGGCCTTTTTACTGGTAGTCGTTTTTCACCTGTTAACACGCGTTCTTTTCCCCATTGGCATGTTTCCATTTATCATGATTGTCAGTGCCCTGATTTTCTTTGATGCCGACCTGCACAACAAAATTCTGGGCTACATATCCCGAATCCTGAGGATCAGCAAAGAGACCTTTGATAATGCAACAACATATACATTTCCAAAATCATGGGTAAAAAAAGCTTCCCTTAGTGTTATCTCCCTGTTTTTTGCAATTCAGCTTCTGTTTCCATTTCGATATATGCTCTACCCGGGGGAACTGTTCTGGACGGAAGAAGGCTATCGTTTCTCCTGGCGCGTAATGCTGATGGAAAAAACAGGATATGCAAATTTTAAAGTTGTAAACCCTGAAAACGGCCTGAGATTTTATATAGATAACACACAATTTTTAACCCCCCTGCAAGAAAAACAGATGTCTACCCAACCCGATTTTATTCTGGAATATGCCCGCTATCTGGAGAATCACTACAAAGAGAATGGAATTTCCAACCCTGAAATTTACGTTGAAAGCTATGTTGCCCTGAATGGCCGGGGAAGCCAGCTTTACGTTAATCCGGATGTCAATCTGACAACTGTAGATTATTCCATGAACCGCCAAACCTGGTTAATGCCTTTTGATGATGAAATTAAAGGACTTTAGTTTTTTTATGATATGCTGGCTTTTTGCTGTACCGGCATGGGCCCAGTACCAGATTTCCGGAACAGTCACAGACAGGGTATCCGGTGAGCCTATCGAGGGCGTTCAAATTTATGACAATGAAGCCGGTAAATCTTTTCTTACAAATGAAAACGGTTTTTTTGAGATCAATGACCTCCCCGAAGGTACATATAACTTCTACTTTTTCTCCCTCGGGTATGAAATAACAAACCGTACCTTTTTGATAGAGAATGAAAATAAACGTGTGAATATCGATTTGATTCCATTGAACCGGGAAATGTCTGAAGTAGCGGTAATCGGTCAGCGCAATCAGATGTTTATAATGAGAAGACTTCGCCAGGTTGAAGGGACTTCCATCTTTGCAGGAAAAAAGAATGAGGTTATCTCTTTAGATCGAATGACGGTTAATACTTCATCAAACAATGCCCGTCAAATCTACGGACAGATTTCCGGCTTAAATATTTTTGATTCAAATGACGCCGGACTTCAACTGAATATCGGCGGACGCGGCCTGGATCCGAATCGCTCGTCAAATTTTAATATTCGCCAGAACGGCTACGATATTAGTGCCGATGTACTCGGTTATCCCGAGAACTATTATACACCACCCGCGGAAGCACTTCAGGAGATCCAGGTTATCCGCGGTGCCGCTTCCCTGCAGTATGGTACTCAGTTTGGCGGGCTGGTTAATTTCAAAATGAAAAAACCCGACCGGGACAAAACGATTAATGTGATTTCACGTCAGTCTGTGGGATCAAACAGCCTGTTTACCTCTCACAACAGTCTGAGTGGCACAACTGGCAAGGTCGGTTATTACGCCTACTTCAATTACAAAAACGGGGAAAGCTTCCGGCCTAACTCCGGATTTGAATCTGAAAATATCTACTTCTATACCGATTACGAGATTAGCGACAATACCAAAATCTCCGCCGATTTTACATATCTCAATTACCTGGCACAGCAGCCCGGCGGCCTCACGGACGCACAGTTTTACAGTGATCCCACTATCAGTAACCGAACCCGAAACTGGTTTGCAGTAGACTGGAAACTTGCCTCCCTGCGGCTTGAGCATAAATTTAACTATAACATGCAGCTGAGCGCCATGCTTTTCGGACTTGATGCATCCCGGAAAACTGTGGGATTTCGAACGAACCGTGTTTCACAAGTAGATGATCTGGATGCACCGCGCGATCTGATTGTGGGAGAATTTAATAACTGGGGCTCCGAGGTACGTTTTTTAGATCGCTACACAATTGGCAAAAGAGAAGCTGTTTTTCTTCTCGGAAGTAAGTACTATCACTCCAATAATAGCTCTGTACAGGGCCCGGGATCTGCCAGTGTAGAGGCTGATTTTTCACTTGCCGATAATCGGTTTCCTGACTACCCCACACAGTCAGACTTCACCTATCCGAATCGTAACCTGGCCATATTTGGAGAGAACATTTTTTACATTACTGATGATTTTTTAATCACCCCGGGGTTCCGTTTTGAATATATCAAAACGGAAAGTGAAGGCACGTTTAAAAGAGTTAATTTTGACCTGGCCGGAAACCCCATTCAAAACCAGACATTTGAAGATAATCGTAGTTTCGACCGGAATTTTCTGCTGCTGGGACTTGGAATAAGTTATTATGCTGATTCAAATATTGAGTTCTATGGAAATTTTTCTCAGAATTACCGCTCAGTCACTTTTAACGATATCCGGATAGTAAACCCAACATTTCAGGTAGACCCTGATATTACAGACGAAAACGGCTTTACGGCTGATATTGGGATCAGAGGTCGCCTCGGAGAGAGTATTTCATATGATCTAAACGGTTTTGGTTTGATGTATGATAACCGGCTTGGGGAAGTTTTAAGGGCTGAAACACGAGTAAACGCCAGTGGTGAGGTTGCGGAAACCGGCCGTGTGGTCCGTTTTCGCGGAAATATCGGGCGGGCGTTTATGTATGGTGTGGAAAGCCTGTTGGAATTGAATATTCTTTCTCTGTTTGGCAGTGACCGATTGGATACCCGACTTAACTTCTTCGCCAATACAGCCATTACACAATCAGATTACATTGATTCTGAAATTCCCGGCGTGGAAGGCAATCAAGTTGAGTTTGTTCCGCTATTGAACTTGAAAACCGGTTTTTCATTTGGGTACAAAAACCTGCTTGGATCTCTGCAGTACACTTACGTTTCCAACCAGTTTACCGATGCATCCAATGCACTTCAGAATACAAATGACAACCAAAGCGGCATAAAAGGCGAAATTCCTGCCTATGACATTCTGGACCTTTCACTTTCCTGGTCATTTAAAAACTTTAAACTGGAATCGGGCATCAACAACGTCCTGGATTCATCCTATTTCACGCGTCGTGCCACCGGTTATCCCGGCCCCGGTATCATCCCTTCTCCTCCGCGCACATATTATGCAACCCTGCAGTTAAACTTCGGTAAATAAATTATTACTGTTAATTGCCAATATAAAAACCCGGACGGTTTTTATATGACAATCGGACTTCAAATATTCAGCAATAAATTAATGATGGGAAAATATAGGTTTGCTCAGATGATATCTTTAGTAATCCATATGTCTCATCAAAAAAATTGTATGGTTGAAATCGTTGTTAATCAATCAAGTGGTATAAAACCGAGAGTACTCTGTGATGTCATCGGAACAATCAGTTGATTCATTTTTGAATCGTAACAAATAGAGGCAGCACTTGGAATGTACTCGGCGATCAGTACGGCAGGTTCACCGGGATTAATACGGGAAATACCTCCCTGAGTAACACTGCTGACGTATTTTGTGCCATCCGGCATAATTTCAATACCATCCCCTCCTGCCTGGACGGCTTTTTCCGTTTTCAGCAGTTCGCCGCCCGTAGAAAATGTCAGTATATCCGTGTTGCCATAATTCAGAACAACAATATTTCCATACGGATCTATCGCAATGCCGTTCGGCTGAAAGATAGGAAGGTCAACGGCAAAAACAGAGATCTCTCCATCCGGTGAAATTTTCCAGACGCGCCAGGATTTCGGATCGGCATCCTGCCCAAATTCTCCTGTTTGTGTGGTGTAGATAGTCCCGTCTCCTGCTACAGCGATATCATTAATCCAGGGAGACTCTTCGATTCGAATATCATCCAGCGGTGTGCCTGTCTCCAGGTCAAAACGGCGGATCACGGCAACGCTTGGATCGTCGCTGCTTGTCCCTCCATCACGGTCAGCAAAATAGAGAACGCCATTTGCAATTTCACTTCCAAGCGGATCATTCAGCACAAGCGGTGGGGACAAACTGCCACGCTCGTTTGGATTCTGAATTCCAATCCATTTCGAAGTATGGACCGTCCCATCCGGGTTGATAAAAGAAACCCACGCGTCATTTTCCAGTACATTTTGTCGAACCCCCATACTGGGCACGATAATCAACTCCCGTTCGGCATCATAGATACAACTTTCTGCTGAATAGATAGCTCCATGCACACGTACGTTTGATGAAATCGGGTTAAATTCTGTTCCTGGAGCCGGAGATAAAGGAAGCCCAATTGGATTGCCAACTTGATAAGAGTTCGAATTCTGAGCCTTAGCGGTCTTAGTATTTGTCATGTACCCAATACACAATCCCAATATGAGAATTAAGGTGGTAGTTTTGTATTTATTTAATACAAGTGTTCTCTTATTCATATTGTAATGATTAGTGAGTTTCATATATAGTACTTTAAAAAAAATTATTGGATCACTTCAAATTCATGTTAATATAAAAATGTATAATTGATTTTTAGAAGAACTGAGTTATTGGGAAGTTTGTCGAATGTATCACTTATTTGTGATCCAATAGGCCGATCGTAAGGAGATGCTCCAAATGGTGCAAGAGGATTGATTTGATCTTCAATATCCCTTCCGTGTGACCAGACCAAAAACAGCGTTGAACCGGGGCGATATTCCCACCGCATAACGATATTTGAGTGAAAACTATTAAATGAAAACTCATCTCTTTTTGGGTAAGAATTGAAATCTGCAAGAGTATCCCGGTCCTGCAAAATTTTGAAGCTATTGTATTTTCCTTTCGCCAGGAATAATTGGTTATAGATCTGTAATGACAGGTTCCGTGTAAAGGTAACGGTACTTCTAAATGTAAAATCGATAGAACGCGTATCCCGTTCTCCAAAAATAGGTACATAGTAATCATTCCCACTAAATGGGTCCATCGCTGAGAATACTGAGTTAAGTGCTCCCCCATCATCAAATGATCTATAATCATCATCACCAAGTTGAGACGGCCGTGAAGATGATTCCCCAATCAGCCAGTCAGAACCGCTTCTCCTGAACGATTCGTTAGATGCCCAGGCCGTTACACCTTTTTCCCACTCACCTTCCACATTGGCAAAGAAATCCAGTCTTGAACCGACATTCATATTTCCACGCAGTCCGAGTGCAAAGCTATTCCCACCGTCCTCATAGTGCGTCCACGCACCTTCAGGGGATAATTGCCATGGCCTTCTGTCATCTGTTTCATATTCCAGTTCAAGCTCTGCGCTGAATGGCCTGGCAAACGGCCCCAAACCCCGAGTTTCAAATAAATCGTAACCTCCAAAAATTTGATCCATTCTTATTTCTAATCCCACAGATTGAAATGATGTAAATGTCCAATTTGATCCTGTGCTAAATCCAAAACCCAGATCCAATCCTTCATCATATGAAATATTCTGATTAAAATTGGCGTCTACTTCAGCTTGCTGAAAAGCACCAAATGGGCGTCCACCATTGATCTGATGCTCGATTCTGCCTGACATCGAAACATAATTATTTTCTCGTATCTGCCCGAGATCATTTGGATTAAATTCATCACTGAATACTTCAGCATCTATGGATCCTCTCCAGGCACCTTGACGTTTATTTGTTGACAAATTAGCCGCAAATCCTGTTTCAGACTCATTCTCGCCGGTTAATGTTCTATGAGAAAAGGTAGCAAAACCCCGAATTCCATAATTATTATCAGCAAAACGAATATCCCAGTCCGTTCCTCCAACATAACTTCTCCTCCTGCCTTCATTAAATCTTGTTGGGCTATCAAAAAATGTAAATATTCCACCTAATGATGAATAATTGCCAATTTGCTGACTTCCTCGCAATACACTATAATTTCTGGAAGGGTTAAAATTATCTCCGGTGACAGCACCCAGAACACCAAATGACAATCCATTTTCTGTTCGTCCGGAAATTTTGGTTGCTCCGATGATTGGATCTTCGGCACCAATTCTCCGGGTATATAAGAGATCCGCACCACGGCCTATTGAAAATTCATATATTTCAAAACCTTCAATAAAAAACGGACGTTGCTCCTGAAAAAACGTTTCAAAAGCTGTAAGATTTAAAACAGCCGGATCCGCTTCCACCTGACCAAAATCAGGGTTTATCGTTGCATCCAAAGTAACATTCGGCCCCAGACCCACTTTGATATCGCCTCCAATATCCACATTGAGTTCCGTTGATATTTCACCGGGTATAACTGAATTTTCACGTGAGTTAAAACCCCCTACCATGTATGGGCGAACCTGGATATTAGGCCTCGGTTCAATATTCCTAATATTTTGCAATAGACCGTACTGTGCAATCAGGTTGTCCCGCTCTACACGGGGCACAAGCGGCCACTCAGAAAGCTCACCAAGCCTTGGTATACTTCTTGTAATTTGAATACCCCATGTTTGAATTTGAGATTCCGGAAATCGTAGCATACTGTAGGGAATTTGCATTTCAACAACCCATCCTTCATTAGTGACTCTCGCTTCTGAGTACCAAACTGCATCCCATGAAGAATCAACACCGGATATACCGGGCCCGCCGCCGGGTCCGCCGCCCGAACCACGAACCCCATCATACTGGATTCCGGCCGCATTTACCCCAAATGTATATGCATTCTGACGATTAAAGTAGGAATCAAAAGAGACCACGAACCAATCTGCGCGATTGAAATCATCACGCCGGCCTAATGTTTGCTCAATAAGGGCTGGATTTTCATCATACATGATCGCACCCACGTATATACCCCCTTCGCCATAAAGTATGCGGACTTCTGTTTTTTGTGTTGCCGGTGCACCTTCATCCGGACTAAATTGGTTAAAATCAGTTGCAATTTCAGCCTGGCTCCATGCATCTTCATCCAAATGACCATCAATACGAATGGATGAATCGATTTGATGTGCATTAACAGTATGGGTATTCTGGGCTGATAATGAGATTGGAAAGAAAAATATGCCTGTGATGATAGTGACCAGAAGCTCTCTGCATATTTTTGGGTTCTGAAGATATTTCATTCCTATTTAATTAAGTCTAAATATAGTTTAATGCTATTTATCATTGTTACAAATGTAAACAATGAAATTATAATGTAACGTCTCAATAGAGTTTTTTTACAACAATTAAAGCCAATATTGATTATTTCTATGATTTGGACGTCAAAAAATCAAAAAGGTTTGATTTTTTTATCTTTTAACAGAAGTGAATCATATAAACAGCTTATATACTCTTTTGCTGCCAATGTTATTGAATCTTTAAAAGATAAATTCGTTTTCTAATTAATCAATCCCCTTTTCGTTGGCTGAAGAGCCAATTGATGATATATTCATCATCATAGGTTTGCAGCCAGGCAAAATGGCCAACACCCGGATATTCTGTATATCCCGGTTGTCCCCCCGCTTCTTGAATAGCTTCAACCATTTGTCTCGACATTTCAGCCGGTACAGTAGGGTCATCTGCTCCATGAGTGACCCAGATTGGAATATCAGCAAAACGCTCTGCCGTTGATGGAGCACCCCCACCACAAACCGGAAGTGCAGCAGCAAACCGATCCGGCCATCTTGCAAGTGCATCCCAGGTTCCAAATCCGCCCATTGACAATCCTGTTATATAAATACGATCTTCATCCACATTGAAATTTTCAATAATCTGATCCACCACTTCCATCGTCATTTTGAGAGGTTTACTTGGTTCATCTCTTAGCTGCAAAGGCATTCCATCTTGTCGAAATTGCCCGTCAAAATTGGACCATGTGGTCCCGGCCGGATTTTGGGGTGCGATCACTATGGCTTTATATGTTTTCATCCAACGATCGGTTACAAAATTCTGAACTCCCCATTTTAGCTGAGATACATTATCATCTCCCCTCTCACCTGCTCCATGCAAAAAAATCAAGAGCGGATAACTTTGAGTGCCACTGAAATCGGGAAATGCGATTCTGTAGTTTAGCGTGTCACCCTCTGCATCCACATACTGCTGGGCATTAAATCTATCAACTTGTGCTTCCAAAGGTTGAGAACTCATCAAAAGTACAACAAAAACAGTGAGAAGCTTTTTCATAGTCATTAATATTGAATTAAAGATTTGATACCATTTTAATAAATCTGACTATCGTATTAAAATCCGTTACAAAATTTAATATATAGGAGTTCATTTTATACGATGACTGATGAAGCTAAAATCCGAATTTTTGATGAGGTTAAAATGGTTTTTGAAATTGCCCATGAAATGGGATTAAATATCTTCAGCAATTCTCCAGTCATTTTAAACAGCGTGTGAATTCTTAACCGGATGAATATAAAAGCTTGAATTAATATCAAATCTGCTCCTGACCCACAACCTTTTCCAGCTCTTTTACATTAATCCCAAGCTTCACTTCCATCTCTTCAAGAGTGATATTCTTCGTCTCCGGCATCATTTTCCAGACAAATAGCAGCTGCAAGAACATCATAAAAGCAAAAAATGCAAATATGGGTCCGCCGCCAAATACACTCTCTATATAGACAAAATTACCCGCAATAAGTGCCGCAAAAATCCAGTGGGTGCTGCTGCCAAGAGAGTTTCCAAAAGATCTGACCGAATTCGGGAATATCTCAGATATAAATACCCATATCACGGCTCCCTGGCCTATTGCATGAGATGCGATAAATACAAATGTCAATATAGGTATAACAGATCCGGACAAACTCTCTGAAAAGAATGCATAAGATATGGATGACAAAGAGATCAGATAACCGAAAGAACAGATATACATCAGAAACCGTCTGCCATATTTATCTATTAATAATAGTCCCAACATTGTAAAAATCAGATTCACAACTCCCACACCGACGCTGGAAAGGAGAGCTGCTTCTGCACCCAGACCCGCACTTTCAAAAATTCTCGGCGCAAAATAGATAATGGCATTGATACCGGATAACTGGTTGAAAAAAGCGAAAAGGAATGCGAGCATGATTGGAAATTTAAATCTCTTGCTAAAAAACTCTCGCAGAGGTGTGGTTTTACCCGGGTTTAAATCACTGGCCTGAATGGCTGCCAGTGATGATTCTGTTTTTTTCGGATCAATAATATTCAGAATTGCTTTGGCCTCTTCAATCCGGCCCTTTGCAACAACCAACCATCGGGGGCTCTCTGGAATGGTGAACACCAATCCCAGAAACAGAACTGACGGAATCACCTCAACACCTAACATCCATCTCCAGGACTCCACATTATCTGTCCCGATAAGGAAATTCGAGAAATAGGCGATCATAATCCCAAGAACGATGTTAAACTGAAAAAGAGCTGTTAGTTTCCCGCGCTTATCTGCCGGTGCAATTTCCGAGATATACATCGGTGCAACAACCGATGAGGCACCGATACTCAAACCACCGATAAATCTGGCCACCATTAATGTGTAAACTTCAGGTGCCAGGGCTGATCCCGCAGCAGAAACCAAAAAGAGAGCCGCTATCCAGATCAGTGATAATCTTCGCCCATATTTCTGTGCCGGTATCCCGCCAAACAGTGCTCCAATGATTGTGCCATAGAGTGCCATAGCTACGGTCTGACCAATCATGATATCACTCAAGCCCCACATGAGCTGAATATTTTGCTCCCCACCTGAGATCACGGCTACATCAAAGCCAAATAGAAATCCACCCAGTGCTGAAGTAATCGCCCAGATAAAAATTTTATGTTTTTTCAAACCTTGGCTACTATTCATAAGTAATTGCATTTAATCGTTTTAATTTTGAATACTGCTCGACAAGAAAATAATGTTGGTAATCTAGTCACTTCGCAATTTTAGCCAAATTCCCTAAAACTATCCGTCAGTCTATTTTAAATTTTTCAATATTGATTTTTTCTTGTTATTTCATTTCAAACTGTTTGTTTACACATTTACAGTCTCTGCTTGCCATACCCATCAATAGATGATTCTAAATTTGTAGTGTTAATTATTTATTGAACCTTCATCCCAGATAGATTCTAATGTCCAGAAATCCAATTTATTCACGAATGCATTGCCTCCATCAGCAAACACCGAAAAACCCTGACTCTCCGGATCCGGAAATATGCGATTTGTTATGACCGCTTCACCATCATTTACAAATACTTCGATCGAAGACCAATCTATAAAAACATGAAGCTTAATTTTACCGTTTTTAAGATTGGCAGGTGCATCATTGCGCTGTGCAAACTCTTCGTGGAAGCTATTTTCTCCGGAATGAGTTCTATCTACAAATACCGTTCTTTCAATGGCATCATACCCCACCAGGGTTTCTTCATCAGCACCCGTACGTAATCTAAAACCAACTACATCTGAATCATCCGGGTCGATCTCTGCAACAAATTCGTAAGCTTTACCGCCTAAACCATGATCATCAAGTGATTGAGTACCCGCCGACACATTGATGTTTTCGAGTGATATTTGATCTTTGCGTAGTGAATGGAGTTCCTCAACAGGACGCTGAATTAATTTAATATTATCGCCAACGGTTTCAAGATATACAGAACGGGGAATGGATTGTGCACTTCTCCAGGGATAAGTTGGAATTTCATTGGCATAATTCCAGTTGTTCATCCAGCCAACCCATAATCTTCGGCCATCATCTTCAGGTATATTACTCCATGATATGGCTGCATAAAAATCTGTACCGTAATCAGTCCAAAGAACTTCTCCATCCGAAATCGACTCATCCGGAATAAACTCTGTACCATTCCATTCTCCCACAAAGTATTGGGAACCGGATCCACCGGCAATTGCGCCGGGATTCATATCTACATGTAAAACCCATTTAATGTTACCCGGATCCCCATCTACTGCCAGCGGAAATAAATCCGGGCATTCCCAAATTCCACCCACTGCACCTTCGGGACCAAAGTCACTCAGAAACTCCCAGTTTATTAAATTATCAGATGCATAAAACTGCACTTTAAATTGTGTTGAAAGAGCTACCACCATGATCCACTGTTCTCGTTGCTCATCCCACATTACTTTTGGATCACGAAAATTCGGATCATCAAATTCCAATACCGGATTTCCTTCATACTTTGTAAACGTATCACCTCCATCAACGCTGTATGCAAGTGACTGAGCCTGCCATGTAGTACCGTCTTCCCGTGTGTAATGACTTGTATAGGTCGCAATGATTGGAGCTCGTTCGCCATCACCAAATCCGCTTGTATTATTGTGATCTACAATCGCACCCCCTGAAAATATAGCCTCCTCCTCTTCCTTGTCATATTCTATTGCAACAGGCCTGTGTTCCCAATGAACCATATCATCACTTACAGCATGATTCCAACTCATGTAGCCCCAGCGATTTCCGAATGGATTATATTGATAAAATAGATGATATCGCCCTTCAAAATAGACCAGGCCGTTCGGGTCATTCATCCAGTTTATGCGTGGAGAGTAGTGATACTGAGGCCTGTACCGTTCCTTAAACGTAACCTCACGTTCCAAATGCTGGTTGATTAGGTTCGCATCGTAATCTGTATCAGCTTCAGGAGTCTGTTCACACCCGGAATGTAATAAAATCACAGCTGCACCCAATATCACTGCAATTAAAAGTTTGACTGTTGTTTTCATCTTGAGTTGATAATTAATTAAAAATAATAACCGGATGATGGGCTCATTAAAGAAAGAGTTAAATCAGCATCGTCGGGCCGATACCATATTCATTTGGGCCGGAATCACCTTCCTGAACATAAAAGTATATGAGTATGATCAATCCGACTAGAGGAATTAAACCTACCAAAAGCATCCATCCGGTTTTACCCACATCATGCAACCTACGAACGGATACTGCGATGGATGGAACAATGATTGCAAGGCTAAATAAACTTCCCAAATATGGGAATATATTTGCGAGAATTGCTGAAATGACCAGATTTATGAGTACAAATGTCCAAAACTCCATACGACTTGCCCGGCCTTCAAAATCAACATATTTTTTAAATGGTATCAGATACCACTCTTTCATTTCGTTAATATCCATAGTTCACCTTATTATCGTTATCAATTATTTAGAAACCATGAATTGATAATCACTATTTATCTTTAAACTATCAAATCTATTCACTTATATAGGCTTATATTACATTATTCAAACCTTTTGTGAATATAAATTACAGGTTTATGAATTGATAGTGGGGACAATATCATCGATCTTAAACACCTGATTACCAATTATAAAACCATTTAAAAAAGACGGCACTAATGAATTATTTTGTGAAATTCCGGAAGTACCTTTCCCTTTTCAGCCTTTCAATCGTTTTGGTGGCCTGTTCCACAACTGAACCTGCTATTCAAGTTGATACAGAAGAGTCCGAACACCAAACAAATTTATCACTGGAAAGGCCGATACCTTACCCAATCGATATCCCGAATACCTTCCTGTATGCTGTGGAACAGGGAACCAGATCTGTCGATGGCCAACCCGGTGAAAACTATTGGCAAAACGAAGCTTCCTATGATCTATATGCGGAGTTGGACCCCGCTAATCACACGATCCACGGAAAGGCTATGATTACCTATCAAAACAACTCCCCTGACAATCTGGATGTGATTGTACTTGAGTTGGCTCAAAACCTACACAAAGAGGGCACTCCAAAAATGGACTTCACTGAGATAACCGGTGGAGTAAAGTTAACCAAAGTAGCGGCCAATGGCATTGAACTGGAAACGATTACAATGCCGGAACGATGGACTCAAGGATCCAGTGGATATATAAATGAAGGTACTCAGCTCTATATTTATCCGGATGAAGTGCTCTTTTCCGGGGAATCGATGGAATTTGAATTTGAATGGTCATTTATTGTACCGGAACAGGGGGCTTCCGGAAGAATGGGCAGAAGCAGGGACAATCTCTATTTTATAGCTTATTGGTATCCTCAAATTGCGGTTTATGATGATGTAAACGGATGGTTTTACGATCCATTTGTAGGTAATGCAGAATTCTACCACGGTTTTGCGGATTATAATCTCACTATTAAAGCCCCAAGAGAATGGTTGGTTATGGGAACCGGTGAATTTCTTAACCCTGAGGAAACTCTCTCAGAACAAACACTGGAACGATATCTTGCAGCCGGTGAAAGTGATGAAACGTATCTGATTACTGATTTTGATGAACTAAAGGATGCAACATTAGAAAGTGATGACAATATGTTGACATGGAAGTTTAAATCTGAGAAAGTGAGGGACGTGGCTTTCAGCGTAACTCTGGAATCCAGATGGGAAGGAGCACGGACCCCGGTAGGCGACCTGACCGGCGATGGTGCACCTGAATACACGCGCATCAATACATTTTATCGTGAAGAAGCTCCTTTATGGCAATTACAAACTGAATATGCTCAACATTCCATTACATACCTTTCAGATTATATGCAGACTCCCTATCCGTGGCCTCATATGAGTTCTGTTGAAGGAGCCGGTATCATTGGGGGTGGAATGGAATTTCCAATGATGACAATTATCGGTGATTATAACTCTGCGGGTCCATCCCGACTCTACAGTGTAACAGCTCACGAACTGGCACATATGTGGTTTCCAATGATTCTTAGTACAAATGAACGACGTTATACCTGGATAGATGAAGGATACACCTCATTCCATGATGTTGAGGCGAGTATCGATTATTTAGGCTCCGGTCAAATCGATAGAACCGAAGAGTTTGGCCGTTATTTACAGATAGCAGGGAGTGATTTTGAAGGTGAAATAATGAGGTGGTCTGATTTTCACTATCCCGGCCCTGCTTATGGCGTTGCTTCCTATCCTAAACCTGCATCCGTTCTCTATGCATTGCGGGGAGTTATCGGAGAAGAAAAATTTATGGAAGCTCATCATGAACTGATTAATCGATGGAAATATAAGCACCCATATCCATGGGATATATTTAACACTATTGAAGATGTAACTGATGAGGATCTCTCCTGGTTCTGGAGATCATGGTTATATGAAACCTGGGTACTGGATCAATCCATAGAAGGGGTCACCATTGAAGAGGACAAAACAGTTATCAATATCAGAGATGAAGGGAATATACCTATGCCGGTTCTGTTGCGTTTAACCTATGATAGCGGGACCGTTGTTAATGAAAAAATTTCTGAGACACATTGGCTGAATGGGTTCCGAACGTATGAATTTGAAGCCCCCGACCATGGAACCTTGATCAAAGTTGAAATTGATCCGGATCACCTTTTTCCTGACATTTACAGATCTAATAACGTGTGGGAATAACTTGATTTTGACGTAAAATATTGCAAATTGCTTAATTATTAATCCATAGTGAATTATATTCAAACAACTACGGATGCATTCACATTCAACTACCATCAAACTTCTATTATTCGGTCATAATGACACTTCTGGAAAGATTTAAAAAAAGTGATACCACCCGATGGTTCTTTTTCGGTATTGCGATCCTCGCAGTTCTTGCATTGACTGCAATGAACATCTACTCACTCTATGCATTGAGAGATTCCACGATCGAATCAGCTATGGAGAACCGGAAATTCCAGCTTGAAGAGTACACAAATCATGTGAGTCACCATTTCTACAAACCTTTCCGCGGAATCAGACATCTTGATATGAATGATTTAGAAGAGAGTTGGGAAGCTTCCGGACGTTTTCCCGCCCATTTTAATGAGGTGCTCTTTACAGCACTTGCAGACTCCCTCTTCTCGGATATTTACTACATCCCTGACAAAAAAAATGGGTGCCATAAACCAAAATATCCGGTCTATCGATTTGATTATCAGTCGGGCCAATTTCTCACATCTACTGACACTCCAAAAGAAGTGTGCGATGGTTTTGGAATTTCGATATCCGGCCTAAATACGATTTCATTGGACGATTATCGCTTTAATAATAAAATGGTGTTTGATGCTCACAGAACGATGACATCTGCATTAATTAACTTAAGTGATCACTCCGTCTTGGGGCATATCAATTTTGTGATCAACAGAGAATATCTCCTGAACAGGATTTTACAACCTGCATTAGAATCAAAGTTTGGGTCTCCTGAAGAATCCGGCTTAGTGGTCTGGTTACGAGATTGGATGCAAGATGAAATTCTTCTGAGCAGCAGTGATGATTATAAATTTAGTCGTGAGATAGTAAATATCAGACAGCGTTTTCCGGGGTTTCTGGATACCTGGACTCTGGATGCCACTTTTTTAAAATCGCCTATGGTTGCTGCCACACAAGCGTCGTTAAATAGAAATTTAATCGTTTTGGGATTTGCTGTTTTTGTACTTGTCGGAGCACTCTTTTTCATATTTATCAATGCGCAAAAAGAGCGTGAATTCACTCAGAGGCAAACTGCTTTTCTTGCAAATGTAACTCATGAATTAAAAACACCGTTGGCTGTTATGCAGGCTGCGGGAGAGAATATCTCAGATGGCAGGATTTCGGATGGAAATAGCTTAAAAAGTTACGGTGAACATATATACCTGGAAGCGGTAAGATTGAGAAAAATGATTGATCAACTGCTGGATGTTGCCAAAGTCGACTCAGGTCAGACGGTCGTCAACTCTTCGGCACATCAATTGGATGAGCTTGTTAACGATTATTATGAAAAAAATAAGGGGTATGTTGAAAGTAAAGGCTTCAATTTTACGATCAACAGAAGTAGCAAACTGCCCATGGTACTTGTTGATTCAGAACACGTGGAAACTATTCTTGGCAACCTTATTGAAAACAGTATCAAGTATAGCACTAAAAACAAGTCAATTTCTATTGATCTGATTGCATCAGATAAAACGGCCGGTTTTTCCATCCGCGATTCAGGAGTTGGAATTCCCAAAAAACAGCAAAAAAATATTTTTAAAAAGTTTTATCGGATTGAAAACTCGATGACATCAAAAATAAAAGGCCATGGTTTGGGTTTGTCTATCGTTAAAAATTTAGTCGAACTGAATGGAGGTACCATTGATGTAACCAGTGAACCGGGAAATGGATCTGAGTTTTCTGTTTATTTCAGGCCTATTACGGGTAATTATGAAGCTCCGCATTCTGAAAAGAGAACACAGAAATCCAAATCTGACGGTAAAGTAACGAAGGAAGAATATGCCTGAAAACTCAAAAAAAATTCTCATCGTGGAAGATGAGCCCAGTTTAGTTTTTACCCTAAAAGATACACTTGAAGCAGAAAATTATGAAGTGGTTGTTGTCTCCGATGGCAATGATGTTTTAGATGCTGTTAAAAGTACCGAGCCTGATTTAATGATATTGGATTTAATGCTCCCCAATCGCAATGGATATGAAATCTGTGAGGAAATCCGAAAATTAAAATACACCTTTCCGATCATCATGCTTACCGCAAGAGATCAGGAGATCGATAAAGTGACCGGCCTGAATATTGGAGCAGATGACTATATCACAAAACCATTTGGGGTGAAGGAACTGCTGGCAAGAATTACTGCCCGGCTCCGGAGGGCAAATGCTTATTCGAAATCGGGTCCGGTCGAAATATTGAAATTGGGCAAGGTAAAAATTGATTTAAATGAATCCCGGGTATATAAACCCAATGATTCTGTAGAAGAACTATCTACCAGAGAGGTGGAAATTATTGAGTATCTATTGGCTCATGCCAATCAACCTATTTCAAGAGATGATCTGCTTGAAAAAGTGTGGCGTTATGAATACAGTACCAACACCAGAACTGTAGATGTACACATTTCCAAATTACGCGCGAAAGTAGAAATCAATCCTGACGACCCAAGATATTTGGTAACTCTGCATGGTGTTGGTTATATGCTTAAAATCAACTAATTATTACTCAATTTTCTTACAAATTCAGGAAAGTCATGGAGTTGCTTCAGGAGAAGTTCTTGAAGTTTTTCAGATTTCAAACCGGTTTCCGGATCAAATGAGTCGTTAACTCGCTGAATGTACATGCTATCCGGGAAGATATGGGCCTTTCGATAGGAAAGTAGTTGTGCAAACTGTTCAACAGGCCGTAAAGCCCCAAACGCGCCGGCCGCTTCCCCAATCAAACTCACCGGTATTCGCTGGAATGCTTTGGGAAAAGGAAGATAGTCGTAAAATAATTTCAAAATCCCAGGGAAACCACCGTTGTATTCCGGGATCACAAAAAGAAATCCATCTGCACTCAAAAATCGATCATTAAAAGTCTTTACAGATTCGATCTCCTTCCCATATTTACCACCTACAATATCCTGCAATGGGTAATCTGCAAGACTGAAAATTTCTACTTCACTATTCTCATTTATAATTCTTTTAGCATACCTGGAAACTTTTAAAGCATTTGATCCGGGCCTGTCTGTAGATGATAAAATATGAATTTTCATGGTTTGCAAATGATCTATGATTAATCAGGTATTAGAACGGAGCTATTTTTTAAATAATTCCTTCGAATAGCAGTTACTTTTCAGAAAAACAAAAAAATAATTATTTAATTAAAAGCGCTTTTCTGATATATATCACTTATTTATAAATGTATATTATTATTTTTGCCTTAATTAATTTGCTTACCTATAGTTATAGCCTTATATTAATTCAACTTAAAAAAATTATGATATAAGAGCTCATGTTATGGTAGACATCGAGCAATAGCTCCAATACTCAATTGCCCGGAATGGATAATTCCGGGCAATTATTTTTTAAACAATCTATTGCTCTTTACGCTTTCGAATTTCATTTAACCGTTTTAATAGCGCGGCTTCTCTCCCCTCTGTCCCCCCTTTATACCAAGACTCTCCTTTTAATGAGTCTGGAAGATAAATTTGATTTACCCAATGGTGGTCATATTGATGTGGATACTTATAATTTTCGGATGCATTTTCAATATCCAGATATTTAGAAACCAGTTTATTGGCTGTTTTATCTTTTAAATGGGGTGGTACATCACCGACTCCATTTTTTTGAATTTCGAACCTTACATCAAAAATGGAATTCGTGCTGTTACTCTTTGGGCTTAGCGACAAAAAGATACAGGCATGTGCCAAAAAATAGAATCCTTCAGGCATACCGGTTTTGAGAAATGACTCTTGAGATGAATGAACGACTGTAATTGCATACGGATCTGCCATTCCCACATCTTCAGATGCAAAAATAAGCATTCTTCTGAATATAAAATTTGGATCTTCCCCACCCTCCAACATTGCGCACATCCAATACAGAGCAGCATCCGTATCAGACCCCCTCATCGACTTTATAAAAGCTGATGCATAATGATAGTGCTCATCACCGGTCCCGTCATATCTTACACTTCGTTTCTGAATCGATTGTTGTGCAATCTCAAGAGTGATCTTTACCGATCCATCTTCATTTTTTGGTGTAGATAAAGCTGCTATTTCAAGTGCATTTAATGCATTTCGAATGTCTCCCCCTGCATATTCGGCAAAATGATTTTTAGCTTCCGGTGTCAGATCAATTTCAATATATCCGAGTCCTCTTACATCATCACTCATTGTATCATCAATCATCTCTAAAACATTCTCTTTTGTAAGAGGGTAAAGTTCAAAAAGCTGACATCTGGAAAGTAACGGGCTCACAAGCGAATAAAACGGGTTCTCAGTCGTCGCACCGATCAATGTGATGATACCGGATTCTAAATGTGGCAATAGTGCATCTTGTTGTGCCTTATTCCAGCGATGGATTTCATCAACAAAAAGGATCGTTTTTTTTCCGGTTGCTTTTTTTTGATATTCCGCTTTTTTGACAACTACCCGCAGCTCCTTAATTCCATCCAAAACGGCGTTAATCACCTCAAAACGAGCATCAATTTCTCTGGATATGACATGAGCCAATGTTGTTTTTCCGGAACTTGGGGGGCCATATAAAATCAGTGAACCGATAACACCACTCTGAATCATACGATTGAGCATTTTACCCTCACCAACAAGGTGCTCCTGACCTTTAAACTCATCCAGTGAACGCGGACGCATCCGTGTTGCAAGCGGCTGAGACTCGTTATTCTCTTTCCCTTCTATTCCCTCGTCCTCCTGATTGTCAAACAAGCTCATTTTAATCCAACCCTATTTTTTTATTAATGCAGTGGCAATTCGATGTTCTGCAAAACCTCTTAAATTTACTCTGTGTTCCGCTAAGGATATTATTTGATTTTGGTATCAAATACATTTTATTACAGATAGTACTCAACCTAATCAGTTTATTATGAAAGTAAAAGATATAATTAACCAAAAAGGGAATGATATATACTCTGTAACTTCTGATGAAACCGTATTCAGTGCAATTAAAAGCATGTCAGAATTGAAAATAGGTGCACTGCTTGTTATTGATAATGGAAAACTCTCAGGCATTATTTCGGAAAGAGATTATCGCGATAAAGTAATTTTGATGGGAAAACAGTCTAAAACAACTACTGTTCAGGAAATAATGACGAGTCAGGTTTACAAAGTGGAACCGGGAGATGATCTGAACACTTGTATGAGGATTATGACTAATCAAAAAATCAGGCATTTACCGGTCATGGAAAATGATGAAGTTGTGGGAGTAATATCCATTGGTGATGTTGTAAAATCTGTAATAGATGAGCAAAAATTTGAAATCGACTCTCTGAAAGATTATATCGCAGGCGGATATCCCGGTTAATAATTCAACACGTTCAACATCATTCCCAATTAAAGCGGCAAATTATCGTGTTTCCTTTTTGGAACATGATCCACTTTATTTTGACACAGCTCAAATGCTCTGATCAATCGTTCGCGGGTTTCTGATGGAAGTACGACATCATCTATAAAGCCTCTCTCTGCTGCTTTGTAGGGATGGGCAAACTCATCGTTAAAACTATCCTCAAGCTCCTTCTGTTTTTCCTCTGAGTTCTCAGCATTTTCTATTTCTTTTCTAAAGATAATTTCAACGGCACCTTTTGTTCCCATCACCGCAATTTCAGCCGTAGGCCATGCAATATTATAATCTGCCCTGATATGTTTTGAGTTCATTACAACATAGGCACCTCCATAAGCCTTTCTTGTAATGATAGTCATTTTCGGAACCGTTGCTTCACAGAATGCATAGAGCAATTTTGCACCGTGTTTAATAATACCGCCCCACTCTTGATCTGTACCCGGCAGAAATCCCGGCACATCTTCAAAAACAATCAATGGGATGTTAAATGCATCACAAAAGCGAACAAATCTTGCCCCTTTTAAGGATGCATCAATATCAAGGACTCCGGCGAGTGACAAAGGTTGATTTGCTACAATTCCAACAGATCGCCCATCAAGCCTGGCGAAACCTACAACCAGATTATCCGCATAATTCTCATGAACTTCATAGAAGGAATCCTGGTCCATAATTCCCAGTATAACGTCTTTGATATCATAGGGCTTATTTGCTTGCATCGGAACCAATTTGTCTAATGCCTCCGCTTTTGTTTTATCCGGGCCAATACTCTTTACTGAAGGAGCTTTTTCCTCACAATTCTGAGGCAGATAGGAAAGCAGTTTCCGGATACTTTTAAGGCAAACTGCATCATTCTCCATTGTAAAATGCGCAACTCCGGATTTACTGCTATGTGTCATTGCACCACCCAATTCTTCCGAAGTCACTTCTTCATGAGTTACAGTCTTCACTACATTAGGCCCGGTTACAAACATATAACTGCTATTCTTGACCATATAAATAAAATCTGTTAGAGCCGGACTATAAACAGCTCCTCCGGCACAAGGACCCATAATCGCAGAAATTTGAGGTACGACACCAGAGGCCATTGAATTACGATAAAAAACTTCTGCATACCCCCCCAAAGAATCCACACCCTCCTGTATCCGGGCTCCGCCAGAATCTTTTAAACCAATAACCGGAACTCCATTTTTCAGGGCAAGATCCATTACTTTGCAAATTTTCTGAGCATGTGTTTCTGATAGTGCCCCTCCAAAAACCGTAAAATCCTGGCTAAACAGATAGATTGGCCTGCCTTCTATTTTAGCAAAGCCTGTTACCACTCCATCACCCGGAATTTTCTGCTTTTCCAACCCAAAAGCTGTACTTCTATGAGTCACAAACGCATCAATTTCAACAAAACTATCTCTGTCTACAAGGATATTAATTCGCTCACGAGCGGTCAACTTCCCTTTATCATGCTGCTTTTCAATCCGCTCCTTTCCACCACCCTCTTGAGATAATTCTCTAAGTTTGAACAGCTGCTGATTTTTCTCTTTTCTTTCCATGTCTGAAGGTTCTTAAAAATCTTTAGGATTTATTTTCGATAAAATAGGAGTGCAAGCGATCCGTAAAATCTACTGCTATCTCATCATATACATCAATTCGATTTCGTGCAAAAATCTCTTTTTCTATATATTTGGATGCATTTTTCCAGTCATCAAATTCCATAATATCTGAAAGAGCTTGTTCATAGGCATCTTCAGAATCACCAAACAGATCTTCTATAAACTTCTCTCTAACGTCCTTCATCCAATGACTCAAATCTCCGATTTTTTCATCCAAATCAACTTCCTTTTTTGTAAAATCATAAATTGGCTCTTCGAAAAAACCGTCCTCATCCAATTTTTCAGCAGTATCTTCATTCTCTGTTTCCTCTACATCACTCTCTGACTCATCATCAAACTGAAATGCAGATTTTGCTTCATTCTCATCCCTCTCTAAAAAGGATCTCCACATAGGAACTTCTGGTTCACCTGAATCTTCATCACTCTCAGTATCTTCAAATTCTGAAAATTTCCTGATCTTATCTGATTCATCCATTTCCGTATCCTTGCCTTTTTCATCCGGCTTTAATCGAAACGGTTTCTTATCAATTTCAGGGGTTTCCAATGTCCCAAAAAGATCCATCGTTTCCGGTTTAACATCATTCCTTTTCAGATTTAATTCATCATAAATGGTCGTGACTTTCTTATCCCCTTCGGAACTTATATCACCCAATGTTTCTTCTAAATCTGCTTCATCAAACATAAATCGATTGAGTAATGAAGAGTTTTCTTCTTCAACTTTATCCTCTTCAGCACTTACTTCAGTATGCTCTTCTTCCGGCTCCTCATCTTCTATCTCAAGCAATGCGGCATCAGAAACAGGCTCCTCCATTTTTGATAGTACACGCTCATCCTCAATAACCTCATCATCATCTTCATCCTCATCATGTCTAATAAAAGTAAATGCCCCTTCTTCCTCTTCATCCTCCCAGGGGGCAATCAACTCTTCATCCTGAACATCTGCTTTTGTATGATCCGGTTCAGAATCTGACGCATGTTCCTCTTCAATATCCTTGATTAGATCAGATTTATCCTCTTTCTCAATACTTTCAATCTCATCTTCTTCCTCTTCCTCTTCAGATTCTAAAACCAATCCTTTTCCATTTTCTTCCTCCGACTCATCTGATTGATCAGAATCCTCGACATGCCTTTCATCGATTGAAAGATAAATTGGCTTAAATTCAGTTTGCTCCTCAATCGTATCCTCTTCCTCTTCAAACTTAGATACTAAATCCAACTCCTCTTCATTTTCCCCCTCCAACTCAGACTCCTCCTCAGGCTCTTCTCTGACTGAGAGATAAATTGGCTTTGCATCAGTCAGATCTTCAATCTGTTCCTCACCCTCAGTACTGTCTTCCTCCAACTCCCCAGGCTCCTCTTCAGGTTCAGCTCTAAATGATTGGAAAATCGGCCTATCCTCAATCAATTCATCCTGTTTTTCATCCAAAACTTCATTTGAATCTTCAATCTCAACGGCGTCACCGTTAACATCCTCCTTAAAAAGTGTCTGTTGATCATCTTTGTACCCTTCGACATGTATTGAGTTGGGTGAGCTCAGAATCTCAATAAAACGACTCTCCTTAATCTCATCATCAATCATATCAAATTCCTTGGCCAGATGATTCTTTCCTTTGTACTCAAAAAATCGGCGGAAAAGATCGCTGTGAACGGTACTTCCTGAGAGTTCAAACAGCGGCTTTACCAAGGAGAGCCAGTTGAGGGGATGATAGTCTTCCACAATTTTACTTTCAATCGACTCTAAAATTCGGGCAGCATCTGCCTTCTTTAATGATTCCCTGTTTTTCTTCTCCATATAGCGAATCATTGACCAAACCAATAATCTGTTCACTGTAATGGCTGATGATCTCTCAGTTAACTCATTGGCATCCAGTTCATTTTGATCCTCAAATAATAACTCAGGAATCACTTTCCGGGGCTGTATCGTCATGCCCACACATTCCTTTACAGATTTTTCTATAATCTCTTTAGCTAAATATGCAGGGAGATGAATCTCTCTTTTAATCGTTCGTTGTAATTCCGCCCATTCAGCATGCAGTTCATCCGACTCCCTATTTAACCACTCTTCTCCGGGCAGGGTAAACTCATTACTCAATACCCTCATCAGATGAAAAGTGATCCTTTTGATTAAAAATTGAGGATAACCATAGTCAGACAGGTTCTTTTGTGTATAATATTTCCGGTCCTTTGAAAGCTTTGCGAGCAGTTGGCTGACAATCGTAGTTGTGATCTTTTCCATAGATATTGAGATCGAAGATGACTTATATTAGAATCATCTGTAAGTTATCATATTTACGGTATCTTAGAAAATTCAGAATACTCAATTTGATTATTTTTTGAGTAAAACAGAGGCTATTGGCATCAATGATTGAGCTCGAAGTTACTTCACTCTACAAACATTATGAGAAAGAGAATGTAATATCAGATCTCAGTTTCTCTTCCAAATCGTCGATTCTCGGAATTGCGGGGGTGAATGGCTCAGGCAAATCAACACTACTCAGGTGTCTCTCAGGCTTATTAAAAGCCAATCGCGGAAAAATCGTATGGAAACTGGACGATAAAATATTGACAAAAAGTACATTACGAAATCACTCCGGTTATGCCGCTCCATATGTCGAACTTTATGAGGAATTGACAGTAATTGAAAATCTGAATTTTATTCTCAAATTACGATCTGCCGAAAATTTATACGGATCTATAATTGATGAAACTCTCAAAGAGGCAAATGTTCTTGATCTTTCAGATCAGTTTTATGGGGATTTATCTACCGGACAAAGACAGAGAGTTAAATTAGTTTCGGCACTTTTACACAAACCCAACATCCTTTTTTTGGATGAGCCCGGATCAAATCTGGATGCTGAGGGACGAGAATTAATTGAAATAATTTTAAATAAGTATAGAGAACCGAACCATATGGTTGTCCTGGCATCTAATATTGAGCAGGAATTGCAACTTTGTGATCAAATCATTGAATTATAATTGAACAGAAATCATGATATCACCTGAAGACAAAAAACTAGCCCAACAACTCCTTCAACACAGTACAGAATTAAAATCGGATGAAAATATCATGATTCAGCTTGTGGGGTTGAATGGGATTGGCTTAGTTCGTGCACTTGTTGATGCGGTTCGGGAAATGGGTGCTCATCCATTTGTGAAAATTGAAGATTCAGAAACCAATAGAATTTTACTTGAGAGAGGCGACGCTGCTTTTTGGGAACATCAGGCAATCGTTGATCAACTTCCCCTGATGAAGCAGATGGATGCATTTATCGGAATTCGTGCCGCTGAAAATATTTATGAAAACTCTTCGGTTTCAAGCGAAGCGAACAGTGCCTATTCTAAACATTTCCTAAATCCTGTCCATTTCAAACAAAGAGTTGATCATACCCGATGGGTGGTACTTCGTTACCCATCCGCCGTATTTGCAATGAATGCAAAAATGACAACCTCAGATTTTTATCAGTTCTATTACGACGCCTGTTTACTCAATTACAGTAAACTCGAAAATGCCATGAAACCTTTAGAAACACGACTCAGAAAAACTGATTCCATCAAACTAAAAGGTGTGGGTACAGATATTGAATTTTCGGTTAAAGGACAGAATTGGATCCCCTGTTTTGGAAAACGAAACATTCCGGATGGTGAACTATTCTCATCACCGATTATTGATTCTGTAAATGGTGAAATCAGCTATGCCCCTTCTGTTTATCAGGGCAAACCTTTTGAATTTGTGAAGTTAAGAGTAAAGGATGGAGTCGTTATTGATTTTGATTCATCTAACAATGATGCCTTGGAGAAGATCTTAGACACCGACAAAGGCTCACGTCGTTTTGGGGAATTCAGCTTTGGTCTGAATCCGATTATCAAAAACCCGATGTATGACATCCTTTTTGATGAAAAAATATACGGTTCCAATCACCTCACTCTGGGTAAAGACTACGAAATCGCATCCAACGGAAACAGCAGCAATATACATTGGGATTTGGTCTGTATTGGCGCCGATGTTTACCTGGATGATGACTTGGTTCGAAAAGGGCGGCTTTTTGTAAAGGATGAGTTGAAAGGACTGAATCCGGACAGGTTATTAAGTTAAACTCCATCTATTACTGATTATTTTCAGTAACCAAATATTCTTTGTAACCTATTGCATTTCAGTGAGATGTTGATTTAATTCTATTTCAACACAAACAAATCTAACTGTTATGACAGAACTACTCTCCTCGCTCAATTGGATTGCTGTAATAATCGCTACCATTATTTATTTTGCACTAGGTGCCGTCTGGTATAGTCCGTTACTCTTTGCTAAAACCTGGATGAAACTGAGAAATCTCACAGAAGAAGATATCGGTCAGCCGAACCCAATCATATTTCTCTATTCGTTCATTCTGCAGTTTATCGCAGTTATCTCATTAGCTCTGTTTATACACGCGATGGGCATTGTTACACCCGTAAATGGAGCCATTATTGGATTTGGTGCCTCAATGGGAATACTTTACTCACTATCAGGTACTACAGGGATTTTTTCGGATGTCCCCTTCAAACTGCACATGTTAGACAATGGATACCATGTAGTCGGACTTACTCTCAGCGGACTTATTCTTGGCTGGTGGTAACTCACTAATCTGCCCATTTATCAGCATCACTGAAGACTTCAGCAAATTCAAGTTGGTTCCCATCTTTGCTGATCGTTGCCTCATATTCAATGCCTGCTGTTTCATCTTCACGCTGAATCAGTTGTTTAGCCAACTGGTTTACGATTTGAGTCTGAATGACCCGTTTTAACGGCCTGGCCCCATATACAGGATCATACCCCCTTACAGCCAGCCAATCTTTTACTTGATCAGATACTGATAAAGAAACCCTGTTTTTATGGAGCATATTATCAACACGTTTTAGTTGAATATCCACAATTTGTCGGATATGTCTCTGGTCGAGCGGATGAAATACCACGACATCATCAATTCGGTTCAAAAATTCTGGCCGGATCGTTTTTCTTAACAATTCTATCAGTTGATCCTGCAGATTTTGATACGTTTCCGGATTCATTTCGCCGCCACTCTTATCGATTTCATCCGATATAAGATGGGAGCCGATATTACTGGTCATTATAATGATCGTATTGGAAAAATTAACGGTAACGCCTTTATTATCCGTAAGGCGTCCATCATCCAAGACCTGTAATAGTATATTGAAAGCATCGGGGTGTGCTTTCTCAATCTCATCCAGTAATACAACAGAATAGGGTTTCCTGCGAACAGCCTCTGTAAGCTGACCCCCTTCATCATATCCAACGTATCCCGGAGGAGCCCCGATGAGCCTGCTGACACTGTGCTTCTCCATATATTCACTCATATCGATCCGAATCATAGCATCCTGATCGTTAAAGAGAAAATCGGCCAGTGACCGTGCGAGTTCTGTCTTACCGACCCCTGTAGATCCCAGAAACATAAATGACCCGATGGGTCGCTCCTCATCCTGCAGGCCGGCCCTGGCTCTGCGAACGGCATCTGAGACCACTTCAATCGCCTGATCCTGTCCGATTACACGTTTATGCAGTTCTTCTTCCAGTTTCAATAACTTCTGACGCTCACTGGATAACATTTTATTGACCGGAATACCGGTCCACCGAGAAACGATATCCGCAATCTCTTCAGCTTCTACCTGTTCTTTCAGGAGAGAGTTATTTTGCTGAATATCATCCAGTTCTTTTTTAGTCTCAATCATCTCTTTTTCGAGCTGAGCAATCGTACCATACCGCAATTCCGCTACTTTTTCGTAGTGACCCTCACGTTCTGCTTTTTCAGCCTCATTCCGTGCTGTTTCAATCGCCTGTTTCATCTCGCGGGTTTTCTGTATCAGCCCTTTTTCCAGGTCCCACTGAGATCTCATCGCTTTGCGCTTCTCTTCCAGATTTGCCAGCTCTTTTTCATTTCCTTTTAATTTCGACTCATCTTTTTCCCGTTTGAGGGCCTCCCGTTCGATTTCCAGCTGACGTATTTGGCGTTCTATGCTATCCAGTTCCTCAGGCATTGAGTCGATTTGCAATCGTAACCGGGAGGCTGCTTCATCAATCAGGTCAATCGCCTTATCCGGCAGAAAACGGTCTGAAATGTATCGATGTGACAATTCCGCTGCGGCTACAATCGCTGCATCCGTAATCCGTACACCGTGATGAACTTCATATCGTTCCTGCAATCCTCGTAAAATGGATACTGTGTCTTCAACAGATGGCTCGCCGACAAGTACGGTTTGAAGCCTTCTCTCCAGGGCTTTATCTTTTTCAATGTACTTTCTATACTCTGTCAGTGTAGTGGCACCTATGGCATGTAGCTCCCCCCTTGCAAGCGATGGTTTAAGGATATTGGCAGCATCCATGGAACCTTCTGTAGCGCCGGCTCCCACCAGTGTGTGAATTTCATCGATAAAAAGAATCAACTCTCCGTCAGAATCGATAACCTCTTTCACCACTGCTTTGAGGCGTTCCTCAAATTCGCCTCTGAATTTTGTTCCGGCTACCAGTGCTCCCATATCCAGTGCGATCACCTGTTTTGTTTTGAGGCCTTCAGGCACATCCCCTCGCACGATTCTCAGAGCCAGCCCTTCAGCAATGGCTGTTTTACCCACACCCGGTTCCCCAATCAATACCGGGTTGTTTTTTGTTCTTCTTGATAAGATCTGCATCACACGCCGGATCTCCTGATCACGGCCGATCACCGGATCCAGTTTATTTCTCTCAGCCAGTTCATTCAGGTTTTTGGCATATTTTTTCAAGGCCTCATAGCGGCTTTCTGCATTTGGATCATCAACTTTTTGAGACCCCCTTACATCTTTAAGAACCTTCAGCAACTGTTTTTTCTGAACGCCTGCCTCTTTTAGAATAGTTCCTGCCTCAGATGGAGTTTCCAGCACAGCCAATAAAATATGCTCTGAACTAATATATTCATCGCCCAATGCATCCGCTTCCTTTTGGGCTGTATCAAACATCTCTTTCGTTTGATTGGATAGATATTGTCCGGATACAGAAGCCCCTTTCACAACAGGAAATCGCTTGATAACTCCCTCCAATTTTTGCAGAATCGTTGCCGGAGAAGCTCCCAGTTTTTTTAATACGTTCACGGTCACATTCTCAGTGTCACTCAACAGCGACTTTACAATATGTGCAGGCTCAACCGCCTGATGGTTTTCATTCTGAGCAATTTCCAGTGCTTTCTGAACTGCTTCCTGAGCTTTAATTGTAAATTTATTGAAATTCATAATCGTTGATTTTAGACATCAATGGTTGGGCTCCATTGTATATTTGACTTCATTTTAAGTCAAAAAATTCCGTTCTGAAGCCCTTTTATAAAGATTAATACCAAAATCGTACCCCATCATAATAATATGCCGTTATTGCAGATGAATGGATCACTGACGAGAGGAACCACTCAAACCGTCATAAAAGGTGGCAGACCTTATGCCACAATGTTTCAGGCAAAAAAAAATCCGGCTGATTCGCACTGTGAAGTGGGATCAACCGGATTTGGTTTGGTGGGTTGCAGCCCTTTATTCAAAAGCTGTTCCATCGATTAGCACACATGCGAAACCTTTTCGTTTGTTAGTGGTTCCGGAGTGTAATGGATTTTTACATGTTAGATGTGAATTTACCTTCATGGATCTCATCCTGTAAATAGAAAAAGATGCCATCTTGATTTTTATGATCTAACAGAGATAACAATTTATTTGGAGATTCAAATTCACTTTGATTCTTGTAGTAAGCCAGTGCAAGGTATGCTCTGTATCTTACGGAGTGATTGTCTCCATTAATTGCGACTCTGTTTAACTCTTCAACCACTTTTACCGAAGTAAATTCCGGATATGCAATTTTATAATTAACTGCATTGTAGATTGAAGATTCTACAACTCCAAGAACATCTGAAGAGAGACCAAAAATGAGTCCGTTTTCAAATCTATCAAAGAGTTTGTCTTTGTTTGCTTGTTTTGTAACAACGGTTGAGTCATTGTTTGCTGAACTCATAGCAAATGACTGGCTTGCTGTGATACTTGCAAATGTAAATATGACGACTGCGATTACAATGTTTCCTGCTTTCATCGTGTTTTTATTTATTGTGATTTAATGTGTATTGATACTTTATCAACACGAAAGAAAGTTACGGGGCTTAGGGCTCAAATATCAAGATTAGGATATAGCATTTTGTCTTGTATAATATTTTGTATATGACATTATTACCTATTTTTTTAATTGGAAACGCTTTTAATTTTTTTTCTTAACATTTACATAATATCAGCTATTTTTAAATATTATTTATTTTTCTTTTATCTATTTAGAAAAGCGCTTTTATCTACATTTTTATTTTGCAAGCGCTTCTATTTTTTACTGACAAATAATCATATTTTTTTTCTTGATTTTTCTCTAAAAAGCGCTTCGAATTCAGGCATTTTGCAAGGTTGACATGAAAAACCTAAGATTATCAACGGTTTTTTGAGAGTAATTCGCCTTTTTATTTGATTATTTCGGAATAAAAAATCAAATAACTAAATAATAAAGGTGATGAGTAGATATGTTCTAAATAATTTTCAGGAAGACACCCTGATGTCATCATTCCAACAGTAATGACTCTATAATCAATTTTGACCTCGTTGGATTGAGGCATTGAATAGGTTTCAGAAGAGTTATTTACATTTGATGTGAAGTATTATCCATTCGCTCATTAGGCAATAAAACACTGTACTAAAGCTATACAGATATGCATTGGATTAGCTCTTTTTACTCTCCATAAATGTCATTGAGAACTCCCGCCATTCGAACACCCGCCTGCAAGAGTCTCCTGTAGATAATATCCTTGTTTATGTACCGATATTCATAACCCAATCTCATACTGGCTGGCAGATCATAAACATTCTCCCGATAACTGACTGACTCATATGCCCAATCCCGTACCGTCGCTTTTTGCCACGCAACAATTTGGCCGGCTGTAGCCGTATTCAATTCTTTTGCCAGCTCAGTGTAACTCAATTGGAAGGAGTTGATGACATCACTATCCCATACTCTGTGTAGATTTGAGTTCTCCCCCATCCACTGTAGCCGGACATCATTACCACCCCGGTCTTCACCGGTACCCACATGGAGTGGCTGATGAATATCACCGATCATATGCAAAACCATTTTAAGCTTCTCTCTCTCTTCTGTTTCGCTGAGTCCACCCTCCTTCAATTCTGCTATTAAGGTCTCCAGTGCCCAAATAACATCTCCGCCTTCATCTTGAACGGACTCTTCATAGGTTTTACCCTCTTCTACTGTGGCATAATGCCAGGTTGATGTATAATTATAGGTGCTATCTGAACGTATATCATCCATCCAGACTGTTGCGCGGGCTATTGAATAGTCACCCAAGATTGTGTTCACCTGCTCTCGAACGGCCGGGGTCAGGTGGTATTCAGCAATTTCGCCCGTCACATAGTGGCCAATCTGCCCCCATTTATCAGAATTTTTATCTTCGATGGGCAGAAAAGGTAACGTCAAAAGCAGTAGAAAAAGAGTCATTATTGAAAGTCTTTATGTGAATTGTGAACGATTGAATCTAAAATAAGTGATTCTTATTAAATCTGTGTTAAGAATCTAACTTAATTCCCTTTCTCTCTCAGCTGCAAGTTTTTCAATCAATTTTTTCTCCTTGTCTGTCAAGTTGGTTGGAAGTTCGATATCTGTTTTGAGGAAATAGTCCCCTCTCTGTGACGGTTTATTAAACTCGGGTAACCCTCTTCCATTTAATCGGAAAATTTTGCCATTTTCAGTTTCGGGTGGAATCGTCAGTTTAATTTTTCCCTGCATCGTTTGAGCTGTATAGGATCCTCCAAGCAGTGCGGTGTACAAGTCGATTGGAATCTTTTGATAAATATCTTTTCCTCTTAGTTCGATTCCATCGGGGACTTCTATTTTTACCTTCAGATAGAGGTCTCCTTTTACAGCACCATCCTCCCCTCTTCCTTTTAATTTCAAACGCTTACCCTCTTGAATACCCGCCGGGATTTTTACTTTTACCTTTTCTCCATTGATTCTCAACTGTTTTTCGACCCCTTCAAACAGATCTTCCAATTGAACTTTTAATTCAGCTTCACTGTCCCTGCCTCTTTGTGCCGTTCGGGTTCTGGCATCGGACCGATACTGTCGGGCATGTGGCTGCCCCCCGCCAAACGGATCGGCACCGCCACCCCCAAAAATTGTCTCAAAGAAACTGGAAAATGGGCTTCCGCCCTGTTGTTGACGTCCGCCAAACATCTCGTCCATGTTGATATGAACCCGTTGTCCGCCCCCACCGCTTCTACCATATTGCGACCAGTTAAAATCGTCGCCGGTAGCGCCGGCCTGTTGATACTTTTTCCAATCAGAGCCCACCTGATTATACAGTTTTCTCTTCTCCGGGTCCTTTAACACCTCATACGCTTCGCCTATTTCCTTAAATTTGTTCTCAGCTTTTTTATTACCTGGGTTTTTGTCCGGATGAAACTTGGCCGCAAGTTTTCGATACGCTTTTTTTATCTCAGCCTGTGAGGCATCCCTTGAAACACCTAATGTCTTATAATAGTCTTTATACTCCATAGCTTTCTTTTTCTTTTATGAAGCAAATGGTATGCCACCGGCCTTATAATTGCGATTTTGGCAGAGAAAATGAGGAAATTTATAGCCCTAAAGAGCATTTACTGAAGAATATGCAGAGTAGAGTTTTGAGTTTTGAGTTCTTAGTTTTGAGTTGTCTATAAAAAGAATTATAAATCATCAATAGACCCACGAAAAAAATACCTCAACACTCAACACTCAACACTCAACACTCAACACTCAACACTCAAAACTCAATAAAAAAAAGCCCCTGCAAATTTCTTCACAGGGGCTCAACCTTAACCATAACTACAAGGACTACAACTCGATTGCAATAAAGACGCTGCGTCCTTGCCTGTTAACACGTAATAATGCCGCATCCGTTCCCTCCTGAATTAATCTCCTTACATTCCCGTAAAACTCATTCGGTGTAGTAACCTGCTGATCGGCAACCTGAGATATGACATCACCTCTGCGCAGTCCCTGACGATACGCCCTGCTGGTTTGTGATATTGCTGAAACTACCACACCCTGAACAGAAGAATCGAGATTCAACTGTCCTCTGATTGCACCCGTTAGCTCATCCACTTCAAAACCAAGGGTTTCTCTTAAATCGTCCATCTCTTCAGTGTCCATCGACTCGGCAATGCCTTCAAAATCACGTTCTGCCAATTCAACCTCAACAGACTTTCTTTCACCATCACGAAATATACCCAAAGTAATCGTTGAGCCCGGCGAGGTGTTACCTATTTCCAAACTGAAATCTCTATAACTTGTTACTTGTTGACCATTCAAGGAAAGAATCACATCTCCTGACATCAAACCCGCTTTTTCAGCAGGTGTGTCCGTTAAAACTTCTCCAATTACAAATCCTCTTGCACGCTCTAAACCAAGAGCCCGAGCCATGGTTTCATCAACTTCACCGCCACTCGCAATTCCAAGGTAACCACGGGTTACACGTCCATCCGTAATCAGTGCTTCCATTACACTTCGCACCATGTTTACTGGTATTGCAAATCCGATTCCCTGATTTCCGCCACTTCGGCTGGCAATTGCAGTATTGATGCCAATTAATTCACCATCCATATTTACCAATGCACCACCCGAATTACCCGGATTGATCGCTGCATCTGTCTGGATATAACTTTCATATACGTTTAGCCCTAATGCAGATCTTCCACTTGCACTGATAATTCCTTTCGACACAGAGTGAGCAAATTGTTGATTAAGTGGACTCCCGATCGCTAATACCATTTCACCTATTCTGATTTCATCACTGTTCCCAAGACTAATTGCTGATAATTCTTCAGAATCTACACGTAGTACTGCAATGTCACTTGCCGGGTCTGTACCTACAATTTCTGCATCTAATTCATCCCCGCCGTACAAAATGACACGGATCTCATCCGCACCGTCAATAACGTGGTTATTCGTGATGATATATCCATCCGCAGAAACAATGACCCCGGATCCTAATCCGCTTCTCTGAAACTCTCTTTCCTGATTGAATCGCGGATCATCAAAAAAGAATGAGAATGGATTCTGTTGCCGCATTCTTACGGTTTGAGTCGTAGTAATGGTAACAACTGTAGGGTTGGTTCTCTCCGCTATATCCACAAACGCGTTGTTCAAATCACGCAGTGAAGTTATCGGAACATTTTCAGAAGGGTTCTCTGCTGTATTATAAGTGGGAAGTGTCGTCTCTTCAGCAAGCTGATCAATATTCTCTGATGCAATATTCATCCCAATGTAGAATGATAACGCTGCAAAGAGAATGGCTACTGTAATTTTAATTCTATCCATGTTATTCAGTACGATGATATAATTTAAATTTTAATTCAAATCCCCATTAGTAATGATTGATAATGGGATTTTATTGCTTCAAGAGTTAAAAAAATGCCGGAGACACATGTCAATGTGACTCCGGCGCTAACTAACCTGCTCTCTTAGGGGACCAGAGAAACAGCTCTTTATTTAATTTTTATCTGTTTTTTCATTTTTTGCTCACTTTTATCAATCGTGATATTCAGAATACCATTGTTGTAAGTGGCTTGAATACTTTCACTTTCTACATTGTCCGGCAGGGTGAATGATCGGCTGAAATTTCCATATGAAGATTCAACTCTGTGAAAATGTTTTCCATCTTCTTTGTTTTCAAACTTTCTTTCACCGCTGATGATCAATGTATTGTTATCAACGTTCAGTTCGATGTCTTTCTTATCCATACCCGGAACTTCTACGTCGATTAAATATTGTTTATCTGTTTCGGAAATATCGATACTGGGTGCAAAAGCATGTTGTCTGGTTGCAACAGCATCATTGAAAAATTCATCCATGATGTCTGAAAATCTTTTTCCGAAAATGTCTCTGTTTGGCTGTGTATATTTAATAAGTGTCATAATTCTACCTCATATTAGGTTGATGTTGAATTCTGTTCACTTAGTTAACACTCAAACCTGATGCCAAACGCCATTTTATGTGAAATCCTGTCACTTCTTATCAAAATTCTGCAGGAATTTCACATAGGGTTAACGCAGTCAGACCGTCTGACATTGTGCAGTAGTCAAGATGTCTTTGATGGGCTGTAAAATTGTCTGAACCTTTATTTTTGGCTCTTATTCCACTCTTTTGCTACAAGAAATGCCATTTCCAGGCTCTGTTCGTAATTCAAACGAGGGTCACAATACGTTTCATAGTTGGAGCTGAGCCCTTCTTCATTCAGGCCGTTAGCACCCCCTACACATTCGGTGACATTATCACCGGTCAGTTCCAGATGAACGCCACCCAGATTACTGCCTTCAGATCGGTGCACACTGAACGTGTCTTTGATCTCCTGAAGAATGTCATTAAACCGACGGGTTTTTACATTATTACCGGTTGAATAGGTATTCCCATGCATCGGGTCACAACTCCATACAACCGGATGACCGCTTCGTTTAATCGCTCTGATGTAGGATGGTAAATATTTACTCACCTCCTCATGTCCCATTCGGGTAATGAGAACAATTTTTCCCGCTTCGTGATTTGGATTTACCTTATCCAGAATGGCCAGATTGTTATCAATATCAAAAGGAGGCCCTACTTTGATACCGATTGGATTTTGAATGCCTCGCAGATATTCAACATGTGCTCCGTCCAATTGCTGTGTTCGGTTTCCTAACCACACCATATGTGCACTAAGGTTGAACCAGCCGGACTTCCGGGGAACTTTTCGGGTCTGTGCTGACTCATAAAACAAATTTAATGCCTCATGAGAGGTATAAAAATCAACTTTGTGAGAGGTATTGAGTCGATTCGGTGTAATCGCATCCATAAACTTAATCGCTTTATTGATGCTGTTCACCATCTGCTCATACTCTTCATAAAACTCATTATTCTGCATGAAATCGAGTTCCCACTGCTCCGGATGCTGCAAATCAGCAAAACCTTCATCGGAAAGTGCTCTCAGAAAATTTAGCGAAAGAGCCGATTTTTGATACGCCTCAACCAATCTTCCTGGATCCGGCAATCTGGCTTCTGTATTGGGCCTGAAGCTGTTGATGAGATCACCCCGGTAATTCATCATTTTTTCACCGTCCACCACTTCATAGTCATTTGACCGGGGTTTTGCATACTGTCCGGCTACCCTTCCTACACGAACGATGGGAATACCCATCTCATGAATAAGGATAAAACTCATCTGAAGCATTACCTTCAGTGTGTTAACGAGTTTAACTGAAGTACATGAGTCAAACGTTTCAGCACAATCTCCACCCTGAAGTAAAAAAGACCGGCCATCAGCAGCATGCGCAAGCTTCTCTTTCAGTGCTTCAATTTCCCAGGATGTAATCAGGGGAGGAAGTGATTTTAACTCATCAAACGAGTTTTGCAGCTGATCCGTATCGGGATAAGTGGGTAATTGTTCAATTTCTTTTTGGTTCCAGGAAAGCGGACTCCACCCGTCTCCTTTCAATAATTCAGCACCTCTTAATTGATTCGCCCGTTTGATTACTGTACTCATAACTATTTACATCAGTTTTTTTGATCTATCTATAAGGGGGTAAATATACGCATCATTTCATTAATTGATAGATTTCTTTGTTATCAACACCGTTTGAGATTCGTTTATTATGAGAAGCCATAATAAATAGGCAGAACGCAAAAGGCAGAAAGCAGAAGGGTTTAGAATGAAAATTGTTTATGACAACTACAATAAATACCTTTTTGGTTCCAGTAAGTCGTCATACCCCGTCACCTGTGTTAAGGTTATTTACATTTGGTCGGAAGCCGTATTTCGTTTTCCGAATATGGCTGTTCAGGCTGACTAAAGGGTTTTGAATAAGATACTTCTGCCCTTTGCCTTTTGCGTTCTGCCTTTCTTTTTAAATCACTACCCCCCAAATTCTTCACTATTTTTCCAATACAGGAACGTGTTCTTGCCTAAAACGTTTTGTATTTTAAGAGGTTTAATCTAAAAGATTCGTCCATTGCAAAATAATATCATCATTCGAGGTGCCAGAGAGCACAATCTTAAAGATATTGATATCGATATACCCCGTGAGAAACTGGTGGTTCTAACAGGTCTTTCCGGCTCGGGCAAATCATCCCTGGCTTTCGACACAATTTATGCAGAGGGGCAACGTCGTTTTTTGGAATCTCTCTCTGCATATGCCCGTCAATTTTTGGGCATGATGGAACGGCCCGATGTTGATTTTATTGATGGGCTCTCACCTGTAATATCCATTGATCAGAAAACAACAAATCGAAATCCACGATCAACGGTCGGCACAGTTACTGAAATTTATGATTTTTTGAGGCTACTCTACGCTCGAATTGGCGTCCCTTACTCCTACATCAGCGGTAATAAAATGGAGAAGCAAACGTCCGATCAAATTGTAGAAACGATCATGGACATACCTACTGGTACAAAAGCATACTGCCTGGCTCCGGTTGTCAGGGGAAGAAAAGGGCATTACCGCGAACTTTTTGAACAGATGCAGAAACAAGGATTTATTAAAGCCCGTGTGGATGGGGAGTTGATCGATCTGGAAGGAGAAATTAAACTGGATCGCTATAAAACGCATAATATTGAAGTAGTAGTGGACCGTTTTGTGATCAGTCCATCCAGTGAAAAACGGATCTCAGAAAGTATTCATTTGGCACTCGAAATGGCAGATGGAAATCTCATTCTGGCGATTCAAGAAGAGGACACTCTACGGGACCGAATTTTCTCTAAAAATCTGTATGATATCGAAAGCGGCCTCTCCTATGAAGATCCGGCTCCCAATATGTTCTCTTTTAACTCACCGTACGGAGCATGTAAAACGTGTAACGGACTGGGTTATCACTATGACGTAAGCCGGGATCTTGTGATACAAAATCCGGAAAAAAGTATTCAGGAAGGAGCGATTCGTTTTTTGGGTGAACCCCGCGATATATTTGTTTTCAAACAGCTCAAAGCAGTTCTGGAAAGTGTGAACCTGGATTTTGAAACACCCATCGAACAATTTCCTGAAGAATCATTAGATCTGTTGTTTGATGGGGGCGGCGACGAAAAATTCAATGTCAGCTATGACTTCAAGAATAATAATGTCACGTATAAACATAAATATTCCGGGCTGAGCAGTATCATCCGTGAACAGTATGAGGAGAGTAAGTCAAACAAGCAGAGGGATAAAGCCAAAGCGTATCTCTCAAAATTGACGTGCCCTTCCTGCAATGGCGGCCGGCTCCATCAAGAAGCCCTCTCCTATAAAATTGACGGATATACCATACAAGATCTTGTTGAAATGGATATTCAATCCCTGCGATTAACCATCGGGAATCTGAAACTTACAGAACGGCAGAGAAAGATTGGCCAGCTCGTTTTAAAGGAGATTATAGATAGAATCGATTTTTTGCTAAATGTGGGTCTTACTTACTTAACTCTGAATCGTGAAGCCCAAACATTGAGTGGCGGTGAAGCTCAGCGCATCCGTCTGGCAACACAAATTGGGACTCAACTGGTCGGTGTTCTTTACATTCTGGATGAGCCAAGTATCGGACTTCATCAGAAGGATAATATCAAACTGATCCGGTCTCTTGAAACACTTCGTGATCTGGGTAATACGGTTATTGTGGTGGAGCATGATCGCGAAACGATTGAACATGCCGATTATGTCGTTGACCTGGGGCCGGGAGCCGGAACGGAAGGGGGATATATTGTCACAAAAGGGACTCCTGATGAATTGGACCCCAATTCAATGACGATGCGATTCCTGAATGATGAAGAAGTCATTCCGCTTCCGGACAAGAGAAGGGAAGGCAGCGGCAAGTCGCTTAAAATTATTAATGCAAGCGGACACAACCTGCAAAATGTGGACCTGGAAATTCCACTCGGGAAATTTATATCGGTTACCGGTGTAAGCGGAAGCGGTAAAAGTACACTTATCAATCAAACATTGACACCAATTCTATCCAATGAGTTTTATAACTCAAAATCTGTACCTCTGCCCTATCAGTCAATAGAGGGTTTGGAGCATGTAGATAAGGTTATATCCATCGATCAAAGTCCGATCGGCAGAACACCCCGATCAAATCCGGGAACCTATACAAAAGTATTTGATCATATTCGATCCCTCTTTGCGGAACTGCCGGAGTCCAAAATCAGGGGCTATGATCAGGGGAGATTCTCATTTAATGTGAAAGGCGGGCGCTGTGAAACATGTCAGGGCGATGGCCTTCGGAAAATTGAGATGAATTTTCTGCCGGATGTCTATGTAAAATGTGAAAATTGCAATGGAAAGCGATATAACAGGGAAACCCTTGAGATCCATTACAGGGGTAAGAATATATCAGATATCCTGCAAATGCCGATCAGTGAAGCTGAAGAATTTTTCACCTCCGTTCCATCCATCAAGCGGAAATTGAAAACACTCAATTCGGTTGGACTTGGATATCTGACTCTTGGACAGTCCAGCACAACGCTAAGTGGCGGAGAAGCACAGCGGATAAAATTATCACGGGAACTCTCAAAAATCGGAACAGGAGATACAATCTACATTATGGATGAACCCACAACCGGGCTTCATTTTCAGGATGTGAAGATGTTGGTTGATGTGATCCAAAAACTTGTTGAAAAAGGAAATACCGTTATAGTCATTGAACACAATCTGGATTTGATTAAGGCCGCAGACTGGATCATCGATTTGGGACCGGAAGGGGGCAACGGAGGAGGTGAAATTGTAGCCGTGGGAACTCCGGAAGAAGTGATTGAATCCGAGAATAGCTACACCGGAAAATTTTTAAAAGAAGAGTTTGCCAGAATTACGCTTCGTTCTGCCTGATAGACCACTATATCCCTTCAAAACCACCTTCAACAGGACTCTCACATTAAAAAAATGTTTGTCTGATGGTTTTGATCTGCCTATTTTCATACACGAATGAAAAGCTTAACCTCACATACGATCAGAACTGCAACCATCTATTTATTGATGGCCGGGTTTATGGTACATCTTATTGTACCCTTTTCGAGTTCTGCTCAAAAAATCGCCTTTGCCCAGTGGCTGGATCAAAATGTAGTTGTTACCGGAAATGAGAGTGAAGCCAAATTACGAAATTCAATACGTGAACTCCCTGAACAGTCCGGAGATTTATGGATTCTCATCCAGCAAGCCTCTGAGTTAGTAAAGAATAACAAAGATGATTTCAGGATCAACTTTTCTTTTGATGACAGTGAACATCAACAGGTTTCCAGTTGGTTAGTCAGTCAATGGAGTGTATTTCAGAATCACAGTGATGCAAGTAACGCCGTACTTCCGGAAGTCAATTTTTCTATTATTAAATGGCTGACACTGAATAGCCACAGTAACGGTGTTTTTACTCAATCTGTGCCTAAATTGTTTGATTTAATTCAAGCTGAATTTGGAAACAGGGCTTCAGTGTGGATTCTGAAAGCAATATCACCTCTTAAAAGCGGAATAAGCATCAATGCTCCCTAGGTGCTTATAGGATTTAAATGCTGATGAACAGTGTCCGGAAGATTTTACAGATCCTTCTATTGTAAAATTTCTTATGGATAACACTTCAATCAATTTGTTGCTTCAATACTTCAGTTAAATATAATGAATGGCATTGGTTGCTATCTTTAATTGACTGATAAGAGTTTATAATTAATCATAAAAAATTGGTAAAAAATGAAAAAAAAGAATAATGGATTTAAAATAGGTATGATCGCGCTCTTTTTGGGCTTAACGGTCTATTACCTCTTCCCTACGATTCAACATAGTCTCGAACAGAGGCATATGAATAGTATGACGGAATCAGAGCGGATTCAATACGCCTCTGAGAATGCCGTAAAGTTAGCCGATTTAAGAGAAAAATCGTTATCTCTTGGTCTTGATTTACAAGGTGGCATGTATGTAACCCTGGAAGTGGGCACACCACAATTGGTACTCGAATTAGCCGGTGATTTTTCTGATGAATATCTGGAAGATGTCATACAAACCGCTCGTGAGATATCAAGAGAACAAGCAACAGATTTTGTTGATGAGTTCGTGGCAGAATTTGAACGTCGTGATTCAGAAGCACTTTTGAGCAGATACTATCGATCAGATAGTGCAAACATTACTCGCAGATCGACAAACGAAGAAATAAGCACATATCTCAAAGATCAGAGGACAGCTGCCGTTGAACGTGCCATTGAAATTATCAGATCCAGGGTTGACCGTTTTGGTGTAACCGAACCTTCTATTTTACAACAAGGGGATAGCCGGATTGTAGTAGAGCTTCCCGGTGTTGATGACGAAGAGAGGGTAAGAGATCTGCTTCGGGGGACGGCTCGCCTGGAGTTTCGATTAACACCTGAAGCTGATGAAATCAGGAATGTAAAGCAGCAAGTTGCCAGTTATTTCAGCAATATGGCTGAAGAAGATACCTTAAACAATGAATCAGAAGCAGATTCACTGGCCGGTGAAGATGATGAAGTTACGAATTTGTTGGAAATTTTTGACTTAAGAGGCACAAACGACTATTCATTCGGATATGCTGCCGAAATGGATACTGCCGCTGTAAATAGAATTCTTCAAACAGAAGAAGTACAAAATCTCATTCCAAGAAATATAACCCTTCTTTGGGGTGCTGAACCGTTTACTCAGAGTAATGGTATCGGACTATATGAAATGATTGCCGTGCGAAGTCAGATCGAACTGACCGGAGATGTGATCTCAGAAGCGAGTGTAGCTTTTGACCCGGTAACAAACGTTCCGGATGTATCCATGACAATGGATTCTGAAGGCGCTCGTCGTTGGGCCCGAATTACCGGAGCCAATATAGGACGTCCCGTTGCTATTGTTCTTGACGGTCGCGTTTACTCCTATCCCACTGTCCAGTCTCAAATTAATAACGGTCGCTCATCAATATCCGGAATGGGTGGGATTCAAGAAGCAGAGGATCTCGTGAACATCCTGATGTCAGGTGCCCTACCGGCCCCTCTTGATATTATTGAGGAGCGAACCGTCGGTGCCTCTTTGGGAGAGGATTCCATTCGTGCAGGGCTCTACTCCGTGATATTTGGTTTAGTTGTAGTCGCCTTTTTTATGATTGTTTACTACCGAACCGGGGGCGGAATCGCCGATCTGGCACTGATTCTCAATATTATATTTATCCTGGGGATTTTAGCCGGTTTTCAGGCAACACTCACACTTCCGGGGATTGCTGGAATTGTATTGACTATCGGTATGGCTGTAGATGCAAACGTGTTGATATTTGACCGGATCCGTGAAGAGATGCGGGGCGGGAAAACCCTCAGGGCAGCTATCGACAATGGATATGCTAATGCGATGAGCGCGATTATTGATGCCAACGTAACCACGTTCTTTGTAGCTATAATCCTTTATAGCTTTGGAGTAGGGCCGGTTAAAGGTTTTGCTGTAACATTGATGGCAGGGATCGTAGCATCACTCTTTAGTGCAATTGTAATCACAAGAGTTATTGTTGACTATCTAACCCGGGAAAAAACAGCTGTTGTCAGCTTCGGTTAATCACTGATATTAAAAAATTAAACACACAGGTATACTATTATGAGATGGTTTGAATCACCAAGTTTCGATTTTATTAAAGCTCATCAGATCGCCTACATTGTATCCGGCACTCTGATGATTGGATCCATAGTTGCGATCCTAACTTTAGGAATCAATTACGGAATTGATTTCCGGGGCGGACAAGAGTTCGTCTTTGAATTTGAAGAACCCGTTGATGTCGTTGAGTTGAGATCAGCTCTAACCGAGCCTTTGGGAAGTGTCCCTGAAATCAAGCTCTTCGGTTCTGACAGAGAAATTCTTCTCCGTATTGATACTGAAGAAGATATTACCCAGACACGTCAATTGATTCTTTCAAATTTTGACACGCTGTACCCGGGCAATTCGGTAACCGTTCAGAAGACAGACCTCGTAGGGCCCCGTTTTGCGGAAGACCTGAAAAGAGGGGCCTTCTATTCCATTATTTTTGCCCTGGCCGTCGTATTTATCTACATATTTATCCGATTTAAAGGGTGGTACTTTTCCGCCGGAGCCATTGCAGCTCTATTCCACGATGTACTGATTGTGCTCGGTATCTTTACCGTAATGGCTGAAATAGCAACGTTTGATGTCAGTATTAACCAGGCAATGATTGCAGCATTCCTTACCATTGTGGGTTACTCATTAAATGATACAGTGGTTGTATTTGATCGTATCCGTGAAAATTCTATTATCTATAAGACGATGAATTTCACAGATATGATTAATAAAAGTTTGAATGATACCCTTAGTCGAACAGTTATAACTTCTGTTACAACCTTGTTTGTGGTAACTGTGCTGTTTATCTTTGGAGGTGAGGTACTAAAAGGTTTTGCATTTGCACTTGTACTCGGTGTAATTATAGGAACTTACAGCTCACTATTTATTGCCAGTTCAATTGTAGTAGAGTTGCAAAAACGTGCTATGAAAGCCAACTAACAGATCGAATCAACTTAAATACGGTGAAAATATGAGTTTTAATGTTTCTGAGCGCTATAACTGCGCAGTCATTGAGTTTAAAGGCAATGTAATGGGCGGGCCTGATGCCGTAAGCCTGAATGAAAAACTTCATGAACTGATCGAAAAAGATAATACCAATGTCGTATTTAATCTTTCAAAAGTTAAGTTTATGAACTCATCCGGTTTAGGAATGATGATTGGAGCCTTAACTACGATGAGGAAAGCCGGCGGCGATTTGAGAATTGCAAATGCCACGGATAAAATTGAAAGCTTGCTCATTATTACAAAACTTATTACCGTCTTTAAACACTATAAATCTCTTGATGAAGCTGTTGATTCATTCAAGGAGAATTAATCGATCATTACAGATCATTTAATTAATAATTTTGGAGGTGTGAAAACACCTCCTTTTTTTTGGAAATTATGCCAGTAAGAATAGTCATAGGAGCCCAATGGGGTGATGAAGGAAAAGGAAAAGTCGTTGATATTTTAAGCGCTGAGTCGGAATATGTTGTCCGTTATCAAGGGGGTGCAAATGCAGGCCATACTCTTAAATTCGATGACACAACCATCGTGCTCCATCTGATTCCGTCCGGAATGTTTAACGGGAATTCAAAGTGTGTAATTGGCAATGGGGTTGTTGTTGACCCTATTTCTCTTGTAAAAGAGATTGAAGAGGTGGAATCTCTGGGTGTCGACCTTAAAAACAGACTCTTTATCAGTTCATCTGCACATCTGATTCTCACATATCATAAAGTTCTCGATAAAATCAAAGAGAAACGGCGCGGCAGTGATGCAATTGGTACAACAGGGCGCGGGATCGGCCCCGCTTACGTGAGTAAGGTCTCAAGAGTAGGAATTCGCATGAATGATCTTCTTGACAGGGATTTGCTGCTTGATAAGGTCCAAAAAAATCTTGTTGATATTAATATCGCACTAAAAAACGTGTATGAAGAAGACGAATTGGATGCTTCAGATATTCTGGCTGAATTAGAGCCGGCTATTCAGCGGATTACACCATACATCTGCAATACCACCGACATACTTCATAACGCATTGGATAACGGCAACTCTATCCTTCTTGAGGGAGCTCAGGGAAGCCTGCTAGATGTTGATCATGGCACTTACCCCTATGTAACCTCCTCCTCCCCTACAGCCGGAGGAGCGTGTACAGGAAGCGGTATTCCTCCTATTGCGATAACACATGCAATGGGCATTACAAAAGCCTATTGTACCCGGGTCGGAAATGGCCCATTCCCCACCGAACTTCATGATGAACAGGGTGAAAAACTCAGAAAAAATGGACAGGAGTTTGGCGCAACAACGGGTCGGCCCCGGCGTTGCGGATGGCTCGATTTGGTAGCTCTTAAATATGCAATCCGTTTAAACGGAATGAATGAATTGACACTTACAAAACTGGATGTGTTAGACGATTTTGATACGATCAAAGTTTGTACACATTACGAAGTCAATGGAAATAAAACAGATCAATTTCCTTTGGAATCAACTGTTCTTGAGACAATTAAACCTGTTTACAAAGAATTCAGCGGCTGGAGACAATCCACACGAAATATCTCCAAATTTGAAGATCTGCCAAAGAATGCCAGAGACTATATCGCATTTGTAGAAGAGTTTATTGGTGTCAAATTTAATATCGTGTCAACAGGGCCTAAACGAACAGAAACCATTCTTCGATAGATAAAAATGGGCAATTCATCTCATTTCACTCTGACATTCCGGGTTCAGGCCGAATCAGAGCATGAAGCTGAACAGATTGCTCATCACATTCGCACTGAGCAAACAGTTGAGATGCCTCTCCCCTCTGTACCCAAAAGTGCAAAACACTCGATTGCAGAATTATTGTCTGTTCAACCCTCAGTGGGTAAGAACCTCTGGACAGTTTTGATATCATTTCCCACATCGGTCGTTGCAGATGATATCACTCAGCTCATAAATGTACTCTTTGGAAATATCTCACTCCTTCCCGGCATTAAAATTGTAGATGCTGATGACAATCTGTTTTCAAGGTTTTGTCAGGGCCCGTCGTTTGGAATGGACGGCATTCGAAACTTACTCGGCAAAAGAAATGGAGCTTTAAGTTGCACGGCTTTAAAACCGATTGGCCTTACAGAAAATGAATTTGCTGAACGTGCATATTCTTTTTCAAAGGCCGGCATCGATATTATAAAGGATGACCACGGGTTGACTAATCAAAAAGAGGCAACATTTAAGAGAAGAGTAGCCGCTTGTGTTGAAGCAATCCGAAAAGGAGAGCAACACTCCGGAAAAAAAACACTCTATTTCCCAAATATTACATCAAACCCATTAAAAGTTGAAGAAAAATTCCGGGAAGCGATTGAAATGGGTGCAGATGGAGTATTGCTCTCCCCTCAATTAACCGGATTGGAAACACTCTGTTCTCTGGCAAAACTTCAATTAGCTCCAATCATGGCTCACCCTGCATTTTCAGGCAGTTACGTAATTCATGAAACGCATGGATTTACACCTGAATTTTATTATGGTAAACTGTGGCGGGCACTGGGTGCAGATTGTATCATCTATCCAAATGCAGGTGGACGCTTTACATTTTCTCTAGATACTTGTATAGCCTTGAATCAACAAATGCACTCTGACTTTTGCAACTTTAAGTCCTCCCTGCCTTCTCCGGCGGGTGGGATTAATCTGGACTCAATACCCGGCTTACTGAATCGTTATGGAACTGATATCGCTTATTTGGTCGGTGGAAGTCTATACAATCATAAAGATGGGATCGAAAAGGCGACTGCTGAATTTATAAAACTGCTGGAGGGAAACATTGAGTAATCATTCTAAAGTTATCAAGTCCGATCATTTTCAATGGGAAGGAGTTGAAAAAAAAGAGTATAAAACGGATACCAATAATTTTAAAGACATTCACAGATATAGCCTGCTTGGAGATGAGATTGCTGATCTAAATTTTCAAACACGCTATTTTGAAATTAAGCCGGGGGGATTCTCCTCTCTCGAAAAACATCAACATCCACATAGTGTAGTGATCATCAGGGGATCGGGAAGTGTTGTATTGGACAATGAACTTCATCCCATTAAAGTCCATGATGTAGTCTTTATTGCACCGGAGACAATTCATCAGTTTCATGCTGATCGTTCCGAAGAGCTCGGTTTTCTATGTGTTGTGGACCGGGAACGGGATCGGCCTGTTATCCCTGAGGATGATGTGATCCTATCCAGAATTTCATCTAAGGAGGTATTGAATAAAATTCAAAAATAGTGTTGAAAAGAACACCTTAAAGGTTTTATATTTGATGTTCTGAAACAATTGCGGGAATAGCTCAGTGGTAG